>NC_012914.1:810000-1165000 GCF_000023585.1 Paenibacillus sp. JDR-2 | reverse complement strand
ACAATGACCTTTAAATGTTCAAAAAAAGGAGCGCGGCTCAAACGCTGGGAGAGCTTTGCCATCGAAGTCGCCATCGTATTTTCCTCTACCGCCATATTAAAAAAAGCTTTGCCTCCGCTTACGCCGCTATCCGCCTTATTTGTGCTAAGCTCCGCGGGCATAACAATTTGGTAGACGACTTTAAATGTCTGCTTGGAAGAGCCCTTCTGCTTATCTTGTGATTGATTTCCGCTATCCTGATTACTGTCTTGCTGATTTCCGCTATCCTGCTTCCCTTCTTTTTTAGCCGGTTCGTCAATCCCTACTCCTACTACAAAACCGCGCTGATCGATCTCAACCCTGTCCCAGCAGCCTGAGAGAAGAACAGAAGAAGCCATTGCCAAGAGCAGCATTCGTCTACCTCTACGCGCCGCTCTTATCATTTGCCTTCTCCTCCTTTTTCTTCTTTCCCCCAAACATCAGAAGCGAGATCGGCAATAATATGCCGGAAATGATCGCCATATAGCTGATGATGTTACCAAGGGTCGTGAATTCCGCCATATCACCCGGAGCCATGCAGATCATATAAGCTATGGGTGCAATAATAAGCAGCCTGTAGCGTTTGGTTAGTTTTTTGAACAGAAAAGACAGGCATTCGTTAGCCAAATCAAACCCCATGGCCGCTGTGTTGTAGATCGTCATAATCCAGATGACAAAAAACAACGATTCAAACCGCTCGAAGAAGTTGCCCGGGAACTGGATTTCCTTCGCCAGCTCAATGGTTGGATATACGATGTTCATGGTTCCAATATTCGAGAAAATGCCGATAGCAAGATGATAGATAACCAGGTAGATAAAGACTGTCAATGCAATGCCTGACATTACGGCTTTAGGCGCCTTTTCCGGACGCTCCATAAACACGATGTAATACAAAATAATCTCAAACCCGAGCAGGGAGTAGACAACCTCTTTCATCCCCTGCGCAATGCCGATTGGCGGGGTAATAAAAAACGGCTTCAGATTATCGAATTCATACCATCTGTACCCGAAGCAGACAACAATCGCAACCATAATCAGAACCGAGGGGAGGAACAGAACATTCAGACGAAGCAGCCCCGACCTGCTGCCGGCTACCCCGTAGACAACAACCAAAACAAACACTAGCGAGATATACTCAACCGGTGTTCGGTCAAATAAGTATTGCTTCGAAATGTTGGCGATTGCCCTTGTCTCAAAGGAGCAGAAGCCTAAGAAATAGCTGAACTGGAGAGCCGCAATTATATAAGTGACCGGCCTGCCTACCAGGGTTACCGAATATTCCAGAAACGGTTTACTCCCCGCCCGGACTGCTACCTTGGAAACTAGCCAGCCTGCAAGAAGCGCAATACTGCCCGCAAGCAGAATACTCATCCAGCCATCAAACGAGGCCGTGTAGGTTGCCACCGAGCGGGGAAGCGTCAGAATCCCTACGCCAATCAGCATGGAGGTTGTCGTCATGCCCATCTCCAAAGAAGATAAAGGTTTTTCGCCGTAGCTGTTAATTCTCATGATGATCCCTTTCTTTTGCTGCTAGTATTCAATCTTTTCGTATCCATCGTTTCCAATATTTCCGGTCTATGGGACATACGAATGACGGGCAGCCGGTAAATAAGGTCCCGCCAGTCCGACAAGCGAAGCGGCGCAAGCGGTGCGGTATACGGAATGCCAAAGCTCCTTAAATTCACGAGATGGATACAAGTGATAATCATAGCTAGTACAATGCCGTAGAGCCCAAATACACTTCCCGCGATCATAATAAGAAACCGCATTAACCGAATGGATATTGCAAACCCATAGGAAGGAATGGCAAACGACGCGATAGCGGTAACAGCCACTACAACCACCATTACCGGACTTACGATGCCTGCCGTTACCGCCGCCTCGCCAATAACCAGACCGCCTACAACCCCGATCGTCTGGCCAATCGATTTCGGCAGCCGAACGCCCGCTTCCCGTAAAAGCTCCAAGGTTGCTTCCATTAGAAAAGTCTCCACAACAGCCGGGAAAGGAACCCCTTCTCTTGTCCCCGCTACGGAAAAGGCAAGCTTGGACGGCAGCATTCCGTGATGATATTCCAACAGCGCGATATATAACCCCGGCAGAAATAAGGCTATAAAAACGGCAAAAACGCGTAAAATCCGAAGTACGCTCGACAGTATCCAGTTCTGGTAATAATCCTCCGGCGATTGAATAAAGGAACCGATCGTCACCGGCATAACCAATTGAAACGGAGTACCGTCCACAAGAACCGCCACTTTGCCCTGCAGCAAGGCACCAGACACCTTATCCGGACGCTCCGTGTTCATAATTTGCGGGAAAGGCGACCAGTAATGGTCCTGAATCCATTGCTCGATAAAACCCGATCCTTCCGGATCATCCATATCAATCGTACCGACTCTCCGCTTCACTTCGTTCACGAGCATTGGGTTTGCAATACCCTCTATATAGGCTACCGTTACATCCTTCCTTGATCTGCGTCCGATGCAATAAGAGTCGAACCGGAGATGGGAATCCCGGATCCTTCTTCTAATTAATGCCGTATTTGTCCGGAGGTCTTCCGTGAATCCGTCCCTTGGTCCGCGGATAAGCGATTCGGTCTGCGGTTCCTCTATCGCCCGGCTTTTCCAGCCTTTGCTTCCGATCAGAACCGTCTCTTCCATGTCTTCCACAAATAGAGCGGCATCTCCGGACAGGATTGTCAGCATAATGTCATCCCAATCCGAAGAACGCCTCAAGTCCTGCAGAGAAAGCTGCTCGGTCGTTTGCGCTTCGGTTCCTCTGCTGTATTCATCGTCCATCTGTCCGGTATTCTCGGTACGGTCCGTACGGGCAAAACGGCTTCCGCTTTCCTGCATCAGCTGGCTGATAACCTGATTCTGAATAACCTGCTTGTCAGCCAGGCCTTCGATACATACAACCGCTGCTTTTTCACCTTCCGCCATCCGAAAGGTGCGGATCAATAAATCATTGGGTGAGCCAAGAGATTGCCTGATAAAAGCTAAGTTGTCGCTGACGGATGCAAATGGTTTCGATGGCTGCTCTAATGGTTGTCCGTTATGCTCCATATACATCCTCCCGCCAATTCTTTTAACTTCATGATGCCCGCGAAAGGAAATTTTATGAAAAAACAAAAAAACCACCTGAGAAGGTGGTAAGCGAAAAGGGGCTATTTCCATTGATTTTACTGTACTTTGCGGTAAGGCTTGCGGTATTCCTGCGGCGTAACTCCGTGAACCTTGCGGAACAATCTGGCGAAATAAGAGAAATTTCCGTAGCTGAGCCCGTCGGCAATCTCGCTGATGCTGCGGTCCGTCGTAGCCAGCAGCTCCGCGGCTCTTTCCATTCTTTCCTTCAATATATAATCGGTCAGCACCATGCCGGTCTCCTTCCGGAACAAGCGGGACAGATAGGCCGGATTAACAAAAGCAATAGACGCCAGCTGCTCGCGGGAAAGCTCTTCGTTCAGATGCTCGGCAATATACGCTTTTACCTTTTGTACAATTGGACTTACCGTCATCGTTCTCGTAAACAGGCTGCCCGCGGCTTCGGCTATACAGCTTACCCATAACTTGAACTGTACAACGGAACGGGTTGCGGTCTCCACGCTGGAGCAAGCGTGATTCTCGTAAAGCTGCTGGGCTTGGAGCCCCTTGCGGTGCATCGCATAATAGATGACTTGCAAGAGCGCATGGTAGGAAGCGGTTAGCGTCTCAACCGTTGCTTTACCAGGATCAATAGAATTGGTCCATTCTTTAAGTTTGAGAGAGAGCTCCGTCGTGCTCCCCTGCTCGAGCAAATCAGCCCAATCCAGCATGGACTCCGTAAAGCTAACGGCTGGTTTCACCGTGTTGCTCATCGGGTCCTCGCTCCAAATTACGCCGCCTGCCATACTCACATTGCGGTATTCCTTGTTAAGCAGCGCCAGATAGCTTTGCAGCACTTCCGTTACGGCGGTTAATTGACCTACATAACAGGAGAGCCGGCAATAGAAATACTGCCTGCAGGCTTCAACGTAATTCCGGCATAACGCCTCGATTTCTTCTCTAGCCGCTTCGACCTCGCCTAGATGCAGCACCACAAGAATATTGCCCCGGTGATCCTGGATAACGTTGCCGGGAAGCTTCTCGAGCAGCAGCTCATCGGCCGATTTGCGCAGCGCAAATTCCATTATAAGCTCATCCCGCTCGTTAAGCGGACGTTCCCAGCTCTCCACGCTAATTAGGATGAGGCGTACCTGTTCAACTGTACTCATCCGCATATCGTAAGCGGAGAGTGATTGACGAATAGCTTCCGGATTACTTGAAACTCTCCGTTCGAGCAGATCCTGCCAGAACCGCTCGACAAGCATCGGCTTGCGGCTGTTCCACAACTCAACAATCTTGTTGTACTGGTCGTCGGTCTCACTGATTCTCCGCTTCTCCTTCACCCGGGAGATGGCGGTAAGCAGCGTCTCCTCCAGCTCGGTATAAACAACGGGCTTCAGCAGATATTCAAAGCTGCCCAGATGAATCGCGCGCTTGGCGTACTCGAACTCCGAATGGCAGGTCAAGACAATCGTCTCCGGGAACATGCCGCGCTCTTTTACCCATTCCATCAATTCAAGACCGCTGATCTCCGGCATTTCGATATCGCAAATGACAATATCAATTGGCTGTTCAAGCAGCAGTTGCTGCGCCATTGGAGCATGATAAGCTTCATATACCCCGTCTACCCCGATCAACTCCCAGCGTACGCCGGAACGGAGTCCTTTTACCGCATAGATCTCATCATCGACAATAAGTACCCGTATCATAGTCCCGGCTCCCTTTCACCCGATTTGTATCTCGGCACCCGAAGCGTTACGACCGCGCCTTGCGGATCCGCGCCGCCAAATGCCATTCTGACTGTTCCTTTATAGTAGAGCCTGCATCGCCGGACAACGTTCCACAGCCCTAAGCTGCCGTCACCGGGCTCAAGCGAATGAACCTTTGTACGCAAATGCTCCATTTGCTCCTCCGTTAGACCTTTTCCATTATCTTCCACCTCAATGATCAGCTCTGCGTCCTCCCCTTCGCCCTCGGCCGATACCTTCACCCGGATATGGAACGGCGAGCCCGTGCGGATCGAGAAGCCGTGCACCATCGCGTTTTCAACCATCGGCTGAATAGTCAGCGGCGGAATGCTCATCTTCTCGAGCGCCGGATCAACTTGGAAATCAAAGGCAAGCGTCTCCGGGAACCGGTATTTCTGAATGGATAGATAATGGAAAATATGCTCGGCTTCTTCTTTCACGGTCACCGTTGATACCTGAGTGCGGGTCGTAAACCGGAAATACCTCACAAGATGAAGGGACATATGCTGGATGACTTCATAGTCTTTGATCTGGGCGAGCTGATAGACGATATTCAGAGAGTTCATGAAGAAATGGGGGTGGATCTGGGCTTGCAGATGCTTTAGCTCCGCCTTCTGCGTCCGCAGCTGCTCCTCGTAAATATCAATCTTCAAATGCTCAATCTGCTGGGCCATGCCGTTAAACGTCTCTTTGAGCGTTATAAACTCCTGAAGCTTGTAATCCTCCATCCGGACGCTCAGGTCGCCGGAACGGATTTTCCGCATCCCTTTAATAAAATGATGGATTGGCTTCACGATCGAATTTTGCAGGAATAAGAGATAGAGTCCCAGCATGATCGCCGCCAGCATCGGAATGAGATACGTCATTTTGCGGAAAATCGGAAGACCTTCCAGAAGCTTGCGCTCCGGAAGAAGGAAGATCAGGTTCATATCCGCCATCCGGGAGCTCTTGGCTACAAGCAAATACGGATTGCCTAGCTTGACGATATTGTAAGCCGCATTCCCGTTATCCATATAAGCCGTCAGGTCAAAAGCTTCAACCTCCTGGCGGATTGATGTTCCTACCGTTGATAGAGGTTCCCCTTCCCCCGATACCAGAAGCGCTTCCGCCTTGCCTCCCTGACCCAACTGGCGAATGGGCTCCATCAACCGGTTGAGGTCAATCCATGCTCCGATATAAGAGTCGTAATTCGTATCCACAACGCGGACGAGAGCATATTGCCCCTTCAGCTCGACAACCTTCCAGCCCGCGCGAAGCGCTGGATCGTTACCCGCCAGCAGCTCCTTCAGCTTGGACTGAATCTCCTGCTTGCGGGCATAGGTAACGGATTGCTGCTGGGCGACCAGAAGCTCCTTGTATTTCCCGCCGTAAGCGAACAAAACATCCGCCGAGTCGTAATAGTTGATGTTCAAATCCAGATCGTTTGCCGTCTGCGTCGTGGACAAATAATACTCCCAGCTGTCCTTATCGTATTGGCTGAGCGAAATCAGGCTTTGATCCTGTTCCGCCGCTTTATAAAGATAGTTCTCGATCTCGCCAAGAACCTGGTCCATATCGTTCATGTACATGGTAAGCATGTTGCGGTTCGACTGCGCCACCTGGGAATGGACAACCTTCGTCGCGTAAAGATTGTTCCACAACAGCAAAATGACGAGAGGGATAATAACGAGACCAAAGCCAAGTATCAGTCTGGAACGCATCGTTGCTTGTCTCATAACCTTTCTCCTCTCCTCATTGAGACGTTGCCGGCGGCTAGTGATTCGCAAGCCATAGATCAAGCTGGCGCTGCTTCTCCCGGACAACCTTATCGGCTCCCGCCGCCTTCAGCTTGCTTACGTACATCGGAATGATTTTCTCCGGGTCCTGCGCACCGGTATTAAAGGCCGGCATAAATTCCTTCTCGACCAGAATCGAAGCCGCAATCTCCGCCTTCACCCGCTCCGGGTTAAAAACAAAGCCCAGCGCCTTCGACTTATCCGCCTGCTCGTTATAGCTGCGGTATTCCTCCCATAATCCCGGGTTCTCGTTTTCCCACAGATAGGAATTCAATTGATTGCCAAACATCCACGGCTGGTTCAGATTGTAGCCAACCGTCTTCGCGTCAACGCCGGGCGGGTACCCAATGACGTTGTCGGATTTCTTGACATAATGAATCCCCTCGATGCCCCAATCCAGCAGGTTCAGCAAATAAGGATCGGTGTATAGGAGATTAAGCAGCAGCATCGATTTCTCCGGATGCTTCGCATTGCGGGTGATCGCAAACATCGCGCTTGTTGTATCCGCCGTAGTGGTATAGGGCTTCGTCAGTTCCACGCTTATCATCGGATATCCGGTATCCCTGGACGCCTGGATCTCAAAACCCGGCTTCAGCGATTCCGCATAAGCAAAGGCGTTGCCGGCTTTTACCGCGTCATATTCGTTATCCTTCGACGTTGTGGCATCCGCATTAAGGTATCCCTTCCGGTTCCACTCGTAGAGCAGCTTGGCATAAGCCATAAATTCAGGAGTCTCCGCCATACTTAGCACCTTTGTCGACTGCCCTTCACGGCGCAGAACGCCCGGACCTTCTCCCAGCATGTCGAAAATGCCGTATTGCATCATAAACGTAAGCGGACTGCGGTCTGCCCTTGCCTGCAGCGGAGCCAGCTCCGGTTCATCCTGCTTGATCTTCTCGAAGATTGGGCCAAAATCGGCCAATGTCTTGACCTGCGACAGATCGATATCGTACTTGTCGACCAGATCCTGACGGAGCACAAGCCCTTTGCTGGAGGCAAACTCCTTGTTGGTCACAATGCCGTACAGCTTGCCGTTTACTTTGCTGGCCTCCAGAATGGAAGGATCCAGAATCTTGCGGATACCCGATCCGTATTTGTCCAGCAATTCATCCAGCGGAAGATAGCGCCCCTTCGCAATCTCGTCTCCGAAACGCATCCAGCCTGCCGTAAAAACAATGTCCATCTGCTCGCCCGATGCGAACATCAGCCCCGTCTTATCCCACCAGGAGCCCATGTCGATCGTGCGGATATCCACGGTTGCGTTAATTTTCTTCATGAGGTAGTCGTTTATTTTATCCTCAACAAGGTTAAGATCCTTCGGCACATTACCCGCGGGGAAAACCATAACCAGCCGGTCGGTATCGCTGCCGGCTGCCGGTTTCGGTTTGGCTTCCGTATCTTCTTGGGTCCGGGCTATATTCGAATCGGCCGGTGATTTGACCGGCTTGGGCGTTTGTCCGTACATCGTCGAGAAAGCGATTAGAATAGCAACGACGAGCAGCGATCCCACAATTATTGGAAGCGCTTTCTTGTTAGCTCTATTGAACATGTCACTCGTCTCCTTGGCACAAGGTTAGATACCTCATCATACAACGGCCTGATTCTTTCCGACTACTCTAATTGTAACTTTTAATAGTAAGATTGTGACCTTGAGAGCATGGCAAACAGCCGGTCCGGGAAACACTCCCTGACCGGCTTGCCTGGACTCGCTATTATTTGTTCATCAGACCGCCTGCCTGCAGCAGACGCTTCAATGTTACGGCTGCTTCAGCGCGCGAAGCTTGGTCGAGCGGCGCAAACTTGCCGGATGATTTGCCTTCCATGATTCCGGCGGCAACAAGCTTGTTGATTGCGGACTGCGCCCAATCGGCAATCTGGCTGCCGTCTTGCGGGAAAGCCGCTTCCGGCGCTTCGGATTGGGTTTGTTCGTGCTTCGTTACAAGTTCCAATGCCCGTGCCAGCATAACGGCCATTTCCTGGCGGGTAATTTCCTGATTCGGACGGAATGTCCCGTCACTCATGCCTTTTACAATGCCGTATTGAACGGCTGTCTTCACATAAGAAGCGTACCAGGCGGGTGAAGTAACATCCGTAAAGGATTGTGTTGCTTCATCACTGCCTGATGCAAGGCCGAGTGCTTTTACAACTAGCGCAGCGAACTCGGCTCTCGTAATATTGCGGTTTGGCGCGAACAGATCCGTTGATACGCCGTTCACTATCCGTTTGTTTGCTAACAGCAGAATATCGTCCTTGGCCCAATGGACAGCGATATCCCTAAAGGTAGTATCCGTAACCGCAACGGCGTACAAGCTGTTTGTTGTGCTCAGTACCGTTACGACCGTATTTCCGCCTTGGCTTGCGAACCATGCAGGCACCGTTCTGAACTGGCCGGTTGCCGGATCGTAAACAACAACAGAGCCGTGCTCTTGATCTAACTGACCATTAAACGTAAAGCTTCTTGCAACGAACTGCTTGCCGAATTGATGGACCGGTATGGACTGGCCGCCGGACTGCAGCGTCAGCTCGAAGGAAACCGGATTGCCGGCAAGGGTAAAGCCTGCGGAAGCGGCTTTGCTCTTCATCTCGTCGGCCAGCGTGCCGGAGGCCGGCGAAAGTGTCAGCGTCAGCTTGGCATTCGCTGCTGCCAATGCATCCGCATAACCCGCTTCCTCCAGAATGGTCCAAATCGTCGATGGAAGCGTGTAAGTCATACCTCCATAACGGATGACGATAGATGCTTCTTGCGTTGCGGATGCTGCAGCCTTCAGTACAGCGGCAGAGAATTCGGCAGTGCCCAAGTTACCGCCCGCCGCCAGGTCGATGACGATTTCTTTTTTGCCCGCGGTTAGTCCGGCTTGCAGATCTGCGTCATAGTTAACGGATGGCTCAACCGGTGTTGAACCGCCACCGCCCGTATTGCCGGAGCCCGGGTTGTCTTCATGCGTAATCGCGCGCAATTCAAACCCTGTGGAATTCGCATTAAAGACAGGACCAATCTTCGTATTGCGGACAATGACATTATCCAGATTAATGGAACCACTTGCGTCATTGTTGACATGGATGCCCCATGTGCCGGTACCGTCAATGACGTAGTTCTCGATCGTAATGCTGCGGGAAGCGTTAGTTATCGCGTTGGGTCCGTTCACGTACAGGCCTTGATAAGTGCTATCCAGCGCTGTGTTGTTGCGGATTGCAATATCGGCGTCAATCGGCTTATCGCCCGTGAACAGCCAGATCGCTCCGAAGCTCTGCCCCCAGCTAGGCTCGCGGCCGCCGGTACGGATCAGCGTGTTGCGCTCGATGAGCGTCGTGCCGTCAAAGGCAACCGGATTAAAGCGTGTGGATACCGCAATCCCCGCGCCAAAGCCAACCGTATCCGACAGGATATTATCCTGCACTTTGTTATCGCGTCCTCCGAAAATAGCCACGTTATCGGCAAGCCAAGGCAGCTGTACCGTATTGAACCTTACTGTATTGTTGCTTACCCGGCTGTCATCGTTGGATACGCCTTCCGGCTTCTGCGACCAAAGCGCGATGCTGTCATCGCCGGAGTTGCGGATAAACGTCTGCTCGATCATCGAATTTCGCGTACCCGTTGTAAAATTGATGCCGTCAGCGTAAGTATCGCGGATACGCACTCCGCCAACGTACAGGCCGTCCGTTACCACTCCCTCATCGCTGCGCATCGACCAGATGCCCGCCTTGGCATGCTCGATCCATACATTCTGTATGATGGAGCCTTGGCCAAACGTTCCGTCAAAGCCCGCTTCGCGCAGCTCGTCATGACGTCCGGTTACGCCAAGATCCATATACAAATCGTAGACGCGAACCTTGCTTCCCTCCACCAGGAAGCCTGCGCCATGCAGCTCCGTATGCCAGATTCCAGCACCGCGAATCGTTACATTATCGATATGGAGAGGTCCTTGCGCAAGATTAAAGCTTCCTGCCGGAATCCATACGCCGGCGCCTTGCTCCTTAGCAGCCGCGATTGCGGCTTCGAATGCGGCCGAGTCGTCGGAGCTGTCGTCCGCTGTTGCTCCAAAGTCCGCCACCGATAAATAACCTTCCGGCTTCGAGTAAGCATCAGGCGCTTGCTCCAGATCAACCAAGTCCACCAAGTAATATTCGGCGTTATCGTCAGCTTCTTTCACAAGGCGAATGGTTGAACCTGCTGCTACATCGCCTATTAATAAGCGGGACTCATCATAGAAGCGGTGGGCATCCCCGTCGGCCGGATTATTCGTCCACGGATATTTGCCGTATACCCAGCTGTACTTGCTGGACAAGTTGATCTTGCCTTGTTTTTCGCCATTAACGTAAAGCGTCAGCGTATGCTCTTCGCCGTCACCCGCCGGGGAGTCCGGGATGATATAACGCATGGTCAACGCATTAGCCTGTCCGGTTGTCTTGAACTCGACATATTGCCCCGTTGCATCCAGACGAACCGCCTCTCTGCCGGAGGCCTCGGAAGCGAAAGTCTTGAACGTACGGTCTTCTTCAATAAGAGTACCGTTTGTCATGCCATGCTCCGCTTCATAGGTTGTAAACGGAACGGTCGCTCCGCGGTAATCCTTGCTCACCGCATTGTGCACGAGGAGGTAATCTACATCGATACCGCCTGTACTGCCGTTATCGTATTGAAGCGATACGGTATTCATGCCGGCACGAAGCGGCAGCTCCAGAGTAAGGTCTGACCAGCTGCTGCCCGTGCTTGGAAACTCGGCGGCAGCGGTTTGCTTCAGACCGTTGACGTAAAGGGCTAACGTTTTTGTGCTGCTGTCGTTATTCCGGAAACGAATCTTAGCGGAGTAGTTATCTGCTTTGTCCGTACTTGCGGCAAAAAGCAAGGCCGCATCCTCTTGAGTAAAGCCCGTAACAGCTGTTCCATTTGCTGTTATCCCGCCCGTCATAAACGCATCTTCCGCTTCGTAACGGATATCGCTCTTCACCGCTTGCAGCTGCCAATGCGCCGCGGCTTCGGACGCTTCTACGGCTTGAGCGGATACAGTGCCAGCGGCACCAACCGTCAAGTATTGCCCTGTGGCAGAAGCGTTGCCGAGCACTTGGTAACCCCCGTAAGACGAGACATCCCATTGCGTGGACAAGCTTGCCCCCTCGGTCAACGCGGTTGCCTGGCCGCTTGCCTTCACGGCTAGCTTGCGGCCGGTTGCCTGATTCACGTATTGCTTATGGCCGTTATAATCCTGCGGCAGCCATTCCGCCGCTTTGCCGTCGGCAGCAGCAGGCGTATCCGCCACCACAACGCCATTGCGTTCAATCAATGCTTTGCCGCTGACAGCGTCCACAATTCGGACCGCGTTAAGCTCCTTCAATACCGGAGTTACCGCATTTGCCGGACCGTCAACCGGCGGTACCGTTACCGCTTCCGCAGGCGCCGCTTCGAATCTCCATTGCACGCCGCGGCTTTCAGTCGATCTCAATTCATATTGCGCATAACCCTGCAGGTCTTCGGTATGGATATAATTATCTTCATAACCTTGAGCCGCGCTGCGGAGCAGATAAAGGCCGGCTGCAGGAGCATTTTCCACTACCCATTGCACCTTCGTGTCGTCCGCAGACGGTGATGCCGTTGTCTCGAGGTAACTCTGCAGATGTTCGATTGAAATCGCGTTGCCGGTCGCCCGGTTTACGATCAGCTGCTTGCCTTCCTTGCTTGTAATCTTCCAATGCGAAGCCGCGTTATTGGCAGCCGGCGTTCCGTACAAAACAACGTTCCTGCCATTCTCATACAGGTATTGGCCGGAAGCTTCGTTCTTGATGCGGATATAACCTTCCGGCAACTCCGCCGGTGCTTCAAGTGCGGGCTCCAGCACCCACTGCGCGCTGCCCCAGTCGGCAGGAATCGGGCTCGCCTGACCATAGCCGGTCTGGTCCTGCATATGAATGCGGGCAGGCTCGTTATTCCAATTCGCATTCCAGCCATTGCTGAATACTTTCGCATTCGCGGAACCTTCAACATCCGTCATCTCCCACTGCACGCTGCCCCATGATTTATCAAGCGTCAAGCTTTCCAGCGGTTTGAGATGCGGGTTTTCTTCAATCTCGGCACGGTTAATGTTCTCGTTGGAGATCATATGACCAGTCGCCTTGTTCACGATATATACGCCTTGCGGAGCGGTCTCGATGGACCATTGGGAAGCCGGATCATCCGCAGCAGGCTGGCCGTATGCAACCTTGCCATTCTCGCCCTCAAAGAGATATTGGCCAAAATAGCTATTCTTCAGGCGCACATAAGCTGGCGCTGTTTCACCTACCGTAATAAACTCCCATTTCGGGCTGCCCCAATCCTTAGGCACCACGCTAAGCTGCGCATGCTTCAGCTTGTTCTCGACGTTGACGTATTTGCCGCTGGCATCGCCAGACTTGCCGATCAGCTTATAGCCTTGATATGTCTCGATCGTCCAATCGCCCGCCGTTGAATCATCGTCCAAGGCAGTGGACTTTAATGCGTCGCGGTCGCCCGCTACTCCATCATTGTTCAAATAATGACCGGTCCCGCGGTTCTTAATCCGCTTTACGCCGTCATGATCCTCAACCAGCCATTGCGCATTCCGGTCCGAAGGCTGTACATTGCCGTACTGGACAACGCCGTTTGCATCCTCGAACAAATACAATTGCAGCCAATTATTCTTGATCCGGATATACGGAACAACGGGTTCTTTCGGCGGAGCCGGATCCTCCAGCGCCCATTGCGCGCTGCCCCACGTGGCCTGCGCCCAGTTATTTCCCTGAGCAAAGCCGTCTTGATTCTGTACGTTGATAAAGCTGCTTGCGCTTGCCGCGCTTCTTAGCGTGAAGTAGCCTTCGACTTCACCGCCGCTGTCGTTCTTGGCTGCCGCAACAATCCAGGCCGAATCCGCGCCTGGCGAGCCCTCCGCGGAGAGCGGTGTTGCTCCAACGTAGTCGACGCTTGTTGCGTAATGACCGGTTGCAAGATTACGCAGCAGCGTCCCGTTTGCCGTGTCGGTTAGAATCCATTGCGACGCCTTATCAGTATAGGGCGGTTCGCCATATTTGATCTGGCCGTCCTCTTCGTACAAATAGGTACCCTTCCAGTTGTTCTTGATCCGCTTTGGAGTAGAATCCGCAGCGGGCTCAAGCTTCCAGACGGCGCTGCCCCAGCTCTTCTGCGCCCAGTTATTCGCGCGGACAATGCCGTCCGGACCGTTACCGGTGCCTTGAATATTAACGACCCAGCTGTTATCACGGGAGCTGACAATATGAATGCCGCCATTGTCGTCAGCCGCTTCCAGGGACCATAAATCCGATGTCCAGCCCTCGCCAATCGCGGAAATGCCAACCGGATTCGTAATTTGCTCCGCGGCAATCGCCTGCGAATGAAGGTAATGTCCGGTCGCTCGGTTCTTGAGACGTTGGTAGCCATCCTTGTCTTCGACGAACCATTGCGAAGATGCATGGTTTAAAGCGACTTCTCCGTATTTCACTTCTCCGCCTTCTTCATATAAATAGGAGCCGTTCCACGGGTTAACGATCCGAACCGGCTCGGTTGCTTCGGCGGGTTCAAGCGTCCATGCCGCGCTCCCCCAATCCTTTTGCGCCCAGTTGTTCGCCTGCACCTTGCCGTCTTGAATCTGGAAGTTAACAATCCAGGACGGATTGCGCGTGCTTACAATATTGAACTCCCCCGGCTTGCTTGATACTTCCGCAATATCCCAAGTGTCGGATAACGAGCCTTCGCTTATAGCCGAGCTCTCAACCGCATTCGTAATATTCGCATCCGTCACTTGCTCCGAGTTCATGTAATGGCCGGTAGCGCGATTCTTGAAACGCTTACGTCCATCCTTCTCCTCAATTGTCCATTGCGCATAAGGATCGTTTACCGCGGGAAAACCGTAACGCACTTTACCTTCGGCATCCTCATAAAGCGAATACCCTTGCCAAGGATTATGAATTCGAATGTAAGCGTCTTCATTATTAATCCCGGAAACGCCGTCCGCGCTAGCGGACAGCGGGGGGATCGCAATGAGGAGCGCCATGCAAACAATCATCAGCTTCTTTAGTAATGACGGCATTAATCCCATTCCTCCTGAAATGAAATGAATTATTAACCTTTTGTAGCCCCATCCGCAAGACCGGAAATAAGGAACCTTTGCAGCAGCAGGAAGACAATCGAGATCGGAATCGCAATCAGTATTGTTCCTGCGGCAAACATCGTAAAGTTATTCGCGAACTTATCGTTAATGAAGTTGTACAAGCCTAGCGCCAGCGTGAACTTCTCCGGGCTGCGGATAATGATTTGAGGCGTCAGGAAATCGAAAAACGGTGCCATAAACGTAAACAGGGCAACAACCGCGATGATCGGGCTTGCAAGCGGCACCAGAATGCGGAAGAAAATCGTCAGGTAGCCCGCTCCGTCGATTTTGGCCGATTCGTCGAGATCGCGCGGAATCGTATCGAGGTACCCTTTTACAAGGAACAGGTTCATCGGCAAGCCGCCAAATACATAGATCAGGATTAGACCCAAAAACGTATCCAACAGGTTAACCGTATTGAGCAGCAGATAGATCGCCACCATTCCCATCAAGACCGGGAACATCTGCAGCAGCAGGAACGTATAAATGCTGTTCTTCCGTCCGACAAACCGGAACCGCGAGAATACGTACGCAACGATGGATACGATGCAGACCGAGGCTAGACCGTTCGCAAACGCGATGATCAACGTATTTTTGTACCATAGGGTATAGTTGCTGCTCGGATTGTTGAACAGCCATTCGTAATGCTCCAGCGACCAGTTATCCGGGATCATCTTGAGCGAGAACAAGCTGGTGCCCGGGTTGAGGGACATGCTAAACGCCCAGAGCAGCGGGTACAAAATAAGGGCGAACATGATAAGGACAACCAGATAAATACCGGACACTTCCAGAGCGGATTTGAGCGAACGTTTCATCTTAGTACATATCCTCCTCTCTGAAGGAACGGGTTCTGCTGAATTGATAGAGAGCAAACGCCGCTACGACAATACCCATGATGATGGATACGGCGGCAGCCATTTTGTAGTTGTTTTCCTTAAACGTGAGGCTGTACACCCACGAGATCAGGATGTCGGTTGCACCTGAGTTCTGGCCCGGCACGGGAGGACCACCCTTGTTGAACAGGTAGATAATATTGAAGTTATTGAAGTTGTACGAGTATTGCATAATGAGCAGCGGAGCCGTTGCGAACAGCACATGCGGCATCGTGATGAAGCGGAACTTTTTCCAGCGGCTTCCTCCGTCCACATCGGCTGCTTCATACCAGTCCTTCGAGATCCCTTGAAGCACCCCGGTAATCAGCGTGAACACATACGGGAAACCAAGCCACACTTGAATGCCGATAATCGCTACGCGCGCCCAAGTCGGATCGGAGAGCCACGGAATCGACACGCCAAAGTGGGAGAAAATATCCCGGTTAATCGCGCCGAACGTATCGTTAAACATCGCCGTAAACACAAGCACGGTCATAAACGACGGAACCGCCCAAGGGAGAATCATAACCGTACGGATCAGGCGCTTGAACCTGACGCGGCTGTCATTGATCATAACCGCAAGGAAAAAGGCCAGCGTGATTTGCAGCGTTGTCGCGACAAGCGTCCATACCACCGTCCAGGAAAGAACGGTAAACAAGCTTTTGCTCCACACGGCTTCCGTGAACAGGGCTTTGAAGTTCGCGAAACCAACCCAATCCAGCAGATGGGCAGGCGGAGAATTGTACAAGTTGTAGTTGGTAAAAGCGAGTGAGATCATAAACAGCAGCGGGAAAATAACGATCAGCGCCATCATGATGAAGTTCGGCACGACGACGAAATACGGGAAGCCATGCTCCCAGCTGTCCTGGAAGGCCTGCCGGACGGACGGCGTGCGCATACCCTCCCGGCGTTTTTTCGCGTCCTTCCGGGCATCCAGTAAATTCAGCACGTACAGGCCCAGCAGAATAACGCCTATGATCGAGGATAACAAGCCTTGGACGAGCAAATTACGGGAATCGTCGGTCTCCGGGTTGTCCCCGAGCGTAATCATTCCTGCGATACTGTTTGCGATAGGCACGGATAACGCAATGATCAAGCTTAAGCCAATTACAAGAAATACAATTCCTTTAATCCAGCGTCGGTTGTAAAGCTGGCCTATTCCAGGAACGATGGACAGGACGGTCGCGAGAGCGGGATTATGATGGCTTTGTCTGGCTTGCGGCGCCGGCTCCAGGGCGTTGATGTTCATGTTTGGTTCACCTTCCATATTTCCGAATGCGATTTAATGGAGAAAGGGGCTGTAAGAGCCCCTTTCCTTGTTTCATGGTATGGCGAGCGAGGATTGCCTTACTTCGCGCCGGCCATTTTCATCTTGTCGTTAATGAGTTTGACGGCATCGTCCAGGGAAGCTTGCACGTCTTTGCCTTCCGTGATGAATTTCAGGGCATTCGCCATTGGATCCCATACATGGTCAAGCTCGGGAACCGTCGGGAACGGCTGGCCGTATTGGATTTGCTGCGAGAAGCCGGATACAAGCGGATCACCCGTCAGAACAGGATTATTCAGTACATTGATAACCGGCGGAACTTCGCCTGTTTTCTTGAAGTATTCAAGCGCGTTCTCTTCGTTCGTCAGGAAGGCTGCGAAATCCGCTGCCCACTCTGGGGATTTGGAAAACTTGGATAGCATCCAGCCTTTTACGCCGATGAACGAGGTTGGATGCGCGCCGCCCTCAAGGGTAGGAATTGGAGCAACGGCAAGATCGTCGCCGAGCGCTTTTTTGTAATCATTGATTGCCCACGGTCCGTTGATAACCGCGCCAACTTTGCCTTGCGTGAACAAGCCGCCAACGATGTCGCCGTTAACGCCTTTAGGCAGGTAACCGTTGTTGAACCAGCTTTGGATAAGGGAAGCGCCTTTTACCGTGCCTTCCTTGTTCAGGCCGATATCGTTGATGTCGTATTTGCCAGCATTGTCTTTGAAAATATAGCCGCCTTCGCCGCCGAGGAAGCCCCAAGCGAAGTAGAAGTTCGCGGCTTCAAAGAGGAAGCCGTAGTTCTGTTTCTTCGCGTCGGTCTGGTCTTTCATGATTTGTTCGAGGTCCGCAATCGTTGCCGGCGCATTAGGGACAAGCTTCTTATTATAGAAGAGAGCGTAAGTTTCCGTTACTAGCGGGAGGCCATACAGGACACCGTCTTGGCTAAGAGCCGCAAGTGCTTCCGGCGTGTAGGTGCCTTTTACTTCGTCCGAGGCTTTTACCTCTTGCACGAGACCTTTCACGACAAGGCTGCCGATTCCCGGCTGGTAGAACAGGTCCGGACCTTTGCCTGCGGGACCGTCAAGCGCGAGCACATCCGGCTGATCGTTCATCGCTACCGGCTTGATATTGATCTTGATGCCTGTTGCGGCGGTGTATTTATCCGCTGCCGCTTGGATAACCGCGAGTTTGTCTTCCGCCGTATCCGGCCAGATGGTCAACTCCGTTGGCTTCGCTTCCGTTGGCCCGTTCGCTTCCGCGGTTGCCGCAGCGTCCGCGCTTGGCGATTCCGAAGCCGGCGCGTTAGCGTTCGTATTCGTGCTTGCGGAGGCATTGGCATTGTTGGCCGTTGTGCCGTTGCCGTTATTGTTGCCGCCGCATGCGGCGAGCGACATCGATACAGCCAGCAAGCTAAGCGTGATAAGCATCTTTTTGCTCTTTAACATCATTGAGAGCTCCCTTCCCTTTATCAACTCTTGTAGGTTTGTTGACCCCGGTATGCCGTGGTTCATGAGTTCATTGTAGGATTTCGAGGGGGAGTCTCACTACCAATCCGGTGACCTGAATGGATAAGATTGTGACCTGTCGGTGAGGTGGGATAGAGAGAAGTAGCAGGTGCAATCGGGCAACAAAGAAAGGCCTTCTACCAAGCAGCGGGCTTGGTAGAAGGCCTTAATATTATTATTGCGGTGCTGACAGCACCGTACGAAACCCGCAATTGCCGGTGGAGCTGTCGGGCGTATTCTTGCTGCGCGCCGCTACCCGGTAGCGGTTGCAGTAGGAGCTATGGCAGAGATACGAGCCGCCCCGCATGACGCGCCCTTCTCCGGTACGCGGGCCAAGCGGGTTATCGTTCTCGCCGCTCTGGTAGTAGGACGGGCTGAACCAGTCCGAGCACCATTCCCATACATTGCCCGCCATATTATAGAGGCCATAGCCGTTTGGCCGGAAGCTCTTGGCCGGGGCTGTTCCAAGGTAACCGTCGCTGGCATGATTTTTGACCGGGAATTTGCCCTGCCAGATGTTGCAGTTATGCTCGCCGCCCTGCTTCAGCTCATCGCCCCACGGGTAACGCTTCTGCGCAAGTCCGCCGCGGCCCGCGTATTCCCATTCCGCTTCCGTCGGCAGGCGTCTGCCCGCCCACTCGCAATACGCCATCGCATCATTCCAGCTGACATGAATAACCGGATGATCCTCGCGGCCTTCGATATGGGAGTCGGGTCCTTCCGGATGGTTCCAGTCCGCGCCTTCTACCGGGTACCACCAAGGTGCCGTCTGCGGCACCGTTTTCACCTTCGCCGCTTCCGCCTCCGAGACGAACAGATGGAACACATAAGACCAGCCGAACCTCTGGGCTTCGGTCACATAACCCGTTGCCGCAATAAAACGTCCGAACTGCTCATTCGTTACCGCCGTTTCATCCATATAAAAGCTATTTACGGTAACGCTATGAACCGGCCCTTCCCCGTCTGCCGCAAAGCCTTCCTTATCATCGGTTCCCATCAGGAAGGTTCCGCCCGGAATAAACAGCATTCCCGCCGCGTCCGGATCAGCATCCGGCTTGGAGTCCGCCGGTTTAACCTTTGCTTTCAGCTTCAGGCTCTTTGGGGCAATAACAACCGATGAACGATCGGTTGAACAGCATGATTTTACCGTGTTATGATCTGATTCCCGTGCCATCTTCAACTTCCTCTCCGTATAAGAAGTGTCTATGATCAATCTAGCTTTTCTATAAATCTCTTATTTCAACACTACCATAATAAGAAATGGCAGTACAACGCTTTCCGCTAGTAATCTAACGGAAGACTTTATACTGCCACCTACTCTACTCTTTTTCTATTAGTCCAAGCCGGACATACTGCTCTTCCGGTGCTCCCGCCTGCTTCATGCCCGCGACGAGCAGCTTCATCATCCGTGCTTCGGCCGCCTCATCCTGAAGCGGTTGCTCCTGATGTTCGTCCCGAACAAGATCGTATAGCCGCGTTTCCATGACAAATTGATTCCGGGCATACGTTACCCCTTGCGTGCTCTCCGGAATTTTGAACACCGGATATGACGTATAAGGCAGGAACCGGCCCACTTCAATACGCTCCGGCGCTACGCGTCCGAGGTAGGAACGGAAGGTGGTTGGCATAGCCGTGTACGCGTAACAAGGATAATTATCCTCCGAGACCGGTGCGCGCATATACGTATAACGGCCATCCGTTACATTGACGCACATCCCGTGGTAGCCGTACAAAGCCGCTTCCCTCACCTTCTCCTGCGTTCCTTCGAGCAATCCGCGAAGCGAAGCGCCTTGCACCGTATCGGGAATCGAAGCTCCCATATAGTCCAGGACGGTAGGCATAAGATCGATATTTTGCGTAAGCGCCTGGATGCGAGTGCCTGCAGCCCGGCCTTCAGGCAGACGGATCATGAGCGGAATATGGGCCAGCTCGTTATAGACATGCATGACGTTTTTGCCGGTCTGTTCATGCTCGCCTAGCAATAAACCGTGGTCGGTTGTAAAAATAACAAGCGTATCGTCCAGAATATCCAGCCGTTCCATCGTATCCAGCAGCTTGCCAAGCCAATGGTCGATCATCGTAAGAGTCGCCGCGTAACGTTTCTGAATATGGGCAAGCGCTTCCCGCGGTACGTCAACGGTGCCGTATTTCGGCCAGCTGTAGGCAGGACCTTCATAGCTGTCCTGGTACATCCGCAAATAATGATCAGGCGTATCAAACGGCTCATGCGGGTCAAAAGCTTCTACGGTCAGGAAATACCGGTCCTCGCGTCCGTTTTTCTCCAGCCAGTCGCATGCCGCCTGAATGGTCCTTGGCCCCGGATAATCCTCTTCGCGAAGAAACTGCTTACGGTTCTTCTCGCATTGCGCGCGCACCTGACCATAATAACGTTCCGGCGCAGGCAAGTCTTTAATTGAAGAAACCCATGGATCATCCTCCTGCCCCCGGTGGAAATCCCATGTGGAGAAGGACTGGCAATAATTCTCGCCGCCCGTAGCAAAATAATGATAGTGGTCGGTCACGATGTGACTGAACACGCCGTCTTCCCTTAACGCGGCGGGCAGCGTACGGTCGAACGGTTCAATGCCGCCCCAGCCCTTTTCCAGAAAAGCTGCCCGTCCCGTCAGCATATCGCGCCGCGCCGGCATGCAAGGCAGCGACCCGGACCAATGCTGGTCGAAGACAACGGACTGCTCCGCCAGGCGGTCGATATTAGGCGTCCGAACGCCATCTCCGTCGTAAGCGGATAAAGCTCTTCGGTTCAAGGTATCGAGCATAATCATAATCGTTCGCATGAAAGCACCCCTTATTTCAGACCTGTTGTTACAATCCCCTGCACGAAGTATTTCTGCGCTGCCAAGAATAATAATACAAGAGGCAATACGACTAAGGTAGTTGCCGCCATGAGCAAATTCCATTCTACGTTCGTCTCGCTGCGGAAAATGGTGAGGCCAAGCTGCACGGTCCGCATATGCTCCGTGTTGGTCATAATAAGCGGCCACATGTAATCGTTCCACGTTGCCGTTGTTTTGAATATTGCCAGCGTTGCCAGAATCGGCTTGCTAAGCGGCAGATAGATCTGGAAGAATACGCGGAAGACATTCGCTCCGTCAATCTGCGCCGCCTCGTCGAGCGCCCGCGGGAAGTTCAAGAAATATTGCCGGCATAGGAAAATCCCGAAGGAGCCCGCAATAAACGGCAGCACCAACCCCGTATAGCTGTTAATGAAGCCAAATCCGTCCTGCCCCTGCCAGTTATTGCCCCCAAAGAACGGGAACATCTTCATCATCAGGAAGGTTGGAATCATCGTCGCCTGCGGCGGCACCATAATGCCGATCAGCACGGAGAAGAAGAGTACATCCCGGCCCGGGAAACGCAGCCGCGCAAATGCAAAGCCCGCCATGGAATTAAACACCAGGCTGAATACAACGGTAACGCCGGTTACGATAAACGAGTTATAGAAATATCGGAGCCAATCGCCTCGTCCCATGGCGACCGAGTAATTGTCGAATAGCCAATGTTTCGGAATAAACGTAAAGGTCGGGGACTGAATCTCGCCCATCGTCTTTAATGATGTCACGACCATTAATAAGAACGGGAACAGCATAAGCAAAGCAATGATAAACATAACGATTGAAAAAACTACGGTAGGCCATTTTCTAGTCATTACGGGTCCGCCTCCTAATCCACATCTGTGTCATTCCCTTTATTTCCGAGACGGAAGTTCAGCAAAGTAATAAGCAGCGTAATCACGAACAGGACCATCGCCATCGCCGAAGCGTAGCCCATCTGGAAATCCTGGAAGCCGCGCAGGTAAATCTGATGCACGATTGTTGTCGTTGTGTTCAGCGGTCCGCCGTTGGTCAGAATGTTGACCTGCTCAAATACCATAAACGAGTTGATGCAGGACATAACCAGAATAAAGAACGTTGTTGGCTTAAGCATCGGAATGGTAATGGCAAAAAACTGCCGGACTTTTGTTGCGCCATCCATATGCGCGGCTTCATAAAGGCTTGCCGGGATGGACTGCAGACCGGACAGATACACGATCATCGTGTAGCCGATGGATTTCCAGATTCCCATCATAATAATAGCGGCCATCGCCGTGCTTGGATCGTACAGCCATTGCACCGGGGCAAGGCCAAACGTTTTCAGCACGCGGTTCAAAATTCCGAGGGACGGATCGTAAATCCACAACCAGATCATCGATACCGCAACCATGGAGGTTACGTTCGGAATATAAACGCTGACACGGGCGAACAGGCGGCCTCTCAGCTTTCCGTTCAGCAGTACCGCGAGCAAGAGGCCTAATGCCATTTGCGGGAAAATCGAAAACAAGGAATAAATAAACGTGTTGTACACCGCTGTGCCAAACAGCTTGTCATGGAACAGCCTTACATAGTTGTCGAAACCAACAAAAGCGGGCGTCGAGTAAAAGTTGTAATTCGTAAAGCTGTAATACAACCCCACCAGCAGCGGGATAAAAATAAATGCGAAATAAACGAGATAGCCCGGAGCAATAAACAAATACCCGGCCTTATCGATTGGGGCGCGCCGGCGGCTCTTGCGGGTTGTCACCTTGCTGGTTGCTGCCGAATTCATGCCATTCATTACGCCTCACCTCTCTTCCTTCATTAAGAAAAATCCTTTAAAAAAGGCGCCTGCCCTTCTTGCAGCAGCAGGCGCCTATCATAAGCTAAATGGATGCCAATTAGTTGGTAATCAGGTTTGGAAGCTCTTTTTTCAGCTCTGCGGCCGCATCCTTCATCGCTTGCTCCGCTGTTTTCGTGTTGTAGAAGGCTGCTTCAAGATGCTGGCTGATGATCTCGTACATCTTGCTGGAGTAAGTAACCTTTGCGGCGCCTTCCCCGTAGGATACCGCGTCAAATACCGCCTGGTTCATTTCCGGTTTGTCTTTAATGTAATCATCCTTGAGCGAGTTCAGGACAACCGGCGTGCCAAGCTCCTTGTAACGGTTCCAGGTCTCTTCCTTGGACATGACGGTTTGCATGAATTCAAACGCCAGATCCTTCTGCTTGCTTTGCGAGCTCATGAAGAGCAGGCGCATACCGGCGAAGGTTGCTTTTGTTTTGCGCTCGATTGGACCGGATACGCCGATTTTGCCGGCCAGCTCCGGATGATCCTTCTGCGTGTTGACGTAGGCAGCCGGGCTGTCATACGCGATTGCGGCTTTGCCGTTCGGGAACAGATTCTCGTTGGATTTCGCCGAGTCGTTCGGAATCGTTACGCCTTTTTTCACCAGATCCACGATATACTGCGTTGCTTCAATCGATTCCGGAGAATCAAAGAGCGGCTCGTTCTTATCCGCATCGATGATTTTGCCGCCGTTCTGCAGGACAAACGACTGCCAGAAGGTCCAGGCGTTAGCCGTCGGAATAGCGAGACCCGCCATCACCGTTGTATTGCCGTCTTTCTTCGTCAACAGTTCCGCATCCTTCGCAAGCTCTTCCCAGCTTGCCGGCGGCTTCTCGGGATCAAGTCCCGCCGCTTCGAACAGGTCTTTGCGCCATAACAGTACGCGAGGGTCGGGAATAAAACCAAGGCCGTAAACCTTGCCTTTATACGTGCCGGTGTTCAGCACGCTTTCCATCATGTCGCTTTTGCCATCCCACTTGTCCGTATAAGCGTCAAGCGGTTCATATTGGCCAAGGTTTGCCCGCTGGGCAACCGATGCCAGTGTATAGGACAGCACATCCGGCGCGGTACCGCTGGCATAAGCGGCATTCAGCTTTGTTTCCATATCGTTGCCGAACGGAACCTCGCTGTAGTTCACCTTCACGCCCGGATGGCTGGCTTCAAACTCCTGAATAACGCGCGTCCAATACGCTTTCTCCGGCGCGTCCGTGCCTGCCCGCCAGAATGTCAGCGTCTTGCTGCCGCCGGAAGAACCGTTGTCCTTAGGGTTCAGCTGCTCGGTGGAGTTGCTGCCGCATGCGGTTAGCGCAACGCTGGCCAGCACCGTCACGCATAGCGCCGTCATGATGCTTTTTCTTCTTTTCATATCTCCTATGACCTCCCTTTGTTGAATCTACTGTGAAGTATAAAGAATTGCAGAGCCCCCCAGTGACGCCATATTCCGGTCTTTCAGCACAAAAGTACAGGAATAAAGAGCTGCCTTGCTCCTCTGCCTTAAGGGACTAGCAAAATATTCGGATTCCATACTACTCTGTTCGGTTATTCTTGGAATTCATAAAAAAACACCGCGTTATCGCGATGTTTGCAGGATCGGTATTTATTTAGACGCTTCGCTGCTGCTCCATATATTCGGACGGGGACAAGCCCGTGTAGTTCTTAAACAGCTTGATGAAATAGCTTGTATTCGAATAACCGACAAGCGCCGCGGCATCGGCAACCTTCAGCGTCTGCCGTTTCAGTAGCTCCTTGGCTTTTTCCATCCGCACCTGCATCAGGTACTCGTTATAATTCATGCCCGTTTCTTTCTTGAACAATTCACTGATGTACGTCCGGCTCAGATGAACATGGTCCGCGATGTCCTGCAGCATCAGATCTTCCGCATAATGCAGCGTAATATATTCGCATGCCCGCTCAACCGCTTCCCCATATTGCGGACGCCGCGCGCTGATCCGGTCCATGATCTGGTGAAAAACGCTTCTCGCCCAGCCGGACAACTCGCGGAACGTTGCATACCGCTGTACCTCCACATGGGCGTCAATATAGAGGTTCTCCAGTTGTTCCGTCGGAACGCCTACCGTTCGGCCGCGGTTAACCGCGATATAGATCAGCTCCAGCAGCAGCGACCTGGCCTGCTTGGCGGACAACTGCCTCTCCGTCTCCATCTCGTCCATGATCTTCTCGAGAAATGAGCCGGCTCTAGCCGTCAGCCCGTTTTCCAAATAGCCTTGAAAGGCTGACGTCCAGCCAGAGCCGGTGCTGTTGTAGGACGCGCTGGCTGCGCTGCCGTTGTCTTCATACCAGGCAATGCCGGGATCGCCGTAAAATAAATGACGGTCCGCTGCCGCAAGCGCTTCGGACAGCTGCTCCGGCAAATAAGACAGCCTGCTGTACATATGGCTGATTCCGATCACGGCATTGGCCCCGACAAACCGCTGCAAATGCTCGCTTGCCCGGCTTGCCAGCACAAGCAGCGATTCGCGCTGCGACTTTAATCCCGTGTGAACCGAATTGCAAAGCATGATATATAGATTAGGCTTGTAGAGGAAGGAGCAGCCGTTCCCCAGCTCATGATGCAGCGTCTCGTCCAGAATGTTAATGACCGCGTTTTGCAGCAGCCCTTCCTCCCGGATCCGCAGCGGCTCCGGGCCTTGTACAATTCCCACAACAAGCAAGGCAAGATGCTTCTCGGACAACCCAATATGCAGGCGCTCCAATCTCTCGGCGAATCCATTCGCTGCCTCCCTTCCTCCCTCCAAGAGTTCGCGGAAATAAGCATTGCGCAGCGTAATCTGACTTTCGTTCAAGCTGTATCTAAGCGCGTTTATCTCACTGGCCGCCCGTTGATCCAGGTCAATATCCTTCTTGATCTTCTGCAAAATCTCTTCCAATCCGGCCAGCGTAATTTCCGCCTTCAAAATATATTCGCTTGCCCCAAACTTCAGCGCTTCCGCCGCGAATTGGAACTCGCTGTACGAGCTGAAGACGACAGAGCGGATATGCGGCATTTCTTCTTTTAGAGCCTTAATCAGGTCAATTCCGTTCATTCCCGGCATTTTTATATCCGTAACGACAAGATCAACCGGGTTGGCCCGGCAAAAGGTTAAAGCATCCTCGCCGTTTGAGGCTTCGCCCGCTATCCGGTAATCGCCGCCCGTCCGCTCCACCGTCATCTGGAACCATTCCCTGATCATCGGTTCATCATCCACAATGAGAATATTCATCTTGTCCGCACCTCCTCCCATTTGTGTATAGCGGGTATCCGGACGAGGACCGTCGTTCCCGCCCCGGCTTGCGATTGCATGCTGATTCCATAATTCTCGCCAAAATTAAGCTGAAGCCGTTCGTGAACGTTCCGGTAGCCTCCGCGGTGAACCAGCTTTCCGTCTTGCTCTCCCGCTGACTTGGATTCCATATCCCCAAGATCCATCCCGACCCCGTTATCCTCGATCTCAAAACAAATATCGGTTCGTTCCATATACCCTCTCACGACCAGCCGCCGCAGTCCCTCTCCCTTGCGTTCCAGGCCATGGAATATCGCATTCTCGATCAGCGGCTGCAAAATAAGCTTGATGGTCTTGTATTCGTAAAGCTCCTCTTCGAGCTCGTACCGGACTTCCATCCGGTCTCCTTGCCTTATTTGCTGAATGTATAAATAATTCCGGACCATCTCGAGCTCCTCCCCGATCGGAATAAGCTCGTCCTGCTTCGAAATCGATTGCTTCAGCAGCTTCACCAGCGCTACGATAACCGAATCAATCGTCTCCGGCTTATGCTTTACAAGCATGAAACGGATCGAAGCAAGCGTATTGTACAGGAAATGCGGGTTGATCTGCGACTGCAGCGCCTGGAGCTCCGCATGTCTTTTGCGTTCCTGCTCCAGCTGGATATTTTCCAGCAGCTCCTGAATCCGTTCGAGCATGCGGTTGAACTTTCTCGTCAAATGCCCAATCTCATCCTCCGAGTTAACGGGAAGACGGACCGACAAATCGCCAAGCTCCACCCGTCCAAAATGGTTATACAATCTCTTGATCGGCACGGCAAGACGCCTTGCCATAAAATAAGAGGCCGCATACGCAAGCAGCACGACACCCGCAAATACCAGAATAACGATCTTCTGGAGCTGGTTGATGCTGGACAATACCGTCGCCGTAGGGGTGTACGAAATCAGCTTCCAATTCGTCTTGCCAATCGTCTGGAAAGAGATAAGCTGCTCCTTCCCGCCTTCCTCAGCCCTGAAATAACCGGAATCGTAATCCCGGATTTTATAATAATACGGCCGGTCGGCCAGCGACTGACGAATCTGGTCTTTATGGCCGGAGGAGATGATCCTCCCGTTTGCGTCTACGATCTCGATCTCCTGCGCTTTATCCAGCGCGCTGCTATATAAGTCGTTAATCGAGCTTTCGTCGACGCTGACCGCTACAATACCCGTAGGTGAACCGCTTTCAAACCGTTTGCTGATCCGTACGCCGTAAAATGCTGCCCCCCGGTCTACTCCCGTCAGCTCCGGCATCGGCTCGGTTACCCAGATAATCTGACCCTGACCGTAGACGGCGGCGCGGTACCACTCCTTGTCCGAATACGAGCCGACCGGCTGAGACAACGTCTCCTCCATGCCGCTGCCCGGGAATTCAAAGCCGTTAAGCCCTCTCAGCAGCACTTGAAAGCTGATCCGGTTAAACGAATAAATGGAATTGGAAAACATCTGATCGAAGGAAGCCCTCTGCATGGCATATTCGTAGCTGCTTGGATCAAAGGCTTGCGTAAACGCGTGGTTCACCTCGGTACTGAGGAAGAACTGGTTCGACACCGCGATAATGTCATCCAGCATCCGGTCGGTTTTATCCGCAATCTGCCCCAGCATCTTCAGGTTCGACTGGCTTACCTGCGAGGTAATGGAGTCCTTCGAGATTTGCAGCGAGATTATCCCGAACAGTCCCAGCGGTATAATGATCAGCACCAGCGAAGCGATCAGAAACTTATTCTGCACGCTGCTTTTCCGTATAAACCAGTTCCATACCATGTGAAGCTCCCCCGTCATTTTGCGTAAGTCGTTTTAAATAACCAATACTATAACATAAAAAAGAGTTGGTTGTTGCGGGTAACTGGTGGTTGCTGAAGGGCGGGGACTACGCTAATGGCTGGCACTACGCAAGTGAATGCTCTTTCGATCGCTGTTGTTTTCAAAGTTTCCAATTTTATTTTGGTCTAAGGTTAAACTTTGAAAACAAAGGCGAGCGCTACGCTTCTCAAGAGCCCTCACTTGCTCCGTGCCTGCCCGCTTCGTCCAGCTTCGAGCGCCCTTTCGGGCGTTACGCCGCAAAGAACCCTGCTCTATTAGAGGGGGGAGCGGAAAACTAAAACCGCCTCTACATATGAGAGGCGGTCTTTTACTTATTTTACTTATTTTGTTCCGCCGCTGACGGATTGGTACCACTCGTTTACTTCCTGGGTGATTTTATCGCCGCCGGAGGATTTCCACTTCTCCACGAATTTGTCGAAGGAATCAACCGGAGCTTTGCCGTAGATGATTTGCGAGAAGGTATCCTTCTCCATCTTGCCCAGAATATCGTTGCTTGTCTGCATGGTCTTGGTCGGAGCCCCCGTGAACATTTGAGGCAGAACGGAATCCTTCTGCTCCTGTACAATCTTAGCTGCTTCCAGGAGAGGCTGCGGTGAGCTCAGCTTAAGCTTCTTCTCGAATGGAGTAGTCGCTTCTTCGCCGTTCGCCAGCTTCGACAGCACTTGCATGTTCAAGCTTGGAATACGCGCGCCGTCAAACGTCAGCGTATATTTCTCAGGTGCGTAACCGCCCGTGCTTGCCGCGTCCGTCTTCACCTGGCCGTCTACCATAACCCAGTCGTAGCCTTCGGCAAGACCGTTCTCGAATTCTCCGCCAGCCTGCGGATTCGCGTATTGCTCGAACAGGTAATTCTGGTAAGCGAAGAACGCTTCCGGATGCTCCATCTCGGCATTAATCAAGACAACGCCGTTGGAGTTCGACGTACCGTGACGTCCCACTTTGCCGTCTGGTCCCGCTGGCAGCGGATAGGCTTTATACTGTGCGTCTTTATTGTTCTTCTTCACGTCTTCCAGCGGCCATGCCGGCATCCAGTGAGGACCAACAACGATACCCGCTTTGCCCGCCGTGAAGTCTTCCGCCGCTTTCGTCTCGTCATAGAGACCCGCTTCGGTTGGCAGATAGCCTTTGCTCATCCAGCTTTGAAGCGTGGCCAGCGCCTTCTTGGAGCCTTCGGTTACGGAGCCGTATTCGAGCTTGCCGTCCGCGGTTTTGTTCCATTGGTTAGGCATTGTGCCGTAAGCGCCAAAGATCCAGCCCGCGTCCGACATCCATGTATTAATCCAGTTCTTGAAGCCGATTGCGAGACCGTAAGTATCCTTCTTGCCGTTGCCGTCCGGATCCTGGTTCGTGAAGGCGTCCATCACTTTTTCGAGATCATCCAATGTCTTTGGCGCGGGCAGTCCAAGCTTCTGCATCCAATCCTCGCGGATCCACATAACCGGGTCGCCATTGTAAGCGTAATCCAGAATCGGTATGCCAATTCGCTTGCCGTCCTCCATGTACGGGTACCATACGGTTGGATCCTCGTTCATCGCATCCTTCCATACCTGGCTCGCATATTTGTCGAACAGCTCGCCTGCATCAACGAAGCGGCCGGAATCAATCAGCTCTCTTACCAGCGTGAAGTCACCGCGGTACGAAATAATATCCGGCATTTTTTCGTTTGTTGCCAGAGACAAGCGAAGCTTCGTTTCAAAGGCATTATTCGTGGAAGGAGCAATCCACTGATTCTTGAGCTGAATGCCGAATTTATCAAGCGCCCATTTCGTATGAACGTTATTGTCCTGGTCTTCGCCCGATTTGAATTTGACATCCGGGCCCCATGGACGCAAATAAGTAATCGTAATCGGAGGATCGAATTTGACGTCTTTTGCTTCCGCGCCCGCATTCGTGTTCCCAGCGGCAGCCGTGTTGCTTGGCTCTTTGCCCGCATTCGCATTGTCCGGTGCATTGTTATTGTTGCCGCATGCGCTTGTAATCGCCGTAAGGGAGATCACTCCCGCAAGTACCATGGTCGGCAGCAACTTTCTCTTTTGTTCCTTCAACTGCATTTCCCCCAGTGCAATGTATTGGCTTACAGGACTTATATTAAGGAGTAGGGCAACCCCGTTCTATACTAAGATTGCAACATCGATTGCACTTCTTTAGGATGTTGGAAATTGAATATGCATCCTTAAAATTTTACTGTAACCAGCTCTCCGTGTCAGTTGGAATATATCCCCTGAGGGGCTAGGGACAGACAGACCGAAGCAAGAAAAAAACGGTACAGGTTCCCCTGTACCGTTACGCCAAACTAGTTGCTCGTATATTTCATCCAATCGTACTCGGCATAAAGCGGATTGGCGCCGTTGTAGGCTCCGAGCCAGCTGTCGACTCCCGTGCCGTTCCAGATATTCATCATGATTTTGCCGGGATTGCTTGGGATGTTGGAGGTTGCCGTATGCTTCAGTACCCCGTCCACGTACCATTTGATTGACCCGGCTTGCCAATTGAACGCGTAAGTATGGAAGCCCTGCGACGCATCAAAGCCGAGATCAACGATTTTTTCATGGCCGCCAACGCCGTTCGTGAAGTAGTTGAACTGTACTTTGGTCGTATCCTTGCCAAGGAATTCAATGTCGATCTCATCCCATGGCGTACCGTCGGCCGGACCGGTATAAGTGAAGAAGGAAGAGACGATACCCGTATTTTTCGCCGGCTTCATGCTGACCTCGTACAGACCGTAACCGTATTTGTAGACGGAACGGTACTCGGCGCAGTCAAACACGTTGTAGGCGGAGCTGGTCAAGCCCAGCTTCAAATGCCCGTCGCTTGTGAAGCTTACGTTGTTCGCCCGCCAGGTACAGTTGAACATGCCGCCGTTCGAGTAGCCGTCCGCCTTCTGCCAGGTAGCGGGATTATAATACGTCAAAGGCTCCCAAAATTCCGTAGCCCCGTAAGAGCTTGAGACAAACAACATCGATACAATCGCCGAACCGGCCATAAGAAGGGATGCTTTCTTTTTCATGGAACACCTCCGGATTTTATCGTGCCTTGTAATTGCCTGCCGCCTCCGCTTATCCCCTCCCCCAGCACCAAGCTTTCGATCTATAAAATGGCGTTAAATCGGCCCCAGATTGACCAAGCTAACGTCCGAGATCGTAATCGTCGCGTTACCGGCGTTGCCGCCTGCGATATTGCCCATATCGAAGGAGATGCGGGACGTATTATACCCCTGATCGGTCACGTCAAAGGTGAACGTAAAGGTCTGCTCCTCTTCCGTCAAATCCACCTGCTGTCCGTAATAGCCATGCCAAGCATAACCTGCCGGCACATCTACCCACCCGATGCCAAGCCCCAGCTTCCTTGCCGTGCTGGCTTTCGCTTTGAAGCTAAACGCATACTTGCTTCCCTGCTGAATAGCGAAGCCTTCCTGAATAACCTGGCGGTCCCAAGGGTTATCGCCCGCCGCGCCGATCGAAGCCTCCAGCTTTCCGTTGTTAGCCCCGATCGCAAGCTCGCCCGGAGCCGCCGTATAAGAGAACCAGCCAGCGAGGCCGTTCGCGAAATTGCCGTTTTGCAGCAGATTGACGTTCGTAGGCTGGCCGCCGCTCTCCGCGGAAGCATTAACCTCGTAGAGCAGTACGTTATCGAACGTTACCGAATGCCCGCCTGCGGCGCCCGCCGGATTGCCCAGCCCGAACACCAGCACGGACGAAGGATCGGAATCGCCGGCCATTGCAAAAGAGTACGCGTAATGCTTGCGGTCTGCGGAAAGCTGGGCGGTGTCCTCCAAATATTTGGCGAAATCGCCGCTGCTCTGCGAGACAACAACCTGCACGGCTTTCTCGGTAGAAGCGGAAGCATCAAACTCCAGCCTGTAAGACTTGCCCTTCTCGATCTTAAGCTGCTCCTGCTGAAGCGTAGCGTCCCACCAATTCGCGCTTGTTCCGGGAAGCGCCGCAATCAGGCTTCCTTCATCCGAGCGGCTCATCGTCGCCGAATCTCCCGCATTCAGATTCCAGCCGTTAAGATTCGTATCGAATCCGCCGTTCTGAACCAAGTTAGGCGACAGATCTACCCAAAGCGCATTGTAGTCGTAGCCTTGGAATTCCACGTAATAGTCATGTCCCGCTTCCAGCGCGGCAGGTCTCATATAGACGGTCTGATAGGTCTGCCAGCCGCCGGTATTGCCGAATTCATAACTCGACTGCGAGACAACGGAACCATTCTCGTCTTTGATCCGCAGGCGGATTTGCGACTGCTCCTGACCGCTTGCCACTCTGGCCGAGAACTGGTATTCAGCGGAACGGGTTACGCCGATTTTGTACTTGAGCGTATCGCCTTCATCCATGTAAGCGACGTTTTTGCCGCCTTCGCTTGCATTTTCGAGCTGCAGCCCCTGCATCTCCCATGCGTTTGCTGCCGGAATATGAGTATAGCCCGCTACCGTAATCGGCTCGCCGCGCTTCACCAGCCGGACGTTGTCGACATAGACCGTACCGCTCTCGCCGCCGAACAGCAGCTTCAGCTCAGCTTCCGCCGTATCCGCGCCATCCCCCAATACCGCTTCCAGCGAGTAGGTTTGCAGCTTAGTGCCAAGCGATACGGCGTTGCCGCCAGGGTAGGTAGCGGAATGATCGCCTGCCAGTTCAACCATCATACTCCGCGGCGCATCGGCCTTGGCCTCAAAAGAAATGCCGTATTCGCTGTTCCCTGCAAGCGCCAGCCCAGGCTGGGAGACCGTTACGGCTTCCGCATTCGTGCCACCATCCTTCACATCAACAACCAGCTGCCGCTCATAAATCGGAAACGCAAGGAAGTTATTCACGCTGACCGCAGCTTCCGCACCCGGAGCAACGGACTTGGTCCAAAAAGCAAGACGGTCTCTTCCTTGATCAAACGTACCGTTATAGATCAGATTGCCGTCCGCCAGCGCGGTCCGTTCACCCGGCACCTCCGGCTGCGGGGAGGCATCGCCGATCTCAACCAGCTTCACGTTTGCAATATAGACGGCCGCCGCGTTTTTCCCAAGATTAAACTCGAATCTCGCATTGTTGTCCGTGCTCTCCAGCATGTCGAACGTATATTCATAAGACTGCCATTGGGTTGTCAGATTGCCGTATTGCTCGCCGGAATAATTTTTCCAGCTCTTCTCGAACTGATTTACCTTCGACATTATCGTGCGGGCCTCGTCGGCTTTTGCCTCATACGTGACCTTATACTTTTTGCCCTTCTGCAAATATACCGGCATTTGCGTCAGCTGAACGGAGTAAATCTCCGTACCGCCGTTATCGATTGCGATCTTTGCCGCTTTTCCTTTGGAAGCATCGTCCACGACGGCCGCTTGGCCTGAACCGCCGGCGTTAAGAAGGAACTGCCAATCCTGCGGCACGCCGTTTGCATCCGTTGACTGCGTAAACTTTTCGTTATACAACAGATTGCCGTCAGCCTGCGGTTCGCGCTTGGGGGACGGCTCCGGCGGATTGCCCGTTACATCCTCCCAGCTGTCCAGGTTCTTGTATTCATACACCCTTACGAAGTCGACATTCATTTGATCAGCCGTAAAATCGCCGTTTGGCGAACCCGGCCAATCACCGCCAACCGCCAGATTCAAAATGAGATAGAACGGGCGGTCAAACGGCGCGGGGTACGTATAATATTCCGGCTGCCCCGGGCCTTTGGTTTTCCAGTCTCTCACTTCATGATAAAGCTGGCCGTCGACATAGAAACGGATTACGCCCGGCAGCCATTCCAGCTGAAAATCATGGTAGTCGTCGGCATAGGTCTTGCCCTCCGGCAATACATGGCTGCTTTGGTCGGAGCCATGCGAGCCGTCCGCCTGTACGCTGTCGTAATGAAGGGTACCGAAGACGCGGTTCTTGTTCGCCCCGCCAATCAGCTCCATCAGATCAATTTCGCCGGAAGCCGGCCAGCCGCCGTAATGGGCTTCATCGGTTGGCAGCAGCCAAATCGCCGGCCACATCCCCTGCTGAACCGGAAGCTTGGCGCGGACAACCACTTTGCCGTAGGTCCAGTCGCCTTTTTCCTTGGTGATGAGCTTCGCGGAGGTGTAATGGCTGCCTTTATGTTCTTCTTTCTTCGCTTTAATGCTCAGGACGCTGCGGTCGCCATCCCGTTCAATGACCGCATTATCCGGTTTGTAGTACTCAAGCTCGTTATTGTAAACAACGCCGGTATCTTGAACCGTCCACTTGCTTGAATCAATCGTTGATTGGTTGAATTCGTCATTCCATACGAGCTTCCACTCGTTATCCGCTATCGTTGTAGGCGGCACGGGCTTCTCCCCGGAGGCTTCCGGCGGGTTGGTTGCCGGAGGATTGGTTGTTCCCTCAGAACCCGTACCAAGGGTGGTTTTCGTGCCTGCCGGCATGGCTTTGTCATTCACCGTCACGCCGCCGGACTGGACCTGAAGGTTTCCTACGCGGCTATCCGCCGACCATTCGAAGTCCGTCGGATGCTGGATAAGGACCTGATCCGCCGTCGTTCCGTTTGAGAAAACAACGCGGACCGCTCCGCCTGGCTTGTTAATGAGCACATCCTTCAGCTTGGCGCCGTCAAAAACAACCGAATGGCTTCCGCCGCCCTTAATAACGGTCTTGCCCGTAACGGTTACGCCCTTAAGCGTCGCATCGCCTTCTTTAATCCCTTCGGCAAGCAGCAGGTTTCCGTACACCGCCGTACGGTCGACAGTAACATCCGTGGAGCGAATAATGAGATTGCCTTCCACTTGCGCAGCGTCGTACTTGCCCGGCTTTGCAACCAAATCCCCGATCATGCCGGACAAAAGCACGGCCGATTCGGCGCGCGTAATCGGCGACTTCGGCTGAAGCTTGCCGTTATAGCCTTTTATATGTTTTTCGCTCGCCAAGTAAGTAAGCGCTTTCTTGGCATAGCCGGAAACATCCGCTAAATCCTTGAACTGCTGAAGCTGCGTTTCGGATTCCGAACCCGTCGAGAGCTCGAACGCCCGGTCAATCATGACCGCCGCATCTTCCCGCGTAATGCTGGCGTTTGGAGCAAAATGCTTCGCGTCCACGCCTTGAACAATGCCGGAACCGCTTGATCTCTTCACCGCGTCGGAATACCAGGCATCCGGCGATACATCCTGGAATCCGGCTTCTTCTTGTCCGGCGAATCCAAATATGCGGTCCAGCATGGCAATAAACTCGGCACGGCTGATTGGCGAGCCAGGCTTAAACGCGCCATTTTCGTAACCGCTTACAATACCAAACGAAACCATGCGATTGACGGCGGATTCCGCCCAATGTCCCCCCAGATCCTTAAACGAAGTTGCCCCAGCCGCTTCCGAGGCATGAATCGCTGTCCCTCCAACAAGCGGGCTAAGAGTGGCTGCCAGCAGACTGCAGGCCGTTAATTGCGATAATCTCTTCTTTAACATAGTTACCTCCCCAATGGTTTACATGGTCGGGGCCGCATCAAGCGGCCCCTCCTTTGCCTATCGCTACTCTTTTACCGCGCCGATGACCATCCCTTTAACAAAGAACCGCTGCAGAAACGGATAAACGAGCAAAATCGGAAGCGCGCCGATAAAAATTTGCGCGGCCCGTACCGTACGCTGCGAAATGTTCTCGAGCTGCTTCGGATCGACGTTGATCTTGCTGAAATCCTGCTGGACGATAATCGTCTGGAGGAGCGACGCCAGCGGATAATCCTTGATATCCCGCATATAGATCATCCCGTCGAACCAGGAGTTCCATTGATAAACCATCGTGAACAGCGACAAAGTCGCGATGGACGGCATCGACAGCGGTATAAATACCAGCACCAGCGTCTTCAGTTGTCCCGCCCCGTCCAGATAAGCCGCTTCCTCCAGCTCCTTCGGCAGGCCTCTGAAAAAGTTCAGCATCAGTATGACGTTCCATACCGACACCGCGCCGGGCAGCACTAACGCCCAGATGGAATCCATCAGTCCGATCTTTTGAACCAGGATATAGCTTGGGATCAAGCCTCCGCTGAACAAAATGGTAAAGACAAAGATCCAGACATACATCGTGCGGCCCCGGAAATGAAGATCCTCCTTCGACAGCGGATAAGCGGTCATCAGGCAGAGAGCCATGCCGATTACCGTGGATAATACGGTTCTCATTACCGAAACGCCAAGCGAGTTCAGGAAATTGGAATTGCCGAACGTTTTCTCGTAAGCATCCGTCGTAAAGCCGATCGGCCAGAAGCCTACGAGATTGGACGAGGCAGGCGCCATGCTGCTGAACGATACAGCCAGAATATGAATAATAGGCAAGATGCATAGAAGCGACAAAAGGCCAAGAAACACATAGTTGCCGATGCTGAAAATTTTGTAGCCTAACGTTTTGTGGTACAAAAGTAGAACCTCCTTAGAAGACGCGATAATTCGCAAATTTATAGGCCAACCGGTAAGATGTCGCGATGAGAATCGTCGCTACGACGGATTTGAACAATCCAACCGTTGTGGCGAAGCTCATTTTCCCGTTTAATATCCCCAGCCTATAAACGAAGGTGTCGATAATATCTCCCTTCTCCATCACGAGAGGGTTGTACAGGTTAAACACCTGATCAAACCCGGCATTCAAAATATTGCCGATCGACAAGGTTCCAAGCACGATGGTGATCGGCATCAGCGCCGGCATCGTAATGTGAATGGTCTGCTTCAGCCTTGACGCCCCGTCCACCTCCGCCGCTTCGTAAAGCGCCGGATTGATCCCCGCCAGCGCCGCCAGGAAGACGATTGTTCCGAAGCCGAATTCCTTCCAGACGTCGCTGACAATAAGCGTGAAGCGGAACCAGTTGTTGTCCCCGAGGAAGAAGACCGGTTCAAATCCCAGCGCCGTTACGGCTTTATTCACGAGTCCCCCGTCCGGAGCGAGAATATCGAGCAGAATGCCCCCGAGAATAACCCAGGACAGGAAATGCGGCAGATAGACAAGCGTCTGCGTAAACCGTTTGAAGGCCATCAGCCTGACCTCGTTAAGCAGAATGGCGAACAGGAACGGAACGATAAGTCCGGCTGCCATTTTGAAAAAAGCGATGACAAGCGTATTCCAAATCACCTGACCGATATCCGGATACTTGAACAGAAACCGGAAGTTGTCTAGGCCGACCCATTCAGATCCGGTTAACCCTTTCCAAGGCTTGAAATCCTGGAACGCGATTACGATTCCGGCCATCGGAATGTACTGGAAAATAATGACGAGAACAAGCGCCGGCAGGAGCATCACGTGCAGGGGCCAATTGCGTTTCATGTTCCAGCTTTTCCTTGAAACACGGCGTTTTTCTTGTTGTGCAGGTAGCTGTAAAGCTGTTTCTTTCACCGCGGTATCCTCCATGTTCAGACAAATTTGTGCTTTTCTAGGTCGTCCTGACCTTGTAATATAACGATTATAGCAACGGGGATTTGTGATCTATATCCTAATATTGCAACAACGATATTGATATTTTAACTATCTGAAGGGGGCATCATCTTGCTGCTGCGGTTCAATGTTTTCACGAAAATCTCCCTTCTCGTCCTGCTCCTGCTTATCCCGGTTCTATCCCTGTACACCTATTCCAACCGGGAAAGCGTGCGCGTCATCGAGAACGAAATCCAGAGCGGCACAACGAATCGCTTGTCTTCCTTCGCTGCCCAGGTCGAGTCGAATATTTATCAGTTATCCCTCTACGGCGTATCGATTGGGCAGGACTCCAGCATTCAGGAGTACCAGCGTCCTGACTTCCGGGAGCAGCCTTATGAACGGGTAAAGCTGAGCGTAGCCATTCTGGAAAAAATGAATCTGTACAACGCCGCCAGCAAGTGGCATTCCACCATTACGTTGTTTTTCCCGCGTACGGGAGACGCCTTGTCCACGGAATATTACAATACGATCACGTACCGGGAGGATGCTTTTACGAAGCCGTTCCTCAAATCCTGGGAGTATACGGGCGACAGCTTTGTCTGGTATGCCACCGAACCAACGACCGCGATGTCCAATCCGCGCAGCGCGAGGCTCATTACGAAGATCAGCTTCCCGATCAATCACGTGACGACCATGCTGGACGAAAACAAAGTGAACAACAGCGGCGATCCGTTCCTGTTTAATCCGGAGCAGGGATCGATCCGCAATCATTCCGCCAACTCCGCGAAGATCGATCTTCTCTCGGAGAAGCTGAAATCATCGAAGCTCGGGGAGCGGGGAGGCTTCCGTACGAAGCTGGACAATACCGAGTATTACGTCTCTTACATCAAGTCGGATAGCCTGAAGTGGTATTATGTCGATTATGTTCCGATGCAGCAGATTTTGAGTCCGATTACGAACAGCCGGAACTTGTTCTACACGTCGATTGCCGTCCTGCTCGTCATGAGTATCGCCGTTATCTTCGTTATTTACCGAAGCGTGCAAGTCCCTCTGCTCCAGCTTGTCCGGGGCACCAAGCGGCTGTCTTCCGGCGATTTCTCGGTCCGGCTAAGCCATTCCGGCACGAATGAATTCAGCTTGTTGCTCGGACGGTTCAACATTATGGCCCAGCGGATCCAGGAGCTGATCGAGAACGTATACGAGGAGAAGCTGCGGAGGCGCGAAGCAACGCTGAAGCATTTGCAATCCCAGATCAATCCGCATTTTCTGTACAACTGCCTGTTCTATATCAAAAACATGGCGCGGATGAAAAACGAAAAAGCCGTTGTAGCGATGGCGTTGAATCTTGGGGATTATTTCCGCTATATTACAAGGTCGGAAAACGACGTGGCGACGATCCGCGAGGAGCTCAGCATGGTCACGAATTACCTGGAAATCCAGTCTCTCCGGCTTGAACGGATGCGGTTTGCGATTGAGGTGCCGGATGAACTGATGAACAAAACGATCTCGCGGTTAACCTTGCAGCCGATTGTCGAAAATGCCATTGTCCACGGATTGGAGCCGCAGGCGGAGAACGGCGAGATCCGGATCCGCGGTTATGCGGAGGACGGGATGTATCGGTTAGTCGTGGAGGACAGCGGGATTGGCATGACAGACGAGGAAATTCAGAAGCTGCAGCTCAGCTTAACCAAGCCGCTTGACGACAATATGGGCTGCGGGACTTGGAATGTGCATCAAAGATTGATCTATCTGTTTGGAGAAGGAGCCGGCTTGTCTTATACCCGCTCAGACTTGGGGGGAATCAAGACGACTATTACCTGGAGTGACAAAACAATAGAGTAGGTGAAGCAGCATGTTACAGCTCTTGCTTGTAGACGATGAACGGTCCGTTGTCGAGACCCTTGCCGAGACGATTCCTTGGGAAGAATGCGGCATTAGCGTTGTTCACGAAGCCTTATCCGGGCCGATAGCCCTGCAAATCATGGAAGACCATGCGATCGATATCGTGATTACCGATATCAAAATGCCGGGGATGTCCGGCATAGAGCTCATTACGGCGATTAATAGCAAATGGCCGCATGTCCGGACTATTTTGCTCACCGGATATGCCGATTTCGATTATGCCAAACAAGCGATCGCTCAGAATACGTTTGACTATCTGCTGAAGCCGGTCAGCGACGAGGATCTGATCGATTCGGTTGAGCGCGTTGTGAAACAAATCAAGGAGAAATGGGAAGAGGTTGCCTCCTACCGGAAAACCTTGTACACCTTGAACGAGAACCTTCCTTTGCTGAGGGCCAATACCCTAAATGAGCTGCTGAGAGGCAGCAATCAATCTGCGTTGGCGGACAAGCTGGCGCTTCTGGAGCTTCCTTTTGCGGAGGACGATGGGGTGTGCATGATGCTGATCCGGATGGAGGAGCGTTTTGCCGAAATGCCGGGACAGGATTCCGCGCTGATGGAGTACGCGATTTGCAATATAACGAGTGAAATCATGCAAAATGACTATCATATCTGGCATGCCCGGGATGCTCATGATTACATCGTATTAATCGTCAAACCCAAGAATACGGCAGTTGCCGATATGGAAGCCCGGTCCTTGCTCGAGCGCTACGCCGCGCAAATTCAGACCAATGTGCAGAACTATCTCAAGGGGGCTATTTCGGTACTCGTAGGGGGCCAAGGAACGTTTCCGGGACAAGTGAAGGAAATCTATGAGCATGCCGTTACCTCCATGCGCCGGAAGATGGGCCACGGAAAAGGGTTGTTTGTGACCACGCAGGAAGCCTTGGATTCCAGCCCGATGAATACGGTCTGGTCCTTATACGAGCCGCCTACCCTGATCAGCCTTCTCGATGCCGGCCGGTTCGACGACGTCGAGACGAAGATCCGGCATATTTTCCGCGATATGCTGGAGACGGGCGGCGAACAGGATATGTCGGAACAGCTGATTGAAGCTTATCATGTGCTGGCCGGTGCGTTCTCGTATATTATTCACAAGAACGGCAAGCTGTTGTCCTCCGTTCTTTCGCCTGAGGCACTCAAGTTCTTCCATGCTCCGGCTTACACCACGGCGGCGCAGCTGATGGAATGGTCGATCCGGATCCTGCAGGGTATCCGCGAGGATGCCGATCAGGAGCTGAAAGATAACCATAGTACGATTGTTCGCGCGGTCCGGTCATTTATCGATGCCAATCTGGCGAAGGATGTATCGCTGCCGGCTATTGCGGATCACGTCCATCTGCATCCTGTTTACTTGTCGAAAATCTACAAGGCAGAGACCGGCGAGCCGCTGACGGAATACGTGTACCGGCTGCGGATGGAAAAGGCCGCTTTCCTGCTTCGCACAACGCCTTCCAAGGTGTTCGAGATCTCCGAGATTGTCGGCTACAACAATACCGCGTATTTCATCCGCGTGTTTAAGAAGTTTTTTGACGTGACTCCCCAGGAGTATAGGGACGATGAGGGGAGGGGCGGATAAAGCAGAATAGTTGTGGGTAACTGTTGGGTTGGCGCGTGGTACTGCGCAAGGGCTGGCTCTGCGCAAGGGCGGGCACTGCGCAAGGGCTGGTACTACGCAAGGGCCGGCACTACGCAAGGGCTGGCACTACGCAAGTGAATGCTCTTTCGATCGCTGTTGTTTCCGGATTCTTTGAACAATCGGACAAGTGGTCCGAATCCGGAAACAAAGGCGGGCTACAAGCTTTCTGCAAGAAAGCTACTTCGGAAGCATAAACTCCGCTTCTCAAAAGCATTCACTTGCTCCGTGCCCGCCTGCTCCGTGCGTCGTTACACCACAAAAACCTCGCTTCATCGTTTGGGGATGAAGCAGAAAGATAGACCCTAGCAGGGGTCTATTTTTTCTGCTTGGTTTTTGTATTAGCTACCTGCTCGTTCTCGTGGCTTGGAACTCGCCACCCTCTTCGGCCTGCCATGCCGCCTGATCGGCTGCAGCAGGCTTTTTCCCTGCTATTTGCCACGTTCCTCCGCGGGCTAAGGCGCCCGAACGGCTGCAGCAGGCTTTTTCCCTGCTATTCGCTACGTTCCTCCGCGCGCTAAGGCACCCGAACGGCTGCAGCAGGCTTTTTGCCGGTTATTTGGCTCACCTTCATGATTAAATTGTGGAGCAACGCGAAAAAACGCAAAAGACCCTCTTGGGGTCTTTTGCGTCGCGATCATCCGGGTGCTACGTCCCGCTTTCGTCTTCGGCTTTGGGCTTGAACCGTCCGATAATGTCCAGAACATACTTGATTATCAGCGATAAGCCGCCTATGAAGAACAGGGTAATCAGCGTCCATTCCGTCGGGTCTAGGTTGACTATCGATAAAAGGAAATATAGAGGATATACGTAGAATAGGATGTCCTTTAGATACGGCAGAAATGATGTCTTGAAGCTTCCCTGCCAGAACGACTTGGAAAAGGCAATTACGAAGTCAATAATCATAAATCCGAATACGCCCCAAAACGTATACTTGATCCAGTCGATAAGTGTAAATGTCACTCCATCACCACCTTGCAACACCATATGCGATGAAAGATGACATGTTGATAAAATGCGCCCACAACTTTTCGACTGGTTTGTGTGAAATTTGACAATTTCAGAACAAAACGCTTACAAAGAACAATTACGATTCGTTAGCGGCGAAACGCTTGAGCAGACTGATGGAATTGAAGTGAATACCTTCATGGTACAAGGTATAGCTGAGAAACTCACCAATCGTATGGAGAGTAAGTCCCGTCCCCGTGGTGAACGGAACGGCCACTTGCTCGTCTATTCTATCGTGCAATTTTTCCGCAATCCGAATCGGTTGTCCGGCAAGAAGTTCCAGCAAATCCCCAAGCTCAGGCAGCTGATGTTCCTCCTGCCAATCACCCGGCTTGGTGCCTTTCGCGAACCACATCTCAAAGCCGTCCGGAAGGTGTACAGACTCACCCGCGAAATGAAAAGCAAACCTCTCCTGAACCACATAAATGTGTCCCAGGTTCCATCTGATATTGTTGTTGAAGCCGTCTGGCACATGATCCAGCACAGTCTCCGACAGACCGCGAACCGTATTTAACGTTACCTGCCTGACAAAGCCGAGTTGGTGAAGCAAACCTTGACTCATCGGGATCCCTCTTTTCCTATATAATCAAGAAAGTCTAACCCTCTATCCAAAACCGGCGGATCACGTTCCCGTTCTCTTCCGTGAAGCTCGTATCTTCAACTCCGCCGTTGTTCAGAATGGTTCTTGCCGATGCAACGTTACTCTCGTCGCAGCAGACCAAAACCTGCCGGATGCCAAGCTCCCTCGTCTTTCCTAGCGATAGGGCAAGCAGCTTCGTTGCATAACCTTGCCTTCTCGCGGAAGGGCGGATTCCGTATCCGATATGCCCTCCCCTGTTCATAAGCCACGGCGATAAGGCATGCCTGATGTTAACCGCGCCAACGATTCTGCGATCCTCCGTTGCTAACCAATAGGTGGAGTCCGCCACCCAGCCCTCTTGAAGACCAATTCCGTTCGAATGATCCTCCAGCCACTGCAGCATAGACTCAAAGCCGGACGGATCCCGTTCTACCACCCAAGGGACAATGTCCTCGCCGCTGTCGATCCATTCCCGATAAAAATCCAGGTAAGGCTCCTTCCACTCCAGACCTGGCCGAACCAGATAGACGTCCGTCATACACTTCTTCCCTTTCTGCCTGTTCTCCGCTGCCCGGTATTCGGTGATCCTCTTGATCAGATCGTACGGAATAGGTTTGTTCAAAGGGAATTGTACGGAACCCTTGGCTCCCTTGTAGCCGGACAGCTCCTCCTGAAAAGCGCTTATTCCTCTCGCCGTTGGATAAAACCCGATATGCTTTTTGAACGCGGCATAATAGACCAGGTTCCCGTTCAGCTCAAAAGCCGGCATCTGGTAGCTGATTTTTTCTTTCGCATCCGGCGCAGCTTCCCGTATCACTTCCCGAATCTTCTCAAGGATCGTCTGCAGCTCGGCAGGAAAGTTGGCAATATATTCATCAATCGTTTTGTACTCCGCGTTGTTTGTTTCCATGTCGGCCTCCTTGGTCCTTACACATCATAATTAACGACGTAAGGATGCATATCCGTATTATAAAAGCCAACGCTGTACTCAATCAAATCGTCATCGGCGCCATACGCAAAGCGGGAACGCTTCAGCACGATAGCTTGTCCCGCAGCCATACCGAGTGCTTCCTGAACCGCGCCGGAGGCTGGCGATACGGCAAATTCATCCCGGTAATGCTCCGGCACAAAGCCCTGCTCCTCCAGCCAGTCGTACAGCGATTGGATCCGCAGAACGTCCGCGGTACCGTGCAGCTTCGCCGGCAAATAATGCGTGTAATGAATATAGGGCTTCCCGTCCAGCAGATACAAGCGGTCGATCTTCAAAGCCTGTGGCCCGAACAGACGATACGGCTCCGTTCCTCCTTCGTTATCCGAAAGTCCCGCGCGCAGCAGCTGCTTGCCGATCTGATGCCCTTCTTCTACCAGAACCTCCGTGAACCGCTTCAGCTTGGACAGCTTCGAGGAGGAGGTATTGCGAATGACTCTCGTGCCTTTACCGCTGCTGGTCTCCAGGTATCCTTCTTGCACGAGCGCCTTGATTGCATTGCGCACCGTTATTTTGCTGACTTGGAACTCCTGCTCCAGCAGCGGCTCGGATGGAATATTCGCATCCACCGGATACACTCCGTGCAAAATCCGGTCTTTTATAATGTTCATCACTTGTATATATAGAGGGCTGTTATTTCGTACCAGCTTCATTGCCGTTCTACCTACCTTTCCACATCGGCCGCCTTCTCCGCCATCGCTCTCATAACATCCCGTTCGGACGACATTGGCGTATCTCCGGCCGTTGTATGCGCCAATAGGGCTGCGGCCGCCGCGAAGCTTACCGTCTGCCCGGGCGTTAACCCCTGCAGTTCCCCGTGAATGATCCCGCTCGTATAAGCATCGCCTGCACCAATCCGATCATACACCATAAACGACCGCTCCCGCGAAAAAGAAAAGGTCTGCTCTTTGTAAAGAAAACCTCGCAGCGAATGCGTATTGTCGGCATTAACGGTACGGTGCGTGCCTGCAATAACGGAAATGCCATAGCGGTCCGCCACAGCCGGCATCAGCTCGACGAGCTGTTCCTCGCGCTCCGCTGCCTCAGCCTGCATCCCCAAAATATGCATCGCATCGCGCTCATTCATCATGACCGCATCCGCAAGCTGCAGCATCCGCTCATAATGTGGCTTCGCCGCACCGTAGCCGTCATCGCCCCATAATGAAGGGCGGTAGTTGCAATCAAATACGACCATTCCGCCCCGCTGCTTTACCGCCTCGGCCAGCTTCCGCATATGAAGCCGGACGCCGTCATTCATCGCCAGCGCAATGCCGCATAGATGAAGAACATCCAGTTCAGCGGCGATCCGGTCGTAATCGTAAGCATCCGCCGGAGCCGTGTTAAAGCTGCTTTCCTGCCGGTTCGTGTAAGTGACGCGGCTTGGACGAGAACCAAAGCCATTTTCGAGAAAATACATGCCGACATATCGTCCGCCGCGCTCTATAAACTCCGTTGCCACTCCAAGCTTGCGCAAGCTTCCGATTGCCGCTTCGCCCAGCGGATTATCCGGCAGCCGCGTGATGAGGGACGCTGAATAACCAAACCGCGAGAGTGCCGACATCACATTAACGCCCGTGCCCGAGAACGAATAAGACAAGCTGTCCGCCTGCGTCAGCAGCTGAAAGCCCGGCGTCTGCAGCCGCATCATCACTTCGCCAAAAGCCGCGATCCGCTTAGCCGCCATAGTGGTCGACCAGCTTTTTCATCGTGATCAGCAGCTCTTGCACATCCTCCACTCTAGTTGCCCCTGTTGCTTTATCCATAATCGAGGAATACACATGCGGAATAACCTGCTGTACGCCCGCTTCCAGCGTTATGCGCAAAATAGCCTCGAAGTTCTCCTTATCAATGCCGCCTGTCGGCTCAAGCGCAAAGCCTTCCTCGGCACATGCCTTGGCAACCGCCCGAAGCTCATCTTCGCAGGCCAGTCCGTTCATCGGAAAATATTTCAGCGCATTGCCGCCCATATCGCGGACAAGCGCAATCGCCGCCTTCACCGGCACGATAGCCAGCTCCCCTGCCGCCGCGCTGGCCGGTCCCGTTGACAAATTAACGTAACCAACCTGACCGGTTGGGGACACCAAGCTGTTAATCCAGCTGTCTTTCTCTCCAAGGTTAGCGCGCGTTGCCCCAACAGCCGGGAACACTTGGTTAATATGCGTACCTCCGTATTGCTTCGCAATCTCCGCAACAACGGCCGCCTGCCGGTTATCTCCCGCGCCAAGTCCAATCGAAACGGCATCGTCGATCGCGAGACCGTACTCCCGCATCGCCTCAACCGCCGCCTCCGCTGTAGGATAGTTTTTGGACAAAACGCCAACAAGCACGTAGCCCTCCGCCGCCTCAAATACATCCTTCGCATTACCGATGCTGCCTGCGAGCACATTAAGCGCTGCGCGTCCTTTGTACAATCGTTTCGTCATATTAGACATGGGTGCGGCCTCCTGCCAGTTCTCTTATACGTGCTTCGATGACATCCATATCGTCGCCCATTAACGGACGGGGATCGATATCGAAATAGCCCTGTTTTACGCCATAATCCCGGGTATAAATCGCAATGCCGCCTTCCCGCAGCCCATCGTTGACGGCCTTCGCCGTTATACCCGACAAGGCTGAATCGATATGAATACGCGCACGGAATATCGCCCTTCCCGCTTCATCCTGCACAATCGTTACCTTTATACCGGGAAGCTCGGAAAGCGGAAGGAGCTTGTTCAGCGCTGCCTTCTCCCGCTCGCTGTTATCCGGCTTATCGCGGTATTCGTCCAGCGCCTGAAGCAGGCCAAAGGATGTTTCCTTGCCAACCTTCATGCTCCGTCCTATGCCGTGAAGCTGCATTTTCACCCACTCGATGTAGGTCCGCTTGCCGCCTACAATACCGGAGGTTGGTCCTTCTATCGCTTTCGAGCCGCTGTAGACGGCAAGGTCGGAATATTGGACGTATTTCCGCAAATCCTCTTCCGCCGCCGCGTCCACGATCATCGGCACGCCCCGGCGCTGTGCCACTTCCCAGGCCTCCTCGACGCTGATCATGTTCTTTTGCACGGCATGATGGGACTTCACGTACAGGATAGCAGCCGTGCGTTCATTAATAGCCTCTTCTATATGCTCGGCTTTTCCTTCATTCGCATAGCCAACCTCGACCAGCCTGCCGCCGCCCAAGTAAACCATCGTTTCAACCGGCGCTCCATATTGCACGTTATGGCCTTTGAGAATAATAATTTCATTTTGCTGGATCGGTTCCTGATGAAGCTTTTCAGTCAAGCGCCGGCTGCCCTTCGTAACGACCCCCCCAACCGACAGCGCAATGCCGCTGGAAGCGGAGTTCACGATGACAGCCGCCTCGGAGCCGATAATCCCCGCAATATAATCACCTGCCTTGTCTACCAAATCCGCAATCTCCACATAGCTTTGCCCGCCATGCTTCATCGCCTCCATTACCGAATCGGTTGGCGCGGAGACGCCTAGAATACTCATCCGGCCGCTGGCGTTAATAACTCTCTTCAAACCGTATCTAGCATGCAAAGTACTGTCCATTCGTATAAGCTCCCCTCGCCTGAATCGTTTGCCCTGCCGTTCTTTTCTCGCCTTCGGAATCCAGAAGCTCCGACGGGTTGTCCCCCACCTCGAATAAAGTCAGGTTAGCGGGCTCGCCAGCCTTAATGCGTCCAAGCTCCGGTCTGCCCAGCCAGTCCGCAGGACGAACCGTCACCGCCGCGATAATCTCTTCCAACGGATAGCCGAGCAGCAGAAATTTCGTCAGCACCTGAGAAAGGCTATGCACCGGACCGTTCAGCCGATTGCCCCGGTAAATATCCGTGCTGATCGTATCGAAGGATACTCCCGAACGCTTCGCCATCTCCGCCACTTCGAACGAAAAGCTTGCCGTCCCATGCCCGACATCCAGCCGGACCCCTCTGTCCAGCGCTTCCTTAAGAACCGGCAATGGCTCGCCGTTATGATTAAACAACCGGTTATCCGGCTTGCCGTTCAAATAATGCGTCACTACATCGCGCTCCCGAAGCAGAGGCAGGATCTCCTCCACTCCGGGCGGTCTTGAGCCGATATGGACCATAAGCGGCAGCCCGCTTTCTTCGGACAAAGCCCTCGCCAGCCGCAAGGGCTCAAGACCGCTTTTACCGATAACGCTCCCGCTCATCCTTGCCTTTAACCCAACGATAAACGCCGGATGACGGGCTATGGCTTGCAGCGCCTCTTCCCGGTCAATCCAGTGAAGCTCCGAGAGCTCGTCGATCCGCTGCAGTCCAAGCCGGGATACGTTTAGCAACGCTAGTACCCTCGTCTTTGCCACCGCCCGGCTTGCGGCAAGCTCGTCAATCCGGTCCGCGCCGCAGCTCCCCGCATCAACAATCGTGGTCGCGCCATGCCTCATGCCAATCTCATCGATCTCGTCGCCATACGGCGCAAGCCCCGCAACCGCATGCACATGCAGATCAATCCACCCGCTGGAGGCGTACATTCCGGTACCGTCAATCACCTTTCCGCCGCTTGCCGTGCATGCATTCGCCAGCTCCGCAATCCGGCCATCCGCATCTATCACAATGTCGACCCTCTTTAATCGGTCCAACAGTTTTACGTTCCGCCAAATGAATTCCATTCCGCCACCTTTTCCTGCAACAGACATGTAGTATAACGTTATAATGTTAGATTACATCGATTAGGTGGAACGGTCAACAAACATTATAATGTTTGTCCGGAATAAAAAAAGAGCCCGCAAGTTAATGAGAAATTCCTTCCACTAACTTGCTAGCTCTCTTCTTTCGGATTACAACGGCTCCGATGCCTGCTTCAACAGATTGGCGAGCAAATCGTAATCAACCGCTTGCCCTGCTTTGAATTTGATTGTTTTTCGTTCCGGCGGACCGTCAAACTGCCCTTCCGGGAATTCCACTTCCGCTGCGTTAAAAATAACAAAGCTGACGGCATCCTTGGCTGTCGAGATAACCGCGGCGTACTTGCCATTTTTCAAAAAATGGGGCTTCTTGTATTGGATCCGTTCCTCCGCACCCGGCATAGTCTCATGGACCATGTCGCGAAGGCTGCTTGCCAGCTCGATCTGCCACGGCTGCGCCAGCGCCTCGATAAACGACGTAACCTCTTCCTGCTTCATGCCATCCTCTCCCTTGTGCAATGTTTCTAGCAACTACTATACCATTTCGCCCAAATTATAGGAAACTCGTAGATTGAATATAAATTCATATTGTTGCATAATTATATAAAAATATTAAAGGAGGCGGCCAGCTTGCCTTTCCTCCGCAACTCCCCGTCACTGACCGACTATCTCGCCGACTCCGATATTGCGGATTTTCATCATCCCGCTATTCAGGCTCTTGGTGCAGAGCTGCGTCAGCAGGCGCCCGACGAGACAACGTTTATCCGGCTTGCTTTCGAATACGTCCGGGATCAAATCTCCCATTCCTGGGATATCCAAAGCTCCCGCATTACTTGCAGCGCTTCCGATGTCCTCGCCCATAAAGAAGGCATCTGTTACGCCAAGTCGAACCTGTTATGCGCCATTCTGCGCAGTCAGGGAATACCCGCGGGATATTGCTATCAGCGCTTGACGCTTGGGGATACACCGGATACCGGTTATGTCGTCCATGCTCTGAACGCCGTATATCTGCCTGCTGCGGAGCGGTGGATCAGAGTAGATGCGCGCGGCAACAAGCCGGGGATCGATGCTCAATTCTCGTTAGACCATGAACAGCTGGCCTTTCCAATCCGGAAGGAATATGACGAGGTCGATTATCCGATCATTTACTCCGAGCCTCATCCAAGCACCATCCAGGTTTTGCGGCAGCATAACGATTGCAAAGTCATGTATCTGCACGGTCTCCCAGCTGAGCTTTAACTCTTGGGATAAAAAAGAACCCCTTCACCGTGAAGGGGTTCTTTGCTTAATGCGCTTATTTCCAGCTTTCAAACTTATAGGTCCAGAACCTCTCCGTTCCCATGCGTTCCTGAACCTCTTTGTCCGTGTGCTGCTTGTTCCCGAAGATTTCAGAGCTGTTGAATTGGGAGCGGTGAGCCCTGATGGAAGCCATCTTGTTCTTCGTATAGTCCCGCACGTCAAACGAGATATCCGGCTTGCCGATAAACTGCTCATGATTTCGGGAGAACGCTACGCAATAGACAGGCGGACGCTCTTCCTCCGGCAGTCTTCCCACCGTCCGAACAACGGCTTCCCCGGTTGCGTCATGGTCCGGATGAACGCTGTAGCCCGGATAGAACGTGAAGATAACGTCAGGCTTCACTTCTTCAATAAGAGCATGAATATGTTCATCGAGGAACACTTTGTCCTCGAACTCGATCGTTTTGTCATGGAAGCCAAGCATTCTCAGATCCTGGATTCCAATCGCCGCGCAGGACTCTTCAAGCTCGCCCCGGCGGATCTGCGGCAGCGTTATCCGGCTTGCAAACGGCGGAAAGCCCATGTTCCGTGCCATCTCCCCAAGGGTCAAGCAGGCGTAAGTAACCTGCGCGCCTTGATCGATCAACTGCGCAAGCGTACCCGACATCGTAAATGCTTCATCATCCGGATGCGGTAGAACAACTAATATACGTTCCATGTATTTCACTCCTATCTAAAAGCTTTCTCAAGAAAGCTGCTTCGTAAGCATCGGATTACTCAAAAAGGCTCCCGGCTGAGCTGCAAAGCGACAACCAGCTTGCCCTGCTGGTCATGGCCGGCGAGGATAAGCCGCTCGGCTTCGTTTTCTTCATAGTGAGTCAAGCCTTCGGAATAGACCCAGCCCTGCTGCATTTTCAGCCCGACACGGAAAGGTCCGTTCCCGGATATCAACCCATGCGAATATTGAATAACGGCATTCGATATAAAAGTAGCGGCCGGATGCTTGGAAGCGTCGTTATGAGCCGCGTATGCTCCTGTCGTCATCTCAAGATGAATATACACATCTTGATCTTTCAAGCTTTCCAGGCGTCGTTGAACCTCGGCCGGATGGATCGGTTGCATCATCTTGGATTCTCCTTTGACCATAAAATGAATAATGAATTGAGAAGATTGTATAGTAAGTTTATCGGAATAGCAAGAATAAGATTACCCTTCCGACACCTTTTTCTCATACAGGTTAAAATCGCCGATCGGATTTGATGCAGTGCCTTTAAATTCATAGCCGCAAGTGGTCAGGTAGAAATCGTTCAGCTTGGGATTATTGGCGATGCAGTCCAGCCTAATCCGGTCTTTACCCGGGAAATGAATGCCGCTCGCCGCCCATCTGACGATTGCCTCGCCGAGATTTGTCCCCGCGGCAGCGCGGTTAATATTAAGACGATGCAGATAGACCGAGCTCTCATGGCCTTCATTGCCCCACAGCTCACGATCCCAAGGGCTCGCCTGCTGCATCAGCATAACCATCCCCATAAGCGTATCGTCCTGTACGAAAATATACACTTCGCCGCGTTTGATCGCTTCCGGCGTGCGATGGGAGTCTTCGCCCTGCAGCAATCCGCTCCACTGAGCAGAGCCTCTGCTCTTCAGCCATTCCGCCGTCTGTACCAGCAGTCCCAGCACGGCAGGCGTATCCTCTTCCGTGGCCTGGAATACTTTTATATGATTCTGAATGGTCCCGATTGGTTCTGATTGCGTAAACATGGATGACTGTCCTCCTGCTAATTGCCCAAGATACCTCCAGTATACTCTCTTTGGCCAAACTTCTACAAATCTCAACCGCAGGTTGAGTCCGGCGAAAGTTCAATCCCCGCGTTATTGTCCGGCCGAAGCAACTTCACTAGAATGGGGAGTATCAAAAGGAGCGTGAGAACATGAAGGAGAAACTGGCGCGGAGCATCGCCATTTACCGGAAGGAAAGAGGATTTACGCAGGAGGAGCTGGCAACCAAGCTGGGCATTTCGTTCCAGGCGGTATCCAAATGGGAGAACGCTTTGACAATGCCGGACCTATCGCTATTGCCGGAGTTATGCCGCACGCTTGAAGTCAGTATCGACAAGCTGCTTGGTTATGTCTCGCAGGATAAGACGATTACGATTTATGAAGAAGAGTACAAGACGGAAAATTATTATTGGGGAACGGAGCCTAACAGCGGCGTATATGAAGTACTGAAAGCCATGCCGCCGAGCAGACGGCTGAAGCTTCTGGATATTGGCTGCGGAGAAGGCAGAGACGCGGTATTCTTCGCCCGGAACGGTTATGAGGTAACGGGAATTGACGTATCCGATGCCGGCATCGAGAAAACAAAGCGGCTGGCCGAACACGCGGGCGTCCAGGTTAATGTAGTTAAAGCGGATGTGCTGGACTTCCGCCTCGACAAGCCTTACGACATTATCTATTCCAGCGGCGTGCTTCATTACATCAAGCCGGAGTTCCGCCAGGAGATCTTTGCGAACTATAAGCAGTTCACTAACCCTGGCGGAATCCATGTCCTGAACGTGTTCGTGCATAAACCGTTTATCGCACCGCCGCCCGAAAAAGAACCTCATGCCTACAAATGGCATTCGGGCGAGCTGCTCTCCCATTATCGGGACTGGCTGATTAAAGACAGCGCCGAGATCGTATTCGACTGCAACTCCAGCGGCATTCCTCATCAGCATGCGATGAGTACGGTTATGGCGCAGAAGGTGTGACTAATATTGGATAGCAGCTTTCTGTACTGATTCAGCGCGTATCGTACTCCATTAAAATTAGCTACGTTGGATTCGATCCAGCTGAATGAAGCGTTTTTGCCCGGCAACTTGATCTACATTGGATTTTCGGCAGTAAAATTAGCTCGATTAGGCGAAAGCAGCTCATTCTGGTCCTCTATAATGGAGTGGATCCAGCGTAGCATCTATAATCCCCCCATTTACCTTGTTTTCACTGGAGGGAATCCAACGTACGATTACTCGCCCATTAGGCATCGTTCTTTTCTAATAGATATAACGCTTCATCAAGCGGAACCGCATACTCTTCCCTGGCCTTCATGTCTTTCAACCGCACTTGGCCGGTTCGGACCTCTTCCTCGCCGATAAGAAGCGCATAACGGATCGACCTGCTTTCAAGCGAGGCTAGCGCCTTTTTCAGCTTTCTGCCCGCCGGCTCCATCCCGGTCTGAATCCCATTCGACCGCAAGGCGGTCGCAGCCATCAAAGCCTCACCCATTGTATCGCCGATGGATAGGACAACGACCTTGGGAGTCGGCGCCGGGATTGGCCGATCCCGGATCATTTCCATGATGGACTCCATGCCAAACGACAAGCCTACCGCCGGGTAAGCCATATCCTCGCTCCCAATCAGCTTGCCGATTATCGCGTCGTACCTTCCGCCGCTTCCGATACTGGATGCATATAGGCCGCCGGCATCAAAAATCTCATACACGGTTCCCGTATAGAAAGACAATCCCCGTGATAAAAAAGGATCAAAACGGCAAATATCCGAAAGGCTCAGCTTATCAATCAGCGTCTGAAGGGCACGGATCTCGGCAGCTCCCCGAGATTCCTTGAGCCCGTAACGATCCGCCAGAAGACTGAAAGAAGGTCCGCTCATGGCAATAAGCTCAGCTATCTCATCAACAGTTGGCCCGGAGATTCCTTTGTCTCTCCATTCCTTCAGAACACCGTCGCTGCCTATCTTCTCAAGTTTGTCGAGCGTAAGCATCACGGATAGGCTATCTTCCGCCGGTACGCCGACCGCATCCAATATTTCGCTTAGAAACCGGCGGTTATTCCAGCGCAGCGTAACCGGAATATCGAGCCTTTTAAACACCTCAACCGCAATCAGCATGAGCTCCGCTTCTGCTTCCGGCCCCGCAACGCCAACCATATCCACATCGCATTGCAGAAATTCCCGCAAGCGGCCGCGCTTCACCGGACCATCGCGAAATACCTTTCCGATCTCGTACCGTCTGTACGGAAGCTTGATTCCGGGATTCAAGGCCATTACCTTTGCGAGAGGGATCGTCAAATCGTAACGCAGCCCCAGTTTCCTTGCGCCTTGATCCGTGAACCGGTACATCTCCTTCAAAATCTCGTCGCCGCCCGCATACTTGGAGGTCAATAACTCCAGTTCGTGAAGTACTGTAGACTCCATGCTCTCATAGTCGTACAACTCGAAAACCTCCTGCAGCACGCTTCTTACCTTCTGGCGGACGGCTTGTTCCTTCCCGAAAAAATCGTAGGTTCCTTTTACGTTTTGCATAATCCGGCACTCTCCTTTTATTTTGGGCAATCGTAAACGGCTGCGCCGTCCTTAGGAGGGGCAGCATACGTTTCGCGAATGAAATATAAGCACAGTATAGAAAAACGTATACTTTCTTATATTTTTAAAATAAAAAACGCGCAGGACCTCTTGGTCCTGCGCGTTACGTATGCCGCAGGGAGGCCAACGCGAATGGCGTTAGCCCTCCCTGAATTTTTTATCAGGGGTGCTAACGCTGCTTGTAATGATAATGAAGTTGATTAAGCGCGAATGTCCGCATGTGCGTAACTCCTTCATTCAAACTTAAATAATTATCGATGATTATAGCAGGGCTGAATCGAAGATGCAATCACCGGTCATCCATCATGGAAAGAAAAATGTAGATTGGGAATTGGGAAAGAAGTACCAAAGCCTTCGGTTACGGGATAAATAGCAGGACCTTTGCGGAAACTAACGGCCTGAAGTCTGATTGACATAAAAGATTATTTTAGTTCATAATAATTCGCACGCAAACTATTTATGGAGGAAAGCTGCAGTGGAAGAACAGCGGATCGTGGGCATTTTTCAAGCTTATCGCGAAATTAACCAAGTCTTTTTCCAGATATTATCCAAGTCGGCGAGCAAGCATAACTTGACCGCTCTTCAGCTTTTGGTGCTGCGCGTACTGCACGAATCCCCTGAAATCCGCATGTCCGAGCTCGCCGAGAAGCTGAATGTGGGCAACAGCACAATGAGCGGCATCGTGGACCGGATGGTAAAGGCAGGCATCTTGGAGCGCGAACGAACAGAAGCGGATCGCAGGGCGATGACGATGAAGCTGACGGAGAGAGGCAAGGAGCTCTGGCGCGAGACGGATGAGACGCGCATGAATATGATGCGTCCTCTGCTATCGATGACCGAACAAGATCACCGCGAACTGAGCCGGCTCCAGAACGAAGTATTGCGTTTATTAAAACAATCCAAGGAGGAAGCTTAAGCCATGACAACAGTTGTGTCCAATCAATTGCGCAAAGGGCCGATAATGGCCTCCTTGCTAATCGCTGCGTTCGTGGCTCTGTTGAGCCAAACCGTGCTTAACGTCGCGTTGCCGAAAATGATGGCGGATCTTGACGTCGGCGAAAGCACGATCCAATGGCTGTCCAACGGCTACATGCTGGTGAACGGCGTGCTCGTCCCAATCAGCGCTTATTTGATCAACCGGTTTACGACCCGGAAGCTGTTTCTTGTCGCCTCGTCCTTATTCGCGATCGGTACGGTCGTATGTGCCCTGTCGGGCGACTTCAGCTCTTTGTTAGCCGGCCGTCTCGTACAGGCATGCGGCGCCGGCATTCTGATGCCGCTGATGACTATCGTCACCTTGACCATCTTCCCCGTTGAAGAGCGCGGCAAAGCGATGGGCCTGATGGGCGTTGCGATGATTTTCGCTCCGGCCGTCGGACCGACGCTCTCCGGCTGGGTCGTTGAGCACTACGACTGGCATGTGCTGTTCTATATCGTATTACCGCTAGCGATTCTTGCCGTTGTATTCGGCGCCTTCTCGATGAAGGACGTCATCAAGACATCCCGGCCGAATCTCGACATTCTGAGCGTCGTGTTATCCACGCTCGGCTTCGGCGGCCTGTTGTACGGCTTCAGCGAAGCGGGTACGGAAGGCTGGGATTCCACGGAAGTCATCGTTTGCCTGGCCGTCGGCGCGATTTCGCTCATTCTGTTCGTCGTCCGTTCGATATTGATGAAAGCTCCGCTGCTTGAGATGCGCGTCTTCAAGTATTCGATGTTCTCGCTTACCGCGTTGATTAACGCCATTATTACAATGGCCATGTTCTCCGGCATGATTCTATTGCCGATCTTCCTGCAGAATATCCGCGGCTTTACGCCTCTCGAATCAGGATTATTACTGCTCCCGGGCGCAATCCTGATGGGTATCATGTCGCCGATTACCGGCATGGTGTTCGACAAAATCGGCGCACGCTGGCTGGCCGTTATCGGCCTTATCATTACGACCGTTACGACGTACGAATTCAGTCATTTAGAAATCGATTCGTCGTACAATCACATGATGCTCTTCTATACGCTTCGGATGTTCGGCATGTCCATGCTGATGATGCCCATCCAGACAGCAGGCCTCAACCAGCTGCCGCGCCGCCTGAATGCGCACGGCTCGGCCATGTCACAGACGCTCCGGAACGTCTCCGGCGCGCTTGGCACCGCGATCCTTGTCACCATCATGACTAATAAAGCGGCGTCGCATGCGAAGGAGTTGATCATCGCCGGCAACATCTCGCCGTCCGACAAAGCAAAAATGGGCGAAATCACCATACAATCGACGATCTACGGCATTAATCAATCGTTCGTCGTCGCGACATGGTTGACGGTTGCCGCGCTCGTGCTCGCCTTCTTCATCCGCAAGGTGAAGCCTGCCGAGGACGCGGTGCAGGTGCCGGACAAAGCGGCGGAAGCGGTGCAAATGCCGGATAAGGCGGAGAAAGAGGCTGCGCCTGCCGAGGAATTGGCTAACAACGAAAATCGCACGAATCGGCAAAGCGCAGACGGTGATTTCCGCAACGCCATCCGCGGGTTCCTTACGCCTGAACCGGCGAAGAACAACGAACAATTTAACGATCAGGAATACCGGAAGGCGATTCTTCGGTTAAAAGGCACTCCTCCCGAACAAGATGACCGCCAGGAAGAAATGAACGATAAGGCATACCGGGAGTCGCTTAAGAAGCTCAACAGACCGCAAAAAGAAAACGAGTGAGGAATCGCGCTTGATTTCAGAGCCAAGAGAGGAGATTAATCGATGAAAATTTACATTGTATATGATAGCGAAGCAGGTCACACGGAACAGCTCGCCCGCTCCATTGCCAGAGGTGCTGAACGCGTGGAAGGAGCAGAGATCTTCATAAATCACGTCAAACAGGCGAGCGTCAAAGACCTCGAACAGATGGATGCCATCATCTGGGGTTGTCCCGGGCACTTCGGTACGATCAGTTCCGGCATGAAAGAATGGATCGACAAACTCGGCTATTTATGGGCAAACGGGACGCTCGTTGATAAAATCGGCGCCGTCTTCTGCACGACTGCAACCATACACGGAGGGGTAGAAGCTACCTTGCTGAACTTGATTACGCCGATGCTGCACCAAGGGATGATCATCGTCGGCTTGCCGGCCAATATTCCCGCAAATGCGCTGTACGGCAGTTATTACGGGGTAGGCGTCACATCTCCCGTTGAGGACACCCATGACCCGCTGAGCCAATCGCTCTTCGCGAAGGGGCTGACGTTAGGCGAAGCTCTTGGAACGCGCGTAGCTAATGCGGCGGGCACTTACGCGGCAGGCAAAAAAACGCCGGGGACAACGGTTTAAGCAAGCAACGCAAGCGCGCTTAACGAGCTTACGTGGCATTAGAACTGGACTTATGACAAGCGCGGCTCTTCAAGTGGCCGCGCTTTTATTGAATCGACCTGGCATCCAACACCTTCGTCTAAATCACTGCCCTTCCTTTGGTTTCAGTCTTGGACCAAACCTCGAGAAATCGATATCCTGCCAGCCAAGCCGATAGGCCGGAGATGTCGGCAGCAAGCGGTAATCTCCCGCTGCTTCGTCTACAAATTGCGCAGGTGCCAGGATCGTCTGCGCGTCAAGCTTCCCATCCGCAAGCGAACGCCAGGATTCCCAAATATACAGCTTGCCCCAGACCTTGCTCACGCCAACCGCCGGAAACGGCAGCTCCTCGCTTGTCACAAGCGGAGACTCGCCGCCTCGCCAGTATAAATTGCAGTCCGACGAGGCCAGCCGCTCATTACTCCAATTCACGTGGGCATACATATAGCCGGAGTTGGATACGATATTGGATCGGATAACAATATCCCTATTGCTCTCGCCTACCATTTCCTGCGTGCCAAAGGCGCATTCCGATTCGTTATTTGTGATTAAGTTGTTAATAATCCGGTTGCCGATTCCTTTCGAGAAAATAGCCATCCACAGCTTGCCTTCCCCCGTCTGGTACAAATGATCAAGGAGATTATGGGTTACCTCCGCATCGCTTGAAGCATCGTCCAGATAGATTCCGAATCCGAAAGAAAAATGGATCCCGCTGTGATGAAGGCGGTTGCCATGAATCACATTGCCCCGGCCGATTCCCCAAGATTCAATGATGCCTCCGTCCTGGCTGTCGGTCATGACATTGGACAGGTCGTTATGGCGAATCACATTATTGCGGGTGAACAGAAACGAAGCATGATTATCCCAGGTTACGTCCACTCCCCAAAGCTTCTCCGGCATCCGCTGGTAGCGTAGTCCCTTCATTGATATGCCATACCGGGGCATGTTGGCTATCCGGTTATGGGCAATTTCATTAGCTCCGCTCTGATACAGCACAATGCCGCTCCCGTGCCCGACAAGCTCGCCGCCATCCGTAATGATATTGTCTGTTATGCAATGTCCTTTGTTCTGGTTAGGGGCAAGATTATCTTGAAAAGCTCCTTCTCCCGGCGCATAACCGGAAGCATAGATGCCGGTATGGCCTACCCGCTCGATTCGGTTGCGCAGCAGACTCACGCCTTCAGCGCTGCGGTCCATATAGATGCCGCATGTACCCGAATTTTGAATGACGCAGTCCGAAATCTCGATTCCGCGGACATCCCGCATGTATATAATGCCGTTCCGGTTCTCATCGGGCTCCGCATTGTCCATACCGGGCTCTTCCCGCATCATCCGAAAGTCCTCCGTAAAGTCCGTGCAGGTAAACGTCAGTCCCGAAAATGCAAGCCCTGATACCCGCTCCTCATCACTATCTCCTTGGATATGCAGAATTCGGCCGATAACCGGAGCAACCACCCGTTCATTCAGCGGCGACCCGCTTCGCGGCCGGTAATACAGCACGCCTGCCGCCTCATCCAGATGGAACTGTCCAGGTTCCCGCAGAAAGGCAAGCGAACCCTGCAAATAATACCGGGAGCCTTCCCCGATCTCCCAGCAGCTAGGCCGCTTGAACAGAATTTTGCCTTCCTTCATTCCGGCGACCGGAATGGTCTCCGCGAACCAATTCGCTTCGCCGCCGCCCGGCCATACATAAATCTGCAGGCCCTCCGCATCCTTATCCGGAATATCCGGGAATTCCCCTTCTTTATGGCCGATTCCGGCTCGTCCGTCTTCTTCCAGCGGAAGCGATCGGTAATAACCGGAGGCAGGCATTCTTGCTTTCGAAATACGTCCGCCATCGGCATACAGGGTATGAAACCGTACGCCCTTCGGCACCTGCGCGGTCCATACTCCCTTTCCTTCATCCTTCCACTCGGACAGAACCTTCCCGCCGATAAACTCCGCTGTCCGCTCCTCCGCACTCCGGTATATAACCGGACAGCGTTCCCCGTCCGCATCGCCGCTGCCGAAGCGGAGTGGTTCATCAAGCGTATAGGTTCCTTCTCCAACCATAACGGTTATTCCGCCGGTCGTCCCTTTTTTCACCATAGAGCGAACGGCCGATTGAGCCTCCCGCATACTCCGGAACGGCTTCTCCTTGCTCCCGTCTCCTTCATCACTGCCCAATGCGCTGACATAGATTTCAAGCATCGCCCCACCGCCTTTTGCCTGCTGTTTGACTTCACACTGCCACAGCAAACGCCATACTGTAAACTGCACAAAATGCTAAAAAGCGTACGATATGCGGTTCTCTGCTTTCTAAGGCGATTCCGGCCAAAATAACCCTTGCGCTACGGTTTGGCAGCGTTTACAACTATACATAGAGAGACTACATGCCGGATAAAGGGGCGGGATACTCATGAAAGCGTACGGCTACTTTACCTCGAAAAAATATTTCAAACGCGTGTTGTTTTCCATCATGCTGACAATGGCGTTAATCCTTACCGGCTTGTCCGCAGCCAATACGTATCTGCTCGAGCGGTCCGTCAAGCATGTGCAGGAAGACGCGAACCTTAAGGTGCTGACCCAGACTCAATACAACCTCTCTTATATGAACGAAATAATCGTACACCTGTCTACCTTCGCCTTTCGCGATAACGCCTTGATTCCTCTGATGTTCAGCAACAACCTGCCCAAAATGGACTATATCCGCGGCTATCAGCAAATGTACAATATGCTGGAAAGCTCCTCGTTCCTGCATTCGATGGCGGTCTATAACGCTTCAACCCGGGAGCTGTACGGCTCCTCCAGCGACTTTCTGGTAGATGGCGGCACAACAAAAAGCAGTATCCTTGATTGGCTGCTGCGCTCCTCGGAAGGCTCCCTGCCAGCCTCCAGACTCATCCCGTTCAGCTTCCAGCATTCGAACAAGATTGATGCCTTTGCGTTTATCGTCACGGATACGTATGGTCCGTTTACCCCGAGCCAATCGGCTATTATTTTGTTCATTAAACCCGATTGGGTATTTGACAGCTTAAGCAAGCTGAACGGCATAAGCAGCGGGAACAGCGGTGAGATTCTGATCCGAACCTCCGGCGGCCAGCTGTTCGACAGCGGCCATTCCGGGCAGACCCTTCCTCTTGATCAAGCAAGTATAGGCAAGCTGATACAAGCTCCTAACGGGGAGAGCGGAGCTGCTAACGACTCCGGCTTTGTTATCGGAAATTCCGGCGGGCAAAAGGTGATGATCACCTACCTGCACGGCATCGGCGACTGGACGATTCTGTACATTCAGCCTTACAAGGAGATCATGAAAGCCGTCTCGGATATGCGTGCCCGTAATTTTGCGCTGACCGGCGCTTTTATCCTGCTCTCCATCGGAATCTCCATCTGGCTGAGCTACAAGCTGTACGGTCCAATCGAAGCCATGCTGAGACGGATTCTCCCGCATATGAGGAATACCGCACCGGATTCGGGCAAGCGCAATGAATTGGATGCCATGGGCGATCTCTACGAGCAGCTCTCCGGACAGCTGCAGGAGATAAGCTCGGAGCAGATTGTGCGCAAATACTATATCCGCAAGTTTTTGACCGACAACCGCAGCCTTTCCGAGCTGGATATGAGGCAGCTGATCAGGAAGCACGAGTTGCAGCTAGCGCCAAGCGGCCCGTATATGAATTGCACGCTCCGTTTCGACCGGTACGACGAGTATGACCGAAGGACATCATCCGCCATGAAAAAGCTGCATAGCTTTGCGGTTACGAATATTACGAAGGAAGTACTGTCGCGGGCTTTCCGCTGCGAGATGATCGATATGCAGGAGGATCATTTCACCATCCTGTTGTCGGGCAAGGAGGAGACCCTTGATCCGGCAGCCGTTAAACCCGCTATCGCCGATATCCAGCAGATACTGGAGCGTTATTACAATCTTTCTTTGACCTGCGGAATCGGCGAGGCCGTTACCCAGCTGACCCAGCTGTCCGCAAGCTATTACCAGTCCTATCAGCTTAGCCAGTACAGTATTCTGATGGGCTACAAAGCGATTATAGAAGAGCAGGATATACGTACAAATCTCGAGAACAAACAAAAGTCTCTGCCGGACGACGTGGAGAAAAAGCTGTCCGAGGCCATCAAGAAAGGCAAGCTGACCGAAGCCGGCAGCGAGCTGGAACGGGCTTTCGCCTTGCTGGCCGCGCTGCAGCTGGAGGATATGAGAAGAGCGATCGCCGATATGGCCTGGATTATCAAAAACGCGGCAGCCGAAATTACGAGCAACCGCATTACCCAGCTGTCCGTCGATATCGAACGCATCCCGCTTCTGCCGCAGGATTACTATACGCTGGATGAGCTTCATCTCGCCTTCCTGTCCCTCTGCACCGCGATATGCGAGGAGGCGAAGCCTTCCAGCATGGAACGCAACGAGATGATTATCGAGACCGTGAAGGAACTCATCTGGCAAAAATACAGCGACTACAACTTAAGCCAGCAGTCCATCGCTTCCACCGTCAAGTTAAGCTCCGCTTACGTCGGCAAGCTGTTTAAGGACAGCTGCGGAATGACCATTACGGAATATCTCAACGATGTCCGTCTGCGCCGGGCACAGGAGCTGCTGCTCAAAGAAGACAGCACCATCACCGAGATTATGGAGAAGGTCGGTTACGGCAACCAGAGCTATTTTTTCCGCTTATTCAAAAGCAAGTTCGGCACAACGCCGAAGGAATTCCGCATTAAAAAATCGATCTCTTGAAGAAAACCGCCTGCTTCCCTCCGAGGAAGCAGGCGGTTTTCTTATGCCGAAGCTGTATAAAACAGTAATTCGCAATAAGTACAGCCCGCTTCTACAGTTATTCAAACAATGAACGCTATCCCGCCGGTTTCGGGTCATGGCATGCTGGACTCATCAAAGATTGGAGGAGATGCACTTGCCTAACATCCCGCCTGCCGGTCTACCAAGTGAGGAGCAGCCGGCAGCCCCAACACCCGTTAAACGCAAAAGCTGGCTTGCCAAAGAGCTCCGGCATATCCGGCGAAACCGCGAGCTGATCCTGCTTGCCCTCCCAGGCGTGTTATTCAAACTGGTCATTGCCTATTTGCCTATGGTCGGGCTGATCCTGGCCTTCAAATACTTCCGGTATGACCAAGGCATATTCGGCAGCAAATGGGTCGGCTTCGACAACTTCGAATTTCTGTTCAAAGCGCAGGATGCCTTCCGCATTATCCGCAATACGCTGCTGTACAACTTTACGTACATCCTGCTCACGATGGCGGTCTCGCTCTTGATGGCCCTTCTTCTTAACGAGCTGACCAGCAAGCTGATCAAGGTGTACCAGACGACTTTGTTCCTTCCTTATTTCATCTCCATGGTGCTGGTCGGCTATATCGGCAACGCTTTTCTCGACTTTCAGAACGGGTACTTGAACACGATCCTTGAGTTCTTTGGCCAGAAGAGTCATAACTGGTACCTTGAGACAACGCCTTGGATCTTTATCCTTCCGCTTGTCGCCCTCTGGAAAGGAGTCGGGTTCTCGACGCTTGTCTACTTCGCCGGCATTACGGGAATCAGCACCGACTATTACGAAGCCGCCCGGCTGGACGGAGCTTCCCGCGTGCAGATGATGACCCGGATTACCCTGCCGCTGCTGAAGCCGCTCGTTATCATTTTGTTTATTTTGGGACTCGGCAATATTTTCAGAGGAGATTTCGGGCTGCATTATTTTGTTCCGAATAACGTCGGGCCTAACTTCCCTGCCACGGACATTATCGATACCTACGTCTACCGCGCCTTAACGAAGCTCGGAGATATCAACTCCGCCGCTGCAGTCGGATTCCTGCAATCCGTCGTTGGGCTTGTGACCGTCGTAACCGCTAACCTGATCGTCCGCCGCATTGACAAAGACAATGCGCTTTTCTGACCGAGGAGGCCTGCCTGCCCATGAAAATCAAATTCGCCGATATCGTCATTAACCTGTATTTCGTTATCGTATGTCTGCTTATCGCCATGCCTTTTGTCCTTGTGATCTCGATCTCGCTGAGCTCGGAGAACAGCCTGCATCAGTTCGGCTATCAATTCCTGCCCAAGGAATGGAGCCTCGAAGCTTACCGGATTGTGTTCGAGAAGCCGGAGCCTTTGCTTAGAGGCTACGGGATTACGATTGCGATCACCGTCATCGGCACCGTGCTCTCACTCTTTATGACCGCCTTGATGGCTTATCCGATTTCGCGAAGCGACTTCCGCTATCAGCGGCCGCTTACGTTCTACGTCTTCTTCACGATGCTGTTCAACGGCGGACTTATTCCGTTCTATATCCTGATGACTCAATATCTGCAACTAAAAAACACGCTGGCCGCCCTTATCATTCCCGCCGTGATGAGCCCGTTCAACATCATGATTATGAAGGGGTTTCTCGACAAGATTTCGAGAGAAATCATCGAATCCGCAAAGGTAGACGGGGCAAAAGAATACCGGATCTTCTTCACCATCATCCTGCCGCTCTCCACGCCCGCCCTGGCGACTCTTGGCTTGTTCATCGCTTTCGGGTATTGGAATGAATGGTTTAACGCCCTGCTCTTTATCGACAACGACAAATACGTACCGCTTCAGCTGCTTCTTGTCCGGATCTTATCGCAAGCCGAGTTTCTGGCAAACTCGCCGATGGCCGAGGTAGCGGATAAGCTGAAATTCGCGCAGTTCCCGACGTTGACCGTCCGGATGGCGATGGCTATCGTAGCCAGCGGGCCGATGCTGGTGATCTTCCCTTTTTTCCAGAAGTATTTCGTCAAAGGGTTAACGGTTGGATCTTTGAAGGGTTAACAATCAAAAGCCCATGCTTTCGAAGCAAGAATTGCCACAAAAAGCGTGCGTCAATTCTTTTTAGGAGGTGGTCCGCACTCTTTTGCCCGGCTTAAGCAGGTCTGCTTCACGACGTGTAGTAATAATAAAACAGGAACAATAATTGGAGGGTTTACGGTGAACAACAACAAAAAAAGATTGTTCGCAACGCTGCTGTCCGTCATCTTATTGTTTGGCATTCTCGCAGCCTGTTCCAGCAACAATAACGGCAATAATAACGCTACTCCAACTCCTTCAGCGGAACCGTCAACCGCAGCCAGCGATACGCCTGCCGAGTCAACGGAGCCGGCTCTGGACCCAGTTAAGCTTACTTTCCTTTACCCGGTTGCGGCCAACCCCGGTCCGGACCAAAAGCTTGTGAACGACGAGATCAACAAATACTTGAAGGAGAAAATCAACGCCACCGTCGAGCTGAAGCCGCTCACCTTCGACGAATACGAGCCTAAGCTGAACGCGATGCTCGCGGCGAACGAGAACTTCGATATTGCCTGGAGCTCCAAGGGGTGGCTGGGCAACTATCAGCCTTATATCGACCGCGGCGCCTATCATGAAATTACGGATGATATGATTGCCAAGTATGCTCCCGAGGCACGCGCGAATATCCCGGACAAATTCTGGCCGGATATGCTTGCCGCCGACGGCAAGGTCTACGGCTTCCCGATTTATCAAGTGGCAGCGAAGCAGAAGAGCTTGATTATCCAGAAACGTTTTATCGACAAATACAACCTCGACGTCTCGAGCATCCATACCTACAGCGATATCGAGCCGTTCCTGCAAACTTTGAAGGAAAACGAACCTGACGTTGTGCCGCTTGGTCTTGCGCAAAACTCCAGGGGGATGTATATCGACCCAGCGGTTGCAGGCACGGACGGTTCCCCGGTTTACTATAAAAAAGACGATTCGGCTTACACGCTGTCGACGTTCCTGAATACAGCCAATGACCGTCTTCCTTACTTCCAGAAGCTGCATGAATGGTACGAGAAAGGCTATATCAACCAGGACGCTCCCGTCCTCCAGAACATTAACGACCTGAAGGCAAAAGGAAACGTTGCGGTATCGATCGAATTCACTTCGAAGCCGGGCGGCGAGATTGGCGAAAAAGCCATCAACGGCGGCAACGATGTCGTCTATGTTCCGATCTCCGACAGCTATTTCACGGGTATCGCAAGCGCCATGCATGTCATCAACAAAAACTCGAAAAATCCGGAACGCGCCCTTATGCTTATCAACCTGCTGAATACGGATAAATACTTGTATAACCTGATTTGCAACGGGATTGAAGGCAAGCATTACAAAAAAGTCGATGACCAGTACATCGAGCCAATCGAAGGCTCCGGTTATGCGCCTAACGGCGACTGGGTATTCGGCAACCAGTTTAACGCTTATCTGAAGCCGGGCATGGCAGCGGATACATGGCAGAAGACCATCGAACTGAACGACAACGCCGTCGTTCTGGCGAGCAGCGGCTTTACGGTGAACGAGGAGAATTTCAAAGCGGAGGTTGCCAATATCAACGCGGTGAAAAATGAATACGAAACCGCGCTCGAGACCGGCGCCGTTGATCCAAACAAAGTGCTGCCGGAATATATCTCGAAGCTGAAGGCTTCCGGCGCTGAGAAGGTAGACGCGGAAGTGCAGAAGCAGTGGGATGCATTCCTTGCGCAAAAAGGCCTGAAATAATTGAAAGCAGTCCCTTGGCGAATGCCGGGGGACTGCTTCTTGGCATCCTTACGGCTTCAAGCCGCTCTAGCGGAGCGCGCCATACTCCCGAAGAAGGCTCGCCACGTTCTCGTGCCCCTGCTGAACAGCCAGCGACAATGGCGTATCCCCGCCATCCGCCGAGGCATTTACATCCGCTCCATGCTCCATTAACAGGCGTATCATCTCCAGGTTGTCGTCATGGAAAGCCGCCGAGTGAAGACAGGTATGACCGTTGCTGTCCAGGATCGTTGTGTCTGCGTCTTTTGCGAGCAGCAGCTTAATGACTTCGAGGCTTCGTTCCCCCGCAATCGCCGCATGCAGGGCCGTATTCGAAGGAATAAACGAAATGCCGGAATGAGAGACGGCATTAACGTCTGCGCCTAGCTCCAGCAATACCCGCACAACCTCCGCATTGCCAAAATGCGCGGCATAGCCAAGCGGTGTAAGACCATCCTGATTCTCGGTATTGGCAAGCTGAGGATGTGCCTCAATGAGTTCTTTCGCTATAGCGGCGTCGCCGCTCTGAGCCGCCTGAAACAGTTCATTTATGTAAGACTGTAATTCCATCGTATAACCTCCATTCGGAAGATATTGAGCATGTTTGATCTTCTCGCAGTGCCCTTCCAATTCCTGCCGCTTCATTAAAAAACCGGCCACATAAGTGACCGGCCATTTCCTCAAGCCTTACGCATACCGGGCAATTGCCTGCTGGTAGACGTCCTTCGGACGGAGCCCGATATATTTATCAACCGGCTCGCCGTTATGGAAGACGATGACGGTTGGCATCGACATCACGCCAAACTCGGAAGCAATCTCCGGCGACTCGTCACAGTCCACCTGAAGGATGGAGACACGCTCGCCTTCCTCCTGCTGAAGCTCATCCAGGATAGGCAGCAGCACCTTGCACGGCGGGCACCATTTGGCCCCAAACTCGACTAATGTTGCTCCGCTTGAACGAACAGCCTGACGGAACGACGGTCCGTCTATTTTCCTAACGCTCATCTTCATTCCTCCGTTTCTTTCTGCTCTTCCAGAATCGACTGAATGCGGTCCTCCAGATTGCGTTTAATGCTGCTCAGGAGCCCAATCTGCGTCTCGATCTCCTCCATCTTCTCGCGGTAGATCGGGAGCACCTCCTTGCAGAACGCCTCCTTGTTCTTCAAGACGCAGTGCAGGAAACCGGAGATTTGCTCCGTCGATAAGCCAAGCTGAAGATACAGCTGAATCGTCCGCACCTGCTCCTCGGCAAGCGGCGAATATTCCCGGTACCCGTTCTCCAGCCGGATGGGAGTAAGCAATCCCTGCTCTTCATAATAACGAAGCGACCGCAGACTAACTCCCGTACGGGTCGCAAGCTCTCCGATTTTCATCCCTAACGCCTCCTGCATCGTCGATTCGAATCGATTATATACCCTCACATTAATGTGAAGGTCAAGTAGAACGGAATTCAAGTAGACAAAAACCCTTCCTTGATTGGAAGGGTTGATTTTCTATTATTGATGGCGGTACGCCTGCGGGGTAACACCGGTCATCTTCAGAAAAGCACGGTGAAATTGGCTGGTGCTGGAGAAGCCGAGATCCACGCTGATCTGTCCGATCGTGGCGCCCGAACGGCGCAGTCTGTTCATCGCCTCCGTAATGCGCAGCCTCAGCAAATATTGATACGGCGTTGTACCGGTTGCTTCGCGGAAGGAACGGATAAAATGATACCGGCTTTGAAGCGCGATCCCGGCAAGCTCCTCAATATTAATCGTATGGTCGTAGCAGTCATGGAGATAGGTCAAAGCCCGCCTAATATGCGGATCGTTAATGCCCGGCGGCAGCAGCTCCTTCTGGCCAAGCTTAAGCATGCCGCCCAAATAGGCGACCACATCCTGCTCAACCTCCTGCACCGCAATCGGATCGGCCAAGGCCTGCCCTTCAATCAGCGCCATCATCCATTGACGGAAACGGCCCATCATGTCTCCGGTATGAAATTCCTGCCGGATGTCCTGCCCCGCTCCCGCCATAAAATGCGGCTGAAGGGATTCCATCCCGCCGTCTCCGCGTTCGCGAACTTTTATAATAATAACGGATGATTGCTCGCCCAGATAAAAATGATGCTCGGTCCCCGGCGGCTGGAGCAAGCCGTTGCCTTGTTTCAGGCCATAACTCCGCTCTTCCTGCGTAAAATGAACCGTGCCCTTGATCGGAAGCGTAACCTGCATCCAGTCCTCATGCTTATGGGGAACATTCTTGAAGCCATGGCTTCCTTGCCACAGCTCGATCCAGCTGGTCTCTACTTTCATCTCCATGTCTCTTCACCTGCCATCATTATAGCAAAAGTTGCTCCATTTGCAGCACTTTTCGCAACGACCGTTTTCCGCCTCCCCCGCTATACTGAAAAAAATGAAAAGGGGGAACCGTTCCATGACTACGACCGCTGCTTTACAGGCGCAGCGCAACCCGGCGATCTGGATGCTGTTTGGCGTCAGCTTCGCCCATCTGCTGAATGATGCGATGCAGACCGCCGTGCCTTCATCTTTTCCGCTGTTTCAATCCGAGATGCATCTGAGCTTCACCAAAATCGGCTGGGTAGCCTTTATGCTAAACATTACCGCATCCCTGCTCCAGCCGTTTATCGGATACGTGTCTGACCGCAGGCCAATGCCGTTCCTACTCCCACTTGGCATGCTCTTCTCGCTGGCCGGCGTAGTTGGCTTCGCTTATGCGGACAGCTTCTGGATGCTGCTTGTCTCTTCCGCTCTTATCGGGGTAGGCTCGTCCGTCCTTCACCCGGAATCTTCCCGGGTAGCACGGATGGCAGCCTCCGGCGGGAAAGGGATGGCGCAATCGGTATTCCAGGTAGGCGGCAACACCGGCCAGGCGCTGGCGCCGCTGCTTGTTGCCTTTCTGTTAATGCCGCATGGCCAAAGAGGCTTCCTGTGGTTTACGATTTTTGCCGTTGCCGGCATCGTTATTCAACAGATCATCAGCCGCTGGTATGCCGGTCAGCTGGCCGCTGCCGCATTGATTAAAAAGGCGGCTAACCGGGTGCTCGATCAACAATCGCCTCATTCCACCATGTTCGTGGCTGGCACGATGGCGCTCCTGATTATCCTGCTGTTCTCCAAGTTTGTGTATATAGCGGGGATGACCGGCTATTATTCATTCTATTTCATTGATCATTACGGGTTGTCGTTCTCGCGCGCGCAAATTTGCTTGTTCGCTCTGCAATTCGCGGGTATGGTGGGTACGCTGCTTGGCGGACCACTTGCCGACAAGTTTGGCCGCAAGACGATGATCTGGATCTCTATCGCGGGAACAGCGCCATTTTCGCTGCTGCTCCCTTATGCAAGCCCGGCAGTCGCCCTCGTCTTGTGCTGCGCGATTGGCCTGATTCTGATGTCGGGCTTCTCCGTCATCATCGTCTATGCGCAGGAGCTGATGCCACGGCATATCGGCACCGTATCCGGCTTGTTCTTCGGACTTGCGTTTGGCATGGGCGGACTTGGCTCCGTTCTGCTCGGCTGGCTGACCGATGTGAAGGACGTCGCATTTACGATCGAGCTGTGCTCTTTCCTCCCGCTGCTTGGACTTTGCGCGTTCCTGCTGCCGAAGGATTCGAAGCTGATGGGCAAGGTGTAGGCGGGGATTTTCTCAAATTTATAGCTTCTTGACGAATAAGACCCTGCGAGGGTCTTATTTTGTTCAGTGCTACCCTTACACTACTCTATCGTTCAAATCTCACCGGGTAACCCTAAAAATCATTTATTTATGTATCGTAACCTTTGTACCCGTAGGTACCGCATTGTATAACCACTCTACATCCTCATTCAGCATGCGGATGCAGCCTGCGCTTGCGTTCGTGCCAATGGATGAAGGGGCATTCGTCCCGTGAATGCCGTACTTCGTTCCCTGGGTATTCGGGACGCTTATCCCCAGCCAGCGGCTGCCAAGCGGGTTCTTCGGATCACCGCCGGGAATTCCTTTGGCAGAGTACCAGGGGTTCTCGATTTTTGTTAATATCTCGAAGGTTCCGGTCGGCGTTAAACCCGCCTTTTTCCCGCTGGCAATATCAAATGTCTTCTTAACTGTTCCTCCGGATTTTACGTACAGCTTATTCTTGGTAATATCGATATCTATAGAAAGCTTGGTCGAGGTCGTCGCAGCAACCGTATTGCCGGACTTCGCCGCCGCCATATAATACGGATTTGGAATTTGCAGCTCTTGCCCCGCTTGAATCATGCTTGCGGCCGTGCCTACCCCGTTCGTCTGGGCTACCGCTTTCTGATAATCCAGCGATTTGAAATATTTGACTGATAGGCTGTACAGGGTATCGCCTTTTACGACATGATGTCTGCCTTCTCCCGACGGGAGCGGAATTCGAAGCGTCATTCCGATATGCAGCTCGGTATTGGGATCGGTTATCCCGTTGTAGGTCATTAACGTATCCATATAGTTGCTGCGGTTAAAATAACTTTTGGTAATCGAAAATAAAGTATCTCCCGGCAGCACCTCGTAATAGTCCAGAACAAGAGGGCTTTTCAGCTTGATCACTGATCCGGCTTTTAATGATCCTGTTGGATTCAATCCGTTTACTTTCGCTACCTGCTCGTAATCGCCTGTCAGATAATATTTCTTCGAGATCCCAAACAACGTATCTCCCGGCTTAACGGTGTACGGAACGGTAATGCCGGTAGCCTTTTCCGCCTCTGCCCTCAGATTACCTGGATAAATCACCAATGCCATCATAACCATAATCATACAAAGGACCCACTTCGACTGCCTGCTCAACGATGATCACACCTTCTGAAGGAATAATTGCGGCTCATCAAATTCGCTGTCATTCCGCAGGATTCCTTCTTATTCGGCAGCCTTCGGCTACAAATGGTGCGTACGTAGGAATTAAACGCAAGAAGAATCCGCGTGAGCGGGTTCTTCCAGAACTACCATTTCCCAATATACCTAATCCTCGCAAGGATTCAAGAACTAGTCTTTAATTCATCCCCCAGCCAATTACGCCTACCATAATTTTTCTGAGCGGCTCCATTAACATGTTGATGAACACTACCGTTGTCCCTGATGCTGCACCGGACCAATTGAGAACAAAGCCTACCGCGATAATGGCACTCCAGGTCAACAGTACCAGATAGACGATAAAATCTTTGTACCATTTCTTGCGGATGAGCGGCTTTCCACCTACAATCAACAACACGATGTACACCAACGCGATAACGATAGCGAAATAAAACATGACTTACTTCTCCTTCTTATCCATCAAATAATCAAAAGATTTGTTGCTTAATCCCATACGCGCCATCCGGAATTTGACCTTCGTCTCAAGCGGTGCCTGCTTAAACACCTCATCCCAGTTCTTGCTCCACGCCTTCCATTGCTTCGGATATTTACGGTGTGTCTTCTCAGCAGCACCGAATATATCCGCATTCAACTGCTGTCCCTTCTTCCAAGCCTCTTGCAGCAGGGCACTAACCTGCAGTTGTCCGCCTTGTTCAAGCGACTGGATGATGCCGGGTTTATATAAGTCCTGCGCGCAAGTGGATTCCATTAACGTTCCGGTAACGTCGACTTCCGCCGTAAACGTAAGCTGATTGTTTTTCAACTTCGGAATAACCTTGGTTGCCGACTTGAATATATGGATGGTGTCATAGCCTTTCTTTCCTTTATCGTCTTCGCATGGAACAACCACATAGGACTGTTTCACGCTATCCCGCAAATAGGACGCGCCTAGCGATTCCTTCCGGCTCATCCAGCCGATCATTTTATCGTCCTTCAGGACGGCGAGACGTCCCAGCTTCAGCTTGGAAGGAATGGAGGTACTGCCGAACGATCTGAGGGAGGACGTATCCTCCGTTCCGGATACAAAAATCTCGGGAACAACAGCGCTCTTCGCGTCCCCGGTCACTTCCATCGCAAGCTGGTAGACTGGAATATTCGGCAGAATGGAGGTGTTTTTCATCTCGGACAAAATAATCTCCTTCATTCCCGCCCCCGAAATCGCCTGCAGCTGCATGAACTGCTCCAGTATCCGGCGCGCCGTGCCCGGCGTCGCAAGCACGCTTACGGTCTCCCTCGTGCTCGAATTGCGGAAGTAAACGTCGATTAGCTCGTTGAGTCCGTGCTGCAGCGCTTTTTCCCCTATAACAACGACACGGTTATGCGCGAAAAACAGCTTGCGCGGGCTTTCCGAATAGCTGTGCATAATCGCATCCCGGATGGTCTTGCCTTTCGTTGAGTATACAATGATAGGCGATTTCGGACCGCTGCCTCCCGATCCCCCCATAACCGAGGAGATTGCAGCAGGGATAACAACCTGGTAGGATACTATCCAGCTGTCTCCGTCCCAATCAATGCCCGTTGCCGACGTAATGGCCACTTCGTTCAGCTCGATCCGGTTCCAGCATCCGGTTGTCAGTAAAGCGAAAAGAAGAAGTAACAAAGCACCACAAACAGACTTAAATCGTAATCTCATGGCTTCTGCCCCCCTCTTTGCTGCTTGCGTTTCCCCCGCGTCACGAGAAGTCCCAAAGCAATAAGAATAGGCAGTAAAATATTCGTAATCAGCAGCACCGGCATATTGACCAAGGTTGTCATGAAGGTGCTCTCCATATCTTGCGGCCACTCGCCCGCTGCCGTTACGATAGCGAGAATGCTTAATCCCATAACCGTATGGCGCTCGCTGCGCAGACGAAGAGAGTGAAAGAGACAATGAACGGCCGCAAACAGGAACACGGCTAATTTGACATACATCGTCAGGACCCAGACCGAAACGGTAAATATTTCGATCCGCTCCAGAAATTCGCCAACCTCGACGATCGCCATAACATTAACAAAGGCGTAGGACATAAACGGAACAAGCTGCTGCCCAAAAATCGTAAGGCTCAGCAAAATAATCAGCACAAGCTGCGAGGAGCCAAGGAAGGTGCCCAAAAGGCCTGCTTTCACGGCGGATGCCGGTTTTTTCATGTAGGGATTAATAAGAAGCAGAACGGCTACCTCCGACAAAAGACCGATAGGAGGAAAAGACGCGATCGCCAGTCTTGCCGTGCTTGTATCAAACAGCGGAATGAGCCTCTTGAAATCAATGTCTGTATAAAGGACAAAGACGGATACCGGAACAATAAGCAGGATCAGGATAAGCACCAAAAAAGCCGAACGCGCAATGGCTTCAATTCCCTGCATGACGGTAAAAGCCGCTACGACTACCATAATGGCCGTCAGCATAAACAGCGGAGTCGAATCAAGGACGATATCGGCTATGAAATCGGCAAACGACCGGACTATTACGCAAAAGGAATTGAAATAATAAATCCCTATAAATAATCCGATCACCATGCCAATCGGTCTTCCGAAGCTGCTCTCCATCCATTCCACAAAAAGCTGCCCTTTATTCGCCTTGCATAACAGCCCTATGCCCAGAGCCATAATCATACCGGCTGCGATTGCTATTATGCCTGAAATCCAGGCATCATGATGAGCAATCGTGACCATTACGCTTGGTATCGCCAATACCAGCGTAGGCGTAATCGCGCTTTGAATTAAGGCAACGGTCTGCAAGGTCGATATAGCCGGCTTCATGACTCTAGGCTCCTTCCTGATCTGGGTCGGGCTTCTGCCCGGCGCCTTCCCTTATTGCATTGCTGTCACTTCCGATATTAATCGGGCGTTTTCGCATCGCCCACCAAGGCACTCGAATCAGAACATCCTTTAAATTGGACGGTACAAAAGGCGAGAACGGCATCATATACGGCTTGCCAAAGGACCGTAAACCGCATAAATGGGCAAGTAGAACCATCAGCCCGGACATGATGCCAAACAGCCCGAACGTACCTGCCAAAATCATTAATATAAAACGAATAAGCCGGGCAGCGATTCCCATATTTACCGCCGGAATAACGAAGCTGGCAATTGCGGTAAAGGATACGACAATAACCATGGCTGCCGATATAATCCCCGCCTGAACGGCCGCCTGTCCAAGCACGAGCGCTCCAACAATCGAAATCGCGGGTCCGATAATCCGCGGCATCCGGACACCCGCTTCGCGCAAGATCTCGAAGGTTATCTCCATCAGGAATGCCTCGAGCAAGGCCGGGAACGGAATCCCTTCCCGCTGGGCTGCCAAGCTGATTAGAAGCGAGGTCGGCAGCATTTCCTGGTGAAAGGTGGTGATCGCAATATAGAGCGACGGAAGCAGCATGGATATGAAGAAGGAGGCCATCCGGATGATCCGCAGAAAGGTCGCAATATCATACCGCTGGTAGTAGTCTTCGCTCGACTGGAAAAACTTAACAAAAGTTACCGGCGCAATCAGGACAAACGGCGTTCCGGAAACCATAATCAAAACCTGGCCTTCCAGCAGGGCAGCGCTTGCGGCATCCGGACGTTCGGTATTCTGCAGCAGCGGGAAAGGCGTAAACGCCCGGTCCTGAATAAACTCCTCGACATAGCCGCTTTCCAGCACGCCGTCGATATCGATCTTGTCTAAGCGGCGGTGAACCTCCTTGACGATTTCCTCCTCCGCGATTCCCTCCATATAGACAACCGCTACATTGGTTCTCGTCTGACGCCCGATCATTTTATAGTCAAACCGGATATCAGGCGACTTAATTATTCTTCGGATAAGCGAGGTGTTGGTCCTCAGGTTTTCGGTAAAGCCTTCCTTCGGCCCCCGAATAACCGTCTGGCTGCTTGGCTCCTCTACCGCGCGGGTTTTGCCTCCGGTTGTATCCATCACAATCGCCCGCAAGCTGCCGTCCACCACAAGGACTGTGCTTCCCTCAAGAATGCTGTAGCCTGCTTGTTCAATCGTGCTGACTTCGCTAAGCTTGCCAATTGCGATGGACCGCTCGGTCAAATGATGATAGAGGCTGGACTGCTTGCCGTCCTCCTCATCCGTGTACGGATTATTGGCATCGTCCAGAAGACTCAGCAGCAGCGTATTAATGGTCGTCCCTTCCACAATGCCGTCAATATAGAGAATCGCATACCGCGTATTGTCAAAGGAACGATGCTGAAACGTACGGCATACGATATCCTCGCCTCCGCCCAGGAAACGGTGCATACGCTCAATATTAATATCCATATCCGGAAGCAGCACTTGCTCAGGCTGTCTGGCTTGCCCGGTCGAAGAGGTCTGCTTGCCTGACTTAGATGAAGTCTTATCAATTAGCATGGTTACTGTCCTCGCTAGATGGCTGTTTTTGTAGCTTGCCGCGCGATCGAACTCCGGACCGGAGAAGCATGACGATTAGCAGCAGGGCCGGAATGTACATTTGGAAAATCGGGAAATGATACTTCACATTCAACTCGAAGCCGACGTTGACCTGATGCATGTAGCTTTTAAACCAGAACGAGCCGAAAAAAATGCCGATCCCAACCGGAATGGCGGCAATCCGAAGCGAAATACGAAGCAAATAGGCTAAAGCGAGCGATGCGCCAAGGTAATAAGCCGTCAGCTTCACGTATACCGCCGTGAAGAACAAGAGTGCGACAAACGGATCAAAACGCTCGAATACATCTCCGATTGCAACAAAGGTAGTTGCTTGAAGAAGCGGTACCGTGCTCCATGCGGCTAATGAGCCCAGGCTTGCCGTAATAACCACATTCATGACGGTGATGAATGCTCCGGCGAACAAGTAGCTCTTCAGCGTGACCCGGATTACTTGGCCGAAGCTCTTGTTGTCGATATAGCGATAGAACATGAGGAACAAAACCATTTCGCCAAAGGGAAATGAGATAAGCTCCGGAATAGCGGCATCCCAGACGGGCTTGAAGCCTTTTTCCAGCATCGGCAGCAGTCTGGCAAGATCAATGGTCCCTGTAATAATTAGCAAGAGATAGATTAAGGCATAGATCAGAATCAGGATCGGCAGCAGCACCTCCGCCATTCGGAAGAACACTCCGGGACCGCCCATAACGGCATAACCGCCAATAATGCAAATGATGAGCATGATGACGGACAGCGGCGTATCCGACAGCAGAAACATAATGGACAGGTCTGCGAACTCACGGACATTACGGGTGCATTTGTAACAGAAATAAACGACATAGACGAGTCCAAAAATAAAGCCAATCACTTTGCCGAAATAAAGCTTGAAAATTTCAATCAAGTTCCGGTCAGGCTCAAGCCTTTGGATCTGCAGCGTCACAAGGCTGATAACCGCAAAGCCGGCCAGCACCCCAACGGCCACCGATAACCACGCATCCCGCTCCGCCGTGCCGCCAAGCAGAAATAAAGAGGAGCTGCCGATTAAAAACAGAATGACCATCGTAGCCATCTGTCTGAGCGTCACCATGACTAATCCCCTCCCGTCAGCGAAGTGCCCAAATTTGCATTTCTTATCATGCCCGGCGGAATGGAAAATAATTCAGAATCAGGAAGCGGGGACCGGAGGGGGAAATAAAAAAAGCTGTCCGGGCGGACAGCTCTTTAACTATTTTCTTTCGATAACCTCCGCTAGCGGATCCTTTGGCGGAATGCGGTTATGCTTGCGGAAAGCGTAAACCCGGGTTGCGATAATCTTGATTATCGCGTAGACGGGAACTACGATGATCATGCCAAAAGCGCCGATAATGGAGCTTGCGCCAATTACAAGCAGCATGACGGTGAACGGATGAACGTTCATTTGCTTGCCGATAATGCGCGGCCCGATCAGATTGGCTTCGATTTGGTTCGAGACGATAAGCACAACGCCAACCAGAAGTACCGTCATCGGTGAAACGGTAAGCGCAACGACAGCCGTCGGAATAAAGGCGATTAACGGTCCGATGTAAGGGATAAAATTCGTGATGGCGGCAATCAAGCCAAGCAGCAACGGATAAGGCATATCGATCAGGAGGTATCCGACAAAGGTCAGCACGCCGATAAGAAGCGACGTGAGCACTTTACTCAGGATAAACGAACCGATCGACGCATCGATCTCCTTAAGCGCCCCGCTTGCTTCCTTGTGAAAACGTTCCGGCAGCATCCGCAGGATATGGCCGGGCAGCTTGTCTCCCTCGCTCAGCAAGTAATAAATCATAAACGGAACGAGACCAAGCAGGAAGAAGAAGTTCATAATCACGTTAAAAATGCCGCGAACGCTGCCGATGACGGAATTAAGCAATTCATCCAGCGATCCGGTCAGCTTGTTCGTCAGATTTTCCGTAGAAAGAGCATCCTTCTGCCCGATTTCCTTCAACCATTCATGCTGTTGCATGGACTCAAGCCATGTCTGGACGGAAGCGACGATCTGCGGAAAGTTGTTCACCAAATTAATGGACTGGTCCCGGATTGGAGGCCAGATCATCCAGAAGAACAAATAACAGATGCCAATCGCGCCTATGTAAACAAGCAGAATAGCAACCACCTTTGGCAGCTTCATAGAAAGCAGCCTTACAAACGGGCGGAACAAATAATAGAACATACCGGAGATCAAGAGCGGCACGAATAAGGCGGCCAGCACCTTCCCGATCGGATTAAACACGAAATCTACTTTGGACGCCAGATAGGCGATCAATAGAACAACGATAATACCATAACCTATGCGAAACCACTTGCCTTGCGGCATAAGGACAAAACTCCTTTTAACGATATTTTTAGCCTATTACTAGAATTAACGCAAAACGGGCGAAAATAAACATGCAAAATTTATTATTCCTCCCAGATACGCTGAATGCTAGGTTTATCCTCCGTGAAGGTAAGCCGAAACACATCGGGATTGGACATAACTTCCCACTCTCTAAAGCCGATCCGATTGTCAAAGTGCCTAAGCAGCAGAGAAATCAGATTGCCGTGCGAGACGATAACAATGTTGTTCTTGCCGCTGATCAGAGCTTCCGTAACGACGCTAACAGCGCGGCTCATTGCCTCGTTGCTGGACTCCCCTCCCTCGTAGAGCAAATCCGGATCCTCGTAGGTCAGTCGCAGCATCTCACGCCAATCCGCATGATTGGCGCCGGACAAAACTCTCTCAGTCAACCGATCATCCGTAGCGATATCCACGCCAAGTCTGCCGGCAAGCGGCGCTATTGTTCTAAAAGCTCTTTCATACGGACTTGTTAGAATGAAATCGACTGCCCTGCCGGAGAAAAAGTCTGCAAGCTCTTCGGCCTGCCGAACGCCCATCTCTGTTAATGGAGCATCCGGCTCCTGTCCGGCAGCTTTGCAATGGCGCACGATATACACCTGTTTCATGACGTTGCCTCCTCTCAAAAATACTTTATATGAAAATAATACCAAAATAAAAACCGGGAAGCTCTATGAACTTCCCGGTTTTTGAATGTTTGACTATTTCTATTCACCTTCACCCTTACATTGGAATACATCCAATAAAACGAAGGCAAATTAACGCCGCGGCTGCTCCACGCTGGATTTTATACAGTAAAAACTCCTTCAGGAGCACCAATTCCCCATTTTTTCGAGAATATACTGGATGAACTCCAAGTAGAAGACATATCCCCTCTTAAACAAGCAATTATATTGGAGCAAATCCAACGTATGAGCGCCAGCATTCCAGCCTCCCAACTCACCGGCAAAACAAAAAGGCGGTCCCAAAGGAACCGCCCTAACTTCTTCTTAGCCCTTGGCTGCAAGGAACGCAGAAGCCTGCGTCTCCAGCTCGGTTTTCACTTTGTCGACGCCCGCTGCCTTCATCTTGGAATTCAGCGAATCGAATTGCTTGTCGACATCCTTCACGGCCCCTATCGCAAGCGGCATGAAGTATTGCGTGGATACGTTTTTCAGATTCGCAATCTCGGTCTTCACATTGTCCGTGTTAAACGTGAAGCCCAGATACGGGATCGGCTGCAGGAAGTCCTTGATCTTGTTGTTCAGCTCGATGTAGGAATCCGTCCAGCTTGCGCTAGGCTTGAAATAGTCCTTGTCGACAAACCAGAAGCCCGCCGCATCCGGCGGATACGTATTGTCGGCAGCGGTTACGCCGTCCGGCAAGGCCAGCTTGTCGTCCGCCGTAAGCACGTAGTTCTTGCCTTCGATTCCGTAGTAAGCATTAAATACATAATCCTGATTCTCCATAATAAGATCAAGTGCTTCCATCGCGCGTTCAGGATGCTTGGAGTTGGCAGCGATCGCAACGCCGTTGTTCAGCCAGCTGTTAGACGGCGCATGGCCTGTCGGAGACAGTACCGGCATAATGTAGGTGTCGATGTTCTTGTCTTGGCAAGACGACAGGGTAGCTTGAATATCGATGGAGTTGCCGAACGCTACGCCGGATTTCCCGTCGCAGAAGTTATCCTTCGAGCGGATCTTGTTGGAATATGGATTCTTGTTCACATACCCCGCATCGTACCACTGCTTCATAATGCCGGCCGCATATTTGAACGCGCCTTGAACCGGCTCGTCGGTCATACTCAGGATTTTACCGGTTGCGTCCTCCTGGTCCGTATAGTTGCCCACACCGGACGGGTCGCCGGAATCAAGCGGAGCGCCGGCGTAAGCGAACTTCTCTTGGACCAAAGCGCCAAACGGCGCCGGCAGGTCATATTGGGAGTCCAGGTTCAGCGGAATCATGTTCGGATAGTCCTTCTTAATCTCGGCAAAATAAGGCCCCAGCTCAGAAATCTTTGTCGGATTAGTCAGACCCGCTTTCTCCATAACGTCCTTGCGGAGGACGATAACGCCAACCTTGCGGTCCGGGGTTGTAGTCGGGATCATGTATTGCTTGCCGTTTACCTGCGCGGCTTTATAAGCGGCCGGATCCTGCTTCGCTGCATATTTCGGCATATACTTCTGGAACATTTCCTGCGTCAGTTCCTTGAAGGAGCCTTTATTGGCTTCAGGCACATAGAAGTTCCAGTCGGCGGTGAAGACGAAGTCGACATCTTCGCCAGATGCCAGAATAAGCGGATATTTCGCGGCGATATCTCCCCAGCCGATATAGTTGATCTCAAGCGTTGCGTTGATGTCCTTCTTCAACTTCTCGTTAAGGGCTGCCATGACATCGGGCATGCCCTTTGGCGCCTCGCCCAGCAAATACCCGACCAGCTTCACTTCTTCCGAGTGATCATTGCCGGAATCCGCGGCCGCCGTTTCCTTGCTGCCCTCTGCCGGCGAAGCTGAAGCCGAAGGCTCCTCAGAGCCCTTGGAGGATGCCGGCGTATTATTGGTATTATTGCTGTTGCTGCTGCAGGCGGCCAGCAGGAGCGCAATCATAGCGATCAGGGCCAGCATCGTAAATAGGCTTTTTGTTTTTCTTATCAAAGTAAATCCCTCCCCTTATAATGGCCAAGCAAGTAAAGCATCTATATAAATTCCAAGTCCAGCGGAATCTATATCATCCCTTGACGGCGCCAATCGTTACGCCGCTCACGAAATACTTCTGCGCAAACGGGAAGACGAGCAGAATAGGTCCCGTTGCAATAACGGTCATCGCGAGCTTAAAGGTCTCCTTCGGAGCATCCAGACTGGTCACATGCTGCGCCATTGCGGATGACAGATTAATGGAGGAAAGCATTTTATAGAGCAAATATTGCAACGGAATCAGCGAGTCCTTCGACGTGAACATCATCGCCGTCCACCAGTCATTCCAATAAGCCAGCGCGGTAAACACCCCAATCGAAGCAAGCGCAGGCTTGCTGAGCGGCAGAACCATCTGCAGGAAAATCCTCATCTCGCCCGCTCCGTCAATCCTCGCCGACTCGATCAGCGGCTCGGGAACGGAGCTTTTTATAAAGCTGCGAAGAATAAGAATGTACATGACGTTGAACATCGGTCCTAGAATCAACACCGCGTAAGTGTTCGTCAGATGCAGGTTGCGGCTGAGCCAAATATAGTAAGGAGCAAGTCCGCCGTTAAACAGCGTGGTGAAGAAGAGGAAGAAGGCCAGCTTATTGCGGTGCTTCAGCTCTTTTCTCCCCAGCACATAGGCCGCCATCGTTGAGATGAACAGCGACAATACCGTACCTACCACCGTCACGATAATCGATACCTTGTAGGCCGAGAGCACATCGTTCGGATAGCGGAAAATATACTTAAACGCTTCAAGGGATACCTCGCGCGGCCAGAACCAGTACCCTTCCGCAAGCACGGAGCTCTCCGAGGAGAAGGCGCCTGCCAGAAGAACGATAAAGGGCAGCAGACATATAAGAGCAATGATGGATACGACCGTATAGGAGATCGTTGTAAAAATCGGAGCGGAATTCAGCTTCCGGCTGGAAGTTGGACTGCTCATCGTAACACCTGCTTTCTCGCGTAAGTTGAATAGGAAGCTGCCGGTTAGAACTAGAACAGCGCTTGCTCTCTGTCATACCGGCGCACCAGCCAATTGGCGGTCAAAATAATGATGAGGGTCAGCACCGACTGATACAGCCCGACCGAGGAAGCCATGCCGAAATCGGCGGATCCCATTAGGGACCTGAAGGCCAGCGTATCGATAATATCCGTCGCGTCCATCAGCAGACCGTTGTTGCCGATCAGCTGATAGAACATATCGAACTCGCCTCTCATAATCCGCCCGAGTCCCAGCAGCAGCAAAATAATCATCGTTGGCTTGAGCAGAGGCAACGTAATTCTCGTAATCCGTTGAAGCCGGGTTGCTCCGTCAATAGTGGCTGCCTCGTATATTTCCTGATCGATGCCTACTATGGCAGCCAGATACAGAATGCTGCCGTAGCCTACCCATTTCCACACATACAAGAAAGGAAGCAGGAAGTACCAATAGCTGGTGTTAGAATAAATATCAAGCGCCTGCACGTCCATGTAATGAAGAAGCTTGTTTACGATGCCGTACTCGTAATTGAGGAAGTTATAGACAAAGGCCGACACCGTTACCCAGGAAATAAAATACGGGAGGAACATCAGCGTCTGACTCAGCTTCTTGAACGACTTGCGCCTAATCTCGGACAGGAATACGGCAGCAACGATGGAGAACAAGGTATAGCACCCAAGGAACATAACGTTGTACACCATGGTGTTGCGGGTAACAAGCCATGCTTTGCCCGAAGCAAAGAAATAATGGAAATTGTCAAAGCCCACCCATTCGCTCAGGAACATGCCGCCTTGCCTGGAATAAGATTCGAACGCCATCACGACGCCACCCATCGGGATGTAAGCGAATACAACAAAATAAACGGCAACCGGTAAAAACATTAGATACAACAGCCAATTCTTTCGAATATCCTTCATGCGAGCAACCTCCGTAACATTCTCTCCTCTATCTGCTTCTATGTTATCGAATGCGGCTTTTGCCTCACACGGGGTAAACCTACGATCATCTTTGAAAACCTATGAAAAAAGCCCGCCCGGCGTTTATGCACCGGGCGGGCTTATTCATCATATCGATCATCGGCTGGCGATATATTCCGCCGCCTGCTTTTGCACCTCCGCCTTAACCTTATCAATCCCGGCTTTCTTCAAATGCTGCACCAGGGTATCGAAGGCTGCTTCCACATCATTAACCGCACCGATATAGATCGGCTGCGCATATTGCGTCGAGACATTCTTAAGATTGGCAATCTCCGATTTCACCTGATCGGAATTAAACAGGAACCCTACCAGAGGCGTGGGCTCCAGCAGCGGCTGAATCCGGTCCTGCAGCTCTTTATACGACTCGGTCGAGTTGGCAACCGGCTTAAACAGGTTCTTGTTCACAAACCAGAAGCCGGCGGCATCGGGAGGATACGTATTGGACTCAGGCGTCACGCCTTCCGGCAGGCCCACCGTGCCGGAAGGCGTAATCGTGTAGTTAACCCCTTCGATCCCGTAATAGGCCAGATAGGCATACGAAGGATCCTCCATAAGCAAATCAAGCGCCTCCAGCGTCCTTTCCGGATTTTTGGAGGAGGCGGCAATCGCTACCCCATTGTTCAGCCAGCTGGATTCCGCAGCCTTCCCTGACGGATACAGCATCGGGAACGGGTAGACGTCTATCCCCTGCTCCTTGCAGGACATAAAGACATTCATCATATCGATGGAATTGCCGAATGCGATGCCCGATTTGCCGTTGCAGAAATTATCCTTCGAGCGAATGTTGTTGGCGTAAGGATTTCTGTTAACGTAGCCCTTGTCATACCAGTCCTTCATGATATACGCGGCTTCCTTCTGCCAGCCCAGAATCGGTTCTTCCGCCATGCTGTACATCACGGCCTCGGGGTCCTCCATATCCGCCGTTATGCCTTGAGCCAGAGGATCGCCCGAATCAAAAGGAGCCGTAAACCAGGCAAACTTCTCTAACATCAGATAAGCAAACGGAGTCGGAAGATCGTATTGGGAGTCCAGATTAAGCGGAATCATGCCCGGATAGTCGCGTTTAATTTCCGCCAGATACGGCTCTATCTCCGAGAACTTCGCAATCTGCGTCATGCCTGCCTTCTCCATCACGTCCTTGCGGAACAAAGCCACATTGACCTTGCGGTCAGGAGAGGAGGTCGGAACCATATACGGCGTCCCGTTCACATCGGCTGCGCGAAGCGCTTCCGGCGCCATGGCTGCCATATGCCGCGGCATATATTGCTCCAGCATGGACTGGCTAAGCGGATAGAAGGCTCCCTTAGTCGCCTCCGCCACATAGAAGTTCCAGTCTGCCGCAAATATAAAATCCACGTCCTGACCGCTCGCCATAACAAGCGGATACTTCGACGCAACATCATTCCATCCGATATAATTCAGCTCAATCGTTGCGTTAATATCCTTCTTCAGCTTCTCGTTAATCGCCTGAAGCACTTGCGGCATCCCTTTTGGCGCCTCGCCAATCAGATAACCGATAAGCTTTACTTCCTTCTCATGGCCGGAACCTGATGCAGCCTCATCCTGCGTATCAGCATTCCTGGAACAGGCGGTTAATCCCAGCACGATCAGCATGCACAGCAGAGCCGCACCCAGCCACTGCTGCCATCTTATTCCCCGTCTCATTGCGCTCTCCCCCGTTAATCCAGTCTTCGTTCCGGCAGCCGCAGCAATACGCGCGTTCCTTCGCCCTCCGAGCTGTCGAACTTCAGTCCATACTGAAGACCGTAAGACAGCTGCAGACGTTCCTCGATATTGCGGACGCCGTAGCCTCCTCCCTCCCCTTCTTCCGAAGGAGCCTGAAGAATGGCGCTCAGCTGCTCCGCGTTCATCCCTACGCCGTCATCGCTTACTTCAATGAACAGATCTCCCTTGTCCGTCCAGGCGGAAATCCGGATTTCGCCTTCTTCGTTGTCCTTCTCCATAATGCCGTGCAGAATCGCGTTTTCGACAAGCGGCTGGAGCAATATTTTCGGCAGCCGGCAATCATACAGATCCCTTGGTACTTCAAACTCCAGACGGACGGTGTCGCCAAAGCGCATGTTCTGAATCCGCACATACGCCTCGATATGCTTCAGCTCGCTCTCAAGCGAAACGTACTCCTTGCCGCTCGACAAGCTGAGCTTATAGAAGACGGCAAGTTCGTCCACAACCCGCTTGATGTCATCCGCGTTAGATTCTATCGCCATCGCGTTAATCAAATCCAGCGTATTGTACAGGAAATGGGGATTGATCTGGGCTTGCAGCGCCTTCAGCTCCTTGTTCTTCACCTCTCGGCCAAGCGACGACTTCTCTTCTATTAATCCCGAAATATTCTGGACCATCGTATTGAAGTTATGCGTCAGTTCTCCGATCTCGTCATCGCTTGCCGGAAGAGGCGCCAGCTGGAAATGGCCATGCTTCACCTTCCGGACATGGATAATAAGCCTTCTGATCCTCTTTGTTGCCGAAGCGGCGACAAAGAAGGAAAAAGGCAGCATAAACGGTACGACGATCAGGAAAATCGATATAATCCGGTTCCTCGCTTTTACGCTGGATTGCAAAATATCGGTATACGGCACAACAAGCGCAACCTTCATGTCGGTATGGGGAATCGCTTGCACCCCAAGCAGATGCCGGCTGCCGTTGATTGGATAATTATTATTGTAATAATTATCCACCTCGTCGGAATCATGATAGAGGGCGCTAACTTCCTCTACTAGCTCATCCGAATAACTAAACCGATCTGACTTGCCTAACAGCTCGCCTTCGTCGTTGAACAGAAAAGCCGCCGCATGAGGAGTCAGAATCGCATGATTAAGCACCGAATCCATGGCGGCCGGCTTTACGCGCGCCCGTACAATACCGTCGAAACGCTGAATATCATGCTCATTCGGAATTTTCCGCAATACCGTTAATTCCCGGCTGTCGGCATTGGAATCAACTTCTGTCGAGGGAAGCCAGGCAACAAAGGCTTTCGCCGAAGCAAAACGGGTGTACCAAGGCTCCGCTTCCGCTTCCTTCATATCGAGGAAATCGGCATTTTCCGTAGCACCGGCGAGTCCCTGTCTCATATAAATCTGAATGGAATCAATATCGTCATTATAACGGAACTGATTAATAAGCCTCGACAGCTGCAGAGAAGCCATATGCCACACATCAATGTCCTCATACGGCTTGGAGTCCGCATTCACCGCCGTCTGCACAAGCTCGTTGAAGGCGATAAAATTAAGAACCTCCGTAATCGCTTCGGATTTGTATTCGAGATAGGCCTTCGTCTCGTCCAGCATTTTGCGCGAGGCGTAGATCGCCGCCTCCTTATTCTCCTGCTGCGTCGTGCTGATATGAATAAACAAGAGGAGCAGGAACGGAATCATGATGACCAGCACGTAAGTCGCAAACAGCTTGTAACGGATGCTGAAGAAAATTGGCCGCTTCAATCTTCTTCTCATCGGACGGCACGCTCCCTGAATTCGGAAGGGGTACAGCCCGCGTTCCGTTTGAAGAAGGTGGTGAAGTAATTGGCATCGGTCATGCCGATCAGAAGCGCTACCTCGATCATTTTTACGTTCTGGTCGCAGAGCAGCTCCTTCGCCTTGTTCATTCTTGTAACCGTAATGTATTCCTTGATCGTCTGCCGGCTATGCTTCTTGAAATAAGCGCATAGATAAGTCTCGCTTAACTGTACATGGTCGGCTATGGCGCGGATCGTGAAGCCTTTCTCATGGAAATGGGCATGAATATACCGGTGAATCTCCCTCATCTTGCCGCTCCCCGCTCCTGCCTCATCCTCGCTTGGCTCAGCCATTGCCTCCAGGAACGATAACACATATTGCTCCAGTTCCCCGAGACACGGGATGCGGTCAATCTCCTTCCACATGTACCTCCGTTCGGTATCCTTCGATACCTCTGCCAGCCCAAGCTGGATAGCCGTTTCCATAATCGCGATGAGGAATTGGAAATACGTATCTTTTAATCGCAAAATATCGAGATCCATCTGCTTCCGGACATAGGCCGTCCATTCCCGAACGATTCGTTTGGCTTCCTCTACATGGCCTTTGCGGAGCTGGTCGCGCATCAGCCGCACCTCTTCCCAGTTCGTAGCAACAGGGGCATGCGACGCAAGCACGTCCGAGAAGACAGGCTTTGATCCGTTGCCATAATATTGATAGGCGCAAGCAAGAGATGCAAGACGGTAGGATTCGGGTATCTCCCGATAGGAAGCTGCGGGCTGCCCGATTCCGATCCGAAGGTCGATGGCCGGTCCCGCAATCTCGCGAAGCCCGGCAAAAATCTCCTCTATCTTTTCTCTGCCTTCCCGGTAGGAGCTTCCGTACTCGCCAGGCAGAATAAGCACCAGATGATGGCTCGAATCAAACCCGGCAAGCGCTTTCATATTATGAAAACAGTCACGACTAGAGATCGCTTCCAGTATGCGTAACTGCGTCACGCCGGGATCCTCAGGCAGATCCAGCGGACTCCAGTAAAGGCTGGAGACGGCTACCGTAAAGGAACCTTCCGTCCGAAGCAGGAACGTCTCCCGGCTGCCCAGCGCCGGAACGACATGCGGAGAATCCGGATTCGATACCAGCCTGCGAACCATCTCCTGCCTAAGATAAGGCAAGCTATGGTCAAAGCCCTCCTGCAGCTTGCGCTCTTCCTCCTTGCGCTTCCGTTCTTCCTTGCGTTGCCGGATGGCTGCCTCCACCACGTCGCGTACTTCGTTCAAATTCACGGGCTTTTCGATATACGTAAACACCTTAAGCTGAATCGCGGACTTGAGGTACTCCTTATCGGAGAAGCCGCTGAGGAAAATAATCGGGCAATCTGGATCCGTATTCCTGTACGCGGTTGCGAATTCGATTCCGCTCATCTTCGGCATTCTTATATCGCAAAGTATAATATCCGGCTTCCGTTCCAGCGCAAGCTCCAGCGCCTGAAGTCCGTTGCGTGCCGTCTCTACCTCGTCGATTCCCACCGTGTCCCACGGAATATAGTTTTTCAACAATTCTCTTGTCCGGGTCTCGTCGTCAATAATTAATAACTTCAAGAGAATCCCTCCTGAATGGCGATGTGTATGGGCTTGCTGCAGACACGACTTTCGTCTTTCCATTATAGAAGGTAGTCTACAGCCTGCATACGGGAAAAACCTACGATTACCTTTGATTATTGAAGCCGTTCATTTTTGCCGCGCATTTTAATAGAAATTAAAAAGCAGCAAGCCCGGGAAAAGCTTCCCTGACTTGCTGCCCGCTATGGTTACGATTAGTTTTTGACCAACGACCAATCGTCTACTCTGACCCAATTGCCCGCGTTAGCTACCGAATATAGCCCAATCTGCGCCTTGCCGCTTGTCACCTGGATATTAGGGATCGTGATTTGCGTCCAGCTGCTAATTGAGGTGTTGATAGCCGCATCCAGCTCGGAGCCTCCGTAATTCTTCACGTAAATTTGCGCCGTAGATTGCCCGCCGCTGCTCTTCACCCATACCTTCAAGGTATACGTTCCATTCGGAAGACCGGTTATATTCTGGTACCGGCTTGCGCTGTAGGCCGTTGTTGCATATTGATTGCCCGACCATCTACCGGAATGCGCGCCGCCTTCAATATTCGAGCCCGGATCTGCAGCCGTGTTAAACCACGTGCTCCAGCCCGCTAGGCTGATCTGTGATACCCGGTCCGCTTCATAGCTTGGATTCATGACATAGTTATTGCCGCTTCCTACGCTCCATGTTCCGGTTGCCGCATCCAGATTGAACTGACTGAGCGAATTCAACGTTGGAGTGGTTCCGCTGAAAGAGATTGGCATCCATTGGTTATAGCCAATGCCGTTGCCCGCAAAGTCGCTCCAGCGGTCACCGCCAAAGAGAATAGTCGTCTGCGAAGTACCCTGTACGGGAATAAACATGGAGGTCTGGGACACATGAGAGAAGTCGGCATCCGTTCCGTTCATCACAAACTCACTTGAATAAGTACCGGTAATATTAGTTGAGGTGACGCAATAAGTATGGGAAGCGTTCCAGCCGTGCAGGTCGGATGAGCATAAATAGTAGACACCGTTATACTTGAACATCGCATTCCCTTCACGGCCGCCGGCGCTGCTGTTATAGACGTTGGCTGCCGGTTCCACGTTCAAGTAATCGGATGCCCGAAGCTCGGACACATACAGATGCGATCTTCCGCTGGCGTTGCTGAATACGAGATAAGCCTTCCCGTTGTCATCGATGAATGTAGACTGATCTCCCGACATATTGTTTACGACGTTCGTAATCGTAGATTGAACATGATCGAAGGCGAACGTTCCCGTCGGCGTGCTGCTGGTTGCAAACGCAATCCCGCTGCCCGCCGGTCCCGAATATTGCGTAATCAGGACATATTTCTGCGTATTTGCGTTATACACGACGCCAAGACGACCCAGCCAGTCGGCATCCCAGGTTGAACCATCCGTTGCCCCTGTTATGACATTGCCGCGGAAGGTCCAGTTCACCAGGTCCGTAGACGAATAACAGGTAACAGCCGCAAAGCTGGTGTCGCTGTTCTTGGATGTCGGATTATTATAGTAAGTTACGGCTCCGTTATATTTGACTCCGTACCAGTAATACGTGCTGCCCACTCTAAGAATATTGCCGCCTTGCGAGTAGATGGGATTGCCCGAGGTGTCCTTCCAGAATACATCATTGTTAATCGTCTGGCTTGCCGCGTGCGCCGTCTGCGGCCCTGCAAAAGCCAGCACCAGCGCAGCGAACAGAACTAGGCCTTGCATGGCTGTCAGCCACTTCAACTGCATCCTCATTTCCAGCATCCTCTCTTTACGGTAATGGTCATTAATCCTTCTACTATTCCTCCTTTCCGCATTTGTCGTTGTTCATTTTATAGCGCTTACAATGGAAAATACAGACTTAGAAGTTACGATTATCTTGATTAACTTACGTATGCATAACAAAAAGGAAGCGGCTCTCATCCGCTTCCTTTCGATGCCTTCTTTATTTCAGCCTGCATATACTCGGCAAATTCAATGAATGGTCTCTCATCCCGCTCCGGCAGGTTTCCTTGTCCAAGGTAATCATCCAGGCAAGCCCTTAAAACGGCATGATACTTGCTCGGCAATACCCGCAGTCCCCATTCCCCGCCCTCTTGCTTGGAGGATACTTCGCCTTCCCGCAAGTAGAACAAAACCCTGCATAGATTTAAGGAATAATACACCGGTAAATCGGTAATCTCTTTGGAAGCTTCGCTTATATCGCCTAGAATAGACTGTATGTAATAGTTGCTCTCAACGGGCTTGAATAGTTCCGGGATCGGAACGCCCCGCAAGGTCTTGCCCCTGTAATAAATAACCGTAAGATGCGCGGCTAAATCCGGGTCTTCGAATCCTCCGCAAAGGTAGCCGGGTTCAGATTGATAACGCTCGCGATGATACTCCGAGTAATGATATTCGAATGGCGTCGGGTATACAAAATCCCTTGCATAAGACTCCAATATTACGCTTAGCTCTATCCCATTGCTGCCGGGCAAGTCATGATCCAGAAGTAAAGCATGCTTCGTCATCAGCTGCAGCTCTTCTTTGGAAAGCTTATTCTTTACGACAAGGATGAGATCGATATCGCTTTTCTGCGGGTTGAAGCAGCCCATGGCTAATGAACCGTGCAAATAAATGCCTGTTAAATTGTCTGATAATATCGCCTCGAAGGTGCTCACCGCTTTTTGCAAAAAGGCATCGGCATCCACTATGTCCTCCTTCAAATATACGACCTCCCCCAATGTTCCGCCCTTGCCACCATTATTAATCAAAATAAAATTCTATGTCTACGGCCAAAATCGAACACTCCAATTTACGGACATACTTCCTTCAAGATTAAGACAGTCCTTGGGCCATTTATTTTTATTCAGCTAAACTTATAAAAACCCGTTGGATAATGGTTTATTTGTGATATAATCTCCATAGTTTTTTACCAATAAAGCTTTTACACTAACACAGAAATCGGTGATCACATGTTTCAATTCAAGTGGCTTTGGCACAATCTGAATGGTGATCGGGCAAGGTACATTATCGCCCTATGTCTATCAGTCATTGGCTCATCGCTCACGATTATTAACCCGTACATTGGTCAACGCATTGTCGACACCTTCATCGCAAGCGACAATGCCGTAAAAAACCTGACCGATGAACGATCCCTGCTGATCGGTTTATGCTTTGGCATGATCGGCTTCTCCCTGCTGCGCACGGGGCTCGCTTATTTCACTACCCTGCTTTACGAACGCGCATCGCAGAACATGCTGTTCCGCGTAAGGATTTACCTGTACAACAAAATTCAAGGCCAAGACATGCAATACTATGACCGCAACCGCACCGGGGATCTCATGACCAAGATGACTGGCGATCTCGAGATGGTGCGCCACTCGCTCGCGTGGATCATCAAGACGATTATCGAGTCTCTTACGATCTTCCTCGCGGCAGTCGTCTATTTCTTCTTTATCGACGTCTCGCTTACGTTATGGCTGCTTATTTTGTCGCCGCCAATCTTAATCGTCGCTTTTATCTTCGCCAGACGCGTACGCCCGATGTATGTGGATCTCCGGGAGCGCCTGTCGCAGCTGAATACAACAACCCAGGAAAATATCGCGGGCAACCGGGTCGTCAAGGCCTTCGCGCGCGAGGAGTTCGAGATTCGGAAGTTTACCGATAAGAACGTCAATTACTCCACGGCCAACAAGAAGGCCGCATTGGTATGGCTTGATTATTTTCCTTATCTGGAGACCTTGTCCCAGGCCTTTAACGTCATTCTTATGATTGCGGGCGGTTTTCTTGTTATGGACGGCCGGATCACCTTTGGCGAATTTTCCGCTTTTTCGGCGCTCATCTGGGGTCTATCCAACCCGATGCGCAACATCGGCATTATTATTAATGATATTCAGCGGTTTTTCGCCAGCCTTAGCAAAATCATCGATGTGTACTATGCCCAGCCTCAAATCGTCAATGAGCACAATCCGGTTGTGAAGCACCGCTATAAGGGCAGCATCGAATTCGATAACGTCAGCTTCAAATACGACAGCGCTACGGTACTCGAAAATATCAGCTTTAAAATCGAGCCGGGTGAAACCGTTGCCATCATGGGCGCCACGGGCTCCGGCAAAACAACGCTGATCAATATGATTCCGCGTTTCTACGATGCTACGAAGGGCCGCGTTCTCGTGGATGGCAAAGACGTCCGCAAGCTGGAGCTTGATGAGCTTCGCGGCAATATCGGGGTAGCGACGCAGGATGTTCTGCTCTTCTCCGACACGATTGACGGCAATATCGCTTACGGCAATCCGGATATGCCGGAGGAGGAAGTCACGAAGTTCGCAAAGCTTGCGGCTGCAGATGACTTTATTCGCAAAATGCCGGACGGTTATGATACGGTCGTAGGCGAACGCGGGGTGGGTCTGTCGGGCGGTCAGAAGCAGCGTATTGCTTTGGCGCGCGCGATGGCCGTGCAGCCCCCGATTCTGATTCTGGACGATACAACCTCGGCCGTCGACAACGAGACGGAGGAGCATATTCAGCGGAGTCTGAAGGAGCTGGAATTCTCCTGCACCAAAATCATTATCGCGCAGCGCGTGTCCACAACGGCGCATGCCGACCGGATCCTCATCTTGGAGAACGGCCGCGTTATTGAAGAAGGCACTCACGCCGAGCTTCTCGCGAAGCGCGGGTATTATTACGGAGTATTTATGCTGCAGAACGAAGGCATCGAGAGAGAGGTGACAGCTCATGGCAAGGAATAAATTCGACATCGACGAGAATCTGGAGTCGCCCTTTAATATCAAGCACTTCAGGCGTGCTCTCGTCTATATCAAGCGCCAGAAGAAACCGATGATTATCGCTTTCGTGCTGAGCGCCCTGTCAGCGGGTATCGCGCTCTCCGCACCTCTGATCATGCAGCATGTGGTTGACGTAACGATTCCGGCCAAGGATAAAGGCGGGCTTGTCTGGTTATCGATGTTAATGCTTGCGACCATTGTGGTCAGCGTTATTCTGGCGACGATCCGCTCCCGCATTATGACCCGTGTCGGGCAGGATATTATCTTCGATATCCGCACCGATCTGTTCAAGCATTTGCAGGAGCTGCCGTTCCAATATTACGACGACCGCCCGCAAGGCAAAATTCTGATCCGCGTTGTCAATTACGTCAACTCGGTATCCGATGTTTTGTCCAACGGTATCATCAACTTGATTCTGGAGATTCTCAACCTGATCTTTATCGCGGCGTTTATGTTCGCGGTTGACGCCAGATTGTCTCTTCTTATCTTGGGAGGTCTGCCGATCTTTATCGGCATCATGCTGCTTATCAAGACGAAGCAGCGCCGCGCATGGCAGGCGGTATCGAATAAGAGCTCCAATATGAACGCTTATCTGCAGGAGAGCATCAGCGGCATTCGCGTTACGCAAATCTTTACCCGGGAAAAACATAACGAAGGCACCTTCACCCGCTTGTCGGTCAACTATCGCAGCGTGTGGATGAGAGCCATGTATTTCAACTTCCTTGTTCCGTTTTCGGTAGATAACCTGACGACGCTCGTAACGACTTCCATTTATTTCGTAGGTCTCTTGGCGTTAAGCCCGGCAGAAGTCACCTTTGGCGTTATTCTGGCGATGAGCAGCTACGCGGCGCGCTTCTGGCAGCCGATACTTAACATTTCCAACTTGTATAACAGCTTTATCAACGCTGTCGCCTATCTGGAACGGATCTTCGAGACGCTGGACGAACCGGTTACCGTTAGCGATGTGCCTGATGCGCGCGAGCTGCCGGCTATCAAAGGCCGGGTTACCTTCGACGATGTGACCTTCGCTTACGATCCTGGCGTCAACGTCCTTCAGAACCTGAAGTTTGACGTGAAGGCTGGCGAAAGCATCGCGCTTGTAGGTCCTACCGGCGCGGGCAAAACAACCGTCGTCAATCTGATCTCGCGTTTTTACAATGTCACCCAAGGCCAGATTCTGATCGACGGGAATGACATTGCGGACGTGACGCTGAAGTCGCTGCGCAGTCAGATGGGCATTATGCTTCAGGACAGCTTTATCTTCTCCGGCACGATAATGGACAACATCCGCTACGGCAAGCTGGACGCAACGGAAGAAGAGATTATTGCCGCAGCCAAAACCGTATGCGCGGACGATTTCATCCGCGAGTTCGAGCATGGCTATATGACCGAGGTAAACGAACGCGGTTCGAAGCTTTCCCAAGGACAGCGTCAGCTGATCTCGTTCGCCCGCACGCTGCTCGCGAATCCGCGCATCCTTATTCTCGACGAAGCTACTTCGTCGATTGATGCCCAGACCGAGCGCCTGCTCCAGAAGGGTCTGAACGAATTGCTTAAGGGACGGACTTCGTTCATTATCGCGCACCGTCTGTCCACGGTTAAGAACTGCGACCGGATTATGTACGTAGCCGACAAAGGCATCGCGGAAGCCGGCTCGCATGACGAGCTGATGGCTCAGCGCGGCCGGTACTACAAGCTGTACACGGCTCAGAAGATGGAAGCCATGTAACAACACACAGCAAGGCCCCCGATCGGAATGGATCGGGGGCCTTTTCTATTAAGCTTACCGCGACAGCTTGATAACAAGCTTTTTCGCCGATTCGGTTTCGATTGTGATTTTGTAGCGTTCCTTTATTGCTTCAAACTCAATGTTGCCAGTCTCCTTGGAAGTTACGGTTTTCTCCCAAACGGTCTCGTCATCATGGCTGACCTTGAGGATAAACGAGCCCTCTTCCGAAGACGCCTCATAAGGAATGCTTACCGGCCCCGCTTCCGCGACGGAGAAATCGTCTACCTTGTAATTCCCCTTCAGCGAGCCGATCTTCAAGCTCAGCTTGCCGTTGATCTCGGTTTTTACGGTTGAGACGGCTACACTGGTTCCATCGGCATTTTTGGACACGACATTAATGACAACAACCGTAATAATGAACAAGGCTAAAAAGATCCAAAATCTGAATTTGGATTTGGATTTGGACTTACCGATTCTCAAAAACATAACCCCCTGGCATTTTTGTCCGTCGGACAATAATTCGCCAAGGGGCTTTTAATCCCTTTTCTTGCCGTTATTTTGCAGATACCGTCCCATCCTTGTTAACCTTTACGTTGAAAGAAATCTTGTTGAGCTTCGAATAAGTCGTTTCATTATAAGCTTCTTCCCGCAGAATAGGTCTTGTGTTATCGATTTTCACCGGCGTGATTTTACTGCTCACCTTATCCCCGTCGAACGTCAGGGTAGCAATCATGGAGTCGTACGCTTTGTTCGAGCGCTGCGTTGGGGTAAATACAAAGTTGCCGAGGGAATAGAAGATCGGTTTGCCCTTATACGTCTCGATGCCCTGCAAACAATGGCTGTGGCTGCCGATTACGGCATCTACCCCCGCGTCGATAAAAGCTTTCGCATACGTTCTCGCATAATCCTCCGGGTAATCCTGGTATTCGTTATTCCAGTGGATATAGATGACCGTTATGTCCGAATATTTAACCGCGTTCTTGACGTAACGCATCATCGTATCGAAATCGTAACCCGAGGCGATACCCGCCTTGTTATTCCCCGCGTACCAGCTTGGGCCCGAGAGCACCCGGCTGATGCCAACGATCGCAACCTTCTTCCCGTTGACCTTCTTGGAATAAGCGGTGAATGCCTCGTCGATATTGCTGCCGGCCCCGGTATGGCCAATCTTGTATTCGTCCAGATAATCTATCGTGTCGGTCAGCGCGTCCACCCCGTAGTCGAGCGTGTGGTTATTCGCGACGGATACTCCGTCGATTCCGGAGTTAACGATCGCTTGCAGCGTTTTGGGCGCGGAACGGAAGGTGTACGTTTTAATCGCCTTTTGACCGCGTGTCGAGACCGGAGTCTCCAGATTGGCGAAGCTGATGTCCGAACCGGATAATAGGCTGCGTACCTTCTCAAACGGGTAATTCACGCCATACTTCTCTATATTCGCCGCAACCTTCCCGTCCAGCAAAATATCCCCCGCAAAGCTGATCTCGATCGGCTTGTCCTCTGTGGCTGCCGGCTGTGCCGAAGCAGAGGAGGCTACCGCCGTCACATTGCCCGCCGCCTCCAGATTAAAGCCCAGAAAAAGAAGCAAAGCCATAACGTATTTAAGCACTGTCATTCGCATCGTACCCTCCATGGAATCTATGTATCTTCCAACCAAGACTACTAATGTGTATGCCGGAAGGAAGAAATAGATTACTAGAAGGGAAAGGCTTTTCTTTCGTTCAAACTTTTGATACAGTAAGAAAAATAACGTTGTATGCGACTGGCGAAAAAAGTGGAATCAACCACGAGGGAGCATGCAGATTGGACGTTCCGTTCGCCTGGGAAAAGTATCTGAGGATAGACTCGCGTTTTTTCGCGAGCCTTCCGCGGATACTTTTTTTCGTTCATGAACAAAATGGCATGGAGGGATTGGAATGACAAAACTCTTGAAAGCGAAGGAAGCAGCAGATCAGGTATACGAAGGAATCCGGACAAAGGTGGAGAAGTGGAAGCACAACGGGATCCAGCCTCGTATGGCGGCCATTCTGGTCGAAGGAGATCCCGCATCGGCCTATTATGCCGGGGCCAAGCAAAAAATTGCCGAGAAGCTGGGCGTAGCTTTTACTCTCCACGCGTTCACGGCAGAGGTTGCGGAAGAAGAGATCCTTCAGCTTGTTAATCGGCTAAACAACGATCCATCCGTTCATGGCATAATGCTAGAACTGCCCCTGCCCCGGCACCTGTCGGCGAGCACGATTGAGAAGGCGATCTCCCCGCTGAAAGACGTGGATGGAGTTACGCCTGCTAACAAGCTTGCTACGGTAACGGGTGACAGCGGTCTCTATCCGGCCACTCCGCAATCCTGCATCCGGCTTCTGCAGCATTACGGTTATACGCTCGAAGGCAAGAATGTAACGCTCGTCGGACGCGGCCAAACCGTCGGACTCCCGCTGTTCCATATGCTTCAGCGCGAGAACGCCACCGTAACCGTCTGTCATTCGCGCACGCCGGACATCGCTTCCCATCTGAGCCATGCCGAAATCGCCTTTGTCGCGGTTGGCCGTCCAAATATCGTTGAGCAAAATATGGTTCATTCCGATCTGGTTATTATCGATGCCGGAATTAATGAAACGCCGCAGGGTAAAATGGTTGGCGACGTAGCAATCGACGTTCAATCAAGCGCAGCGGCGGTATCCCCTGTACCTGGCGGGGTCGGAACGTTAACAACGGCTATCCTGTACGAGAATCTAATGAAGGCTATTGAGCTTCAATTCGGGGAGCGCAAATAAATGACGACAACAATGACGTGGGATGTTTCCATCCGCCATTTCCTGCAGCAAGCCGGCAGCTCCAATCCTACGCCGGGTGGAGGAAGCGTAGCCGCATTGATTGCTGCGCTTGGAGCTTCGATGACTTCAATGGTCGGGAACTTGACTCAGGGAGATAAATTCGCCGATATTCAATCTGCTATCGCTGAAGTCATAGAGCAGATGCGTCGATCAACGGCAGAATGCGAAGAGCTGCTTCAGGCGGATATCTCTTCTTTTAATAGATACATGGATGCGCTCAAGCTCCCTAAGAGCTCGGATGAAGAGAAACTTATACGCAAAAACGCGCTTCACCAAGCTGCGATTCAAGCGATTGATGTTCCACTACGCCTCATTGAGGTGTGCCGGGAAGGTCTGGCCTTTACCCACCGCATTGCGGATTCTTCTAACAAAAACGTCATTTCCGATCTGGGGATTGGAGCAATCTTGTTCGAAGCCGCGGCGCAGTCTGCACTGCTGACGATCGAGATCAATCTTGCCTCGTTAAAGGACTTGGAGCTGAAACGGCTGTATTCGGACAAAGTGGCTTTGCTAATGAACGAGATTCAGGATCTTAAAAGCAGTTCCCTGCAAATCACCCGCAATCGCATCCTAAATTAATTTTCCATACGAAATCCAATGTAGCTGAAAAGAAAGAGGCTGTCCCTTAGTCAACTTAATGACTTATAGGAACAGCCCTTTTACTTAAGCTTCCTCTACTATCGCTACGCCCCAACGCTCAAGCTCAATCGTTTCACCCGAGCGGAGCCCGAGGTCACCGAGCAGCTCGGCGCCGTCTCCATGAGGATAGACGAAGGATTGCGGTTCATCCGAATAATTGAAATAATAGCGGATTGTTTTGCCGGACTCGTTAGTCCCCGTCTTAACGATAACCGGGAACTGAAGCTCCTGGTCGACTCCCCAAATTCCCGCTTCGCGGCATGCTCCCTCCAGCACTTTGCGGGCAGCCGCTTCGCTTGGCAGGCAGCCGATATAGGTTGCGACGCCTTCGCCATGCCGGTTGGTCGTGATCGCCGCGTATTGTCCCCAATGCGGATGATCGTACCAAGCAAGCACCTCCGCCGTAGTTGGCGTAAGCAGCTCCATCCATACCTCAACGTTATTGTCAGACTCCCCAACGCCAAACGGATTCCCTTTCAGCGACACCTTGCTAGGCTCCGCAAATTGCGAATAACGAATGCCGCAAGCTTTCTCGATGAGGCCTGGCTGAGCGCCCGTCCGCACCTTAATATGCTCGTTCGCAAAACCGCTCTTGAACGTATATACGACATGGCCGCCGTTCTCGACGTAGCGGTTCAAAGCCTCAAGAAGCTCGCCTGATGCAGCGTACAACGCCGGCACAACGATCAAATCGTAATTGCCCAGCAGCTCGATAGACCCCGGATGCAAAATATCGCAGCCGATATTCATCTCGTACAGCCGGTCGTACATGAGACGGACGATATCATTGTAACGGACCTCTCCGCCAGGCAGCTTAAACCAGTCGAGAGACGTCAACGCTTCGTTGCTCACTAGGACGGCAGCGCGGTTCGTCTTCTTGAGGTTAACCAGCTTGTCCGACAAACGGGCGAATTGGCGGCCAACAATCCTGGCTTCGTTATAAGTCGGATTTGGCCCCAAGTCATGGCTGAGCAGGCCTTTCCAATACGTTTCGAAAGAGTTATGAATGGAATGCCAATGCCAATATTCGACCATATTAGCGCCGGAAGCCAAGTGGCTGAATGCCTGCTGCAGCAGCTGGCCCGGATAAGGCGTCCAGTTCGGGAACGCTTGGGCTTGCGTCTCCAGCACGAAATAGTTCATCCCTTTCAGCGATCGGGTCGAGTCTCCGCCGAAGGAAATTTCCTTCCCGGTGAGATCATCCTGCGACGGATGATAAATATCAACGCCCGCGATGTCGAGCGCCTTCGCCGCTTCGAAATGGTCCACGTCCGGCTGAACGCCAAAGGAATAACCCCGCCATTCAAAATCAAAGTTATGCGTAACGAATTGACCCGGACGTTTATACTCGTTCACAATGGATGCCTGCCACGCGAGGAAATCGGTCACGAGCTGCCGCTGGAATCTTGCGAACTCCGCTCCAAGGCTTCCGTTGATCGTACCTACAGCCGACGGGAAGTCCTCCCAGCTGTTAATCCGGTTGCTCCAGTAATCGAGGCCAAATTCCTCGTTCAGCCGCTCTACCGTACCGAACTTCTCCCTCATATACTTAACGAAGCGAAGCTGTACGTTAGGACCGCTTGTCCGGTAATGCTTTGTTTCGTTATCTACCTGATAACCGATAACGGCGGGATGCCCGCATACCCGGCTGATCAGCTTGCGGATAATACGCTCGGAATAAAACAAATACGAAGGGTTCGTAATGTCCATAATCTGCCGCGCCCCGTAGCGGCCCGGTCCGTCCGGCGTCTCAGCCAGTACGTCCGGATGTTCCTTCACCATCCAGGTGGGCACCGCGTAGGTTGGCGTTCCGACAATCACGTGAATACCCGCTTCATGCATGGCATCCAGCACGCGGTCCACGCTGGAGAAATCAAATACGCCGTTTTGCGGCTCATGCGTGCTCCAGGTCGATTCCGCGATGCGGACCAGATTAATCCCCGCTTCCTTCATCATCTCAATATCCGTGCTTAATCTTTCGTAAGGCATATACTCGTCGTAATAGGCTACTCCATAGAACAGCTTGTTCAACGTCATCTCTCCCCTGTCAAAGGTTTTATAAGTTATTGCGGTATTGGGTTGGCGTCATGCCGGTATGCTTCTTGAACACCTGGAAAAAGTATTTCTCGTCCTGATACCCGGATTCGTGAGCGATATCCGAGATCCTTAGGCTTGGGTCCTTAAGCAGACGGGAAGCATACTCGATGCGAATGCGGTGAAGATATTCGATAAAGCTTGTCTGCATCTGCTGCTTGAACAAATAACTGATATAACCCGGCGTTACGTACACCTCGCGGGCAACCGATTCCCGGCTGATATCCAGCCGGAAATGCTCATGAACGTAAGCGAGTATCGACTCGAACAGCTTGTTGCCGTTTTTGCGCGCCGACAGCTGATCCGCGATTTTGAGCGCCGTATCCGTCAGCGTTGCCACAATATGCTCCAGGCCGGAACGGGCCATCATGCGGGGGATTTCATTCAGACCGCTGCCGAACACCTCCATTACATTGACATTCCGTTCAATGCAATCCCGGTAGAGAGCGAAATAAAGCGCATAGATCGAATTGCTGACGTTCTCCTTCGAGGAGCTCTCCGGCTGCAGCGAAGCGAGGAAGTCCTGCAAACTGCCGCGAATCAACGCTTCTTCTCCTTTTACAATCGCCTGAAGAACGGCCTTCTCGCTCTCTAGCGGATAAGAGGTATGCGTGAAATCCTCTTCCTCCGCCGCTTCCAGGTAATCGGTGATTTTTGCGCTGCCCTCGTAAAATTTCGCGTTTAACGCCTTCTCCGCTTCTTGGAACGAAGGGCGGAAATGCCGGATATCCCGGTCAAAGCTGCCAATCCCCACCGAGACGGTAAACTTGAGATAGCCTTCCGCGTTATGCTGAACGGCTTCCGCGTAAGGCAGGAGCAGCTTCGCGTCGAGCCATTCCTCCGCGTTCATCAGCAGCACCACGTCGTCGTTATGCTCGAAGGCGGCGCAGCGGCATAACGGCGCAAACGTCTCCTCGGCAATATTTTTGAGCGCGTATTTGAACAATTCGATATCCACGCTGCCGAACCTTTGTTGAACCAGATGCAGGTTGTCGATTTGCACGATTAACGCTCCAAAGAACGGCAGAGGGAAGGAAATATCGCTAAGCATCAGATTGTTAAGCAGCCGATCGTACGGAGGAGTTTCGGTCAAGGCGAGCCGGCTGAGCGCATATTCCTTGAGGAAAGGGAAGCTTTCCCGGAAGCCGCTGCGTAGTCCTTCCAGCTTCTCGTTCTCGCGCCTTTCTTCGGCAATCTCCTCCGTCAGCTTAATAACCAGATCCAGAATTTCCTGCCTGCGGCTTGGCTTAAGCAGGTAATGGGCAACGCCGGAAGCCATCGCCTTCTGGGCATAAGCGAATTCGTCGTGTCCGCTCATAATGATGCATCTGACCGCGGGATGCACCTTCGAGACCTGCTGGATCAGCTCCAAGCCGTCCATCACCGGCATCCGGATATCCGTCAGCAGAATATCGACGCCCTTGCCCTCCATGATCTCGAGCGCCTCCGCGCCATCCCGCGCCTCGCCAACGATCTCGATCCGGTGAGCCGCCCAATCGATCAGCATTTTTATGCCCGTGCGGGCTCTTTCCTCATCATCCACGATAAGCAGTCGATACATGGTCGTCACTTCCCCCCATTGATAGAACCGCAGGTATAATGAGCTGCACCCGCGTGCCTTGTCCCGGCTTGCTATCGTATGTCAATTCGAAATCATCCTTGTAATAATGCTTCAGCCGTTCTTGAACGTTGCGGACGGCATAACCGCTTGTATCTTGCCCGACGTTGATGTCGCTTTCCTTCGGCAGCTCGGTCAGCTTCGCCAGCTCCTCTTCTCCCATACCCGATCCGTTGTCCTCGATCACGAATTTCAGGCGGTCACCCTCGCGGGTTCCCGTTACCCGCACAAACCCGCCGCCCCGCTTCCGTTCAATGCCGTGAACAATGGCGTTCTCGACAAACGGCTGAAGCAAAAGCTTCAGAATGACATACTCGCCTAGGTCAGGAGAAATATCGACCTCGTATTCGAGCACATCGCGGAAGCGCATTTTCTGCAGGGAAAGATAGAGCTCGAGAAGCTCGCGTTCCTTCGCCACGTTGGTGAAGCTTTTGCCGCGGTTAAGACTTAAACGGAACAACCGCGACAGATTAATAATCATCTCGCTGATTTTCTCCTGGCCGGCGGATTCCGCCTCCCAGAATATCGTATCCAGCATGTTGTACAGGAAATGAGGGTTAATCTGCGCCTGCAGCGCTTTAAGCTCGGCCTCCTGCTCCCTGAGCCTAAGTACATACGCATCATCAACAAGGGCCTTGATGCTCTCTACCATACTGTTGTACCCCTGAGTCAAGTAGCCGATCTCGTCTCCGTATTTGACGTCCACTTTCTCGTCGAATTGACCGTTCTGGAAACGGCGCATTGACAATAGCAGATTTTTGATCGGGGCGGTCAGGAACATCGTGAGCAGCAGCATAACCGGAATACTCATGACAAGCCACACCGCGATAAGCAGCATGACGAACTGCTTGATCGAATTCAGCTCTTTGGTAAGCGTGCTGAGCGGTACGGCGTAGAGATATTGCCAGCCGTTTTCCCCTTTGCTGTAAGTCAGAAGCAAGCTCTCTCCATCCAGCTTCACGACCTTGGACCCCGATTCGGGAATAGCCTTGCGAATGGCATCAAGCTCCGACTGCCCATCCTTGAAAAAAGGTTTTCCAGCCTCCAGCAGAGGCTCGCCGGTCGAATCCAGAATAACGATGCCGTGATCCTTGTCATACAAATTCGCCAAGTACTGCGCTTTGATGGTCTCCTGATTCACGCCTACAAATATAAAACCAATGGTATAGCCATTATTGATGTTACGGACAATCCGGGTCATCCCGATCTTGTCCTTGCGGTTGTTCTGAATAAATACGTTATCCGAGGTTAGAGGAAACCATAGCGGCGCTCCGCGCAAAACAGCCGTCTCCTTATAGACCCGGTTCGCCTGGATTTCCTGAATCGTGCCCGAACCGCTGCTGTCATCGGTTGCGACCTGGAACAGAGGCGGTCCTTCCTTCCCGTACAGCGCGACATAGTCGAAATTGCCCGTCAACAGCATCTGATTCATTAGGGTTGTTGTTGACCCATTGTACAAGGTAGGATCCAGCGTCCCCTCTTGCGGACGCACCTCCATCTGGAGCGTCGACTGGATATACGGGTCCATGACAAATACCGTCACCCAGTTCGATATCGCCTTTTGCATCGACTGCATGTTATTTTCCACAACCCGGACAACTCCGAGATTCGTTGAGCTGACCTTGTTTACGATTTGAGTTTTTGAGGTTTGAATCGCATAATACCCAAGCAGAGCGGAAAAAACTGTCATGAGCAGCGCAAACGGGATAATGATTTTGAACTTCAGGCTTAAGTTGAAATAAGCGCGCAGCATGAACGATCACAAGCCTTTTCTTTGCTTTTTTGTTATTCTATTCTTCCTTTGCGTCAATCACAATGACTTTGAAGAAGGTTTCGACAAACTTCTACCTTCGTCTTTTTTTCTCTACTGACCAGCCATTATTCCGCTTGTTATGATCGGTGCAGGCAATAGAGATTGCTTACATTCCTAATCACAGATCAGGGGGATTTACGATGAAGAGATACTCCAACTGGGCGCGTGCGTCCATATTGACTTTAGCCGTTGCATCCGTTGCAACGCTTGCCGCATGCGGCAGCAACAACAGCTCGAATACGGCGGACGGCAGCAGCGGGAACGGCGGCGGCGCCAGCAAGGTAACCCTGCGCTTCTTCTCCAACCTGCCGGACCGCAAATCCGGACAAGGGCTCGCCGAACAAACGGTTATCGATAATTACATGAAAGAAAATCCGAACGTCAAGATTGATGTCGAGACGCTTGCGGAGGAGCCTTTCAAGAGCAAGCTGAAGGCTTATATGTCTTCCAATGAACCGCTTGACATTACCATGGTTCACGGCGGGGCCGAGCTTAATACGCTGGTGCAAGCCGGTTACGTAAAAGAGCTGGATCCTAAAGCTTACGAAGGCGAGCAATTCAACTTCCTGCCTGGCGTGTACAAATCGTTTACGTTTGGCGACAAGCTGTACGGCCTGCCGCGGAACAGTGATTATGAAGTCATCTACTACAACAAAAAGCTGTTTGAAGACAACGGCGTGAAAGTGCCTACAACGATGACCGAGCTGCTTGATGCGGCAAAAGCTTTCCGCGACAAAGGCATTGCGCCAATGTCAATCAACGGCAAAGATCTGTGGAGCTTTGGCGAGATGTTCCAGAACGTGGTGCTACGCTACAGCGGCAACCAGAATCTGATTCTGGACGCCATCGATAAGAAGACCAAATTCGCGGACGACGAGAACTTCCTGAAAGCCGCTCAATACCTCGCCGATGTGCGCGATGCGAAGATGTTCCAGGATTCCTTCATGACAGCGGATTACGGCGCATCCCAAAACCTGTTCTCCCAAGGTAAAGCGGCCATGTGGTACATGGGATCGTGGGAAGCCGGCATGGCAACCAACGAGACGCTGCCTGAAGAATTCCGTCAAAACCTTGGCGTTGTGAAATTCCCTGTTGCCGAAGGCGGCAAAGGTACAGTAGACGATCTGCTCGCTTGGAACGGCGGCGGTTATGCCCTCGTAAGCAGCTCGAAGCATCCGGAAGAAGCGAAGAAATTTTTTGACTACCTGATGAGCGCAAACCAATGGGCGAAAACAGCCTGGGATACCGGCGCAGCCGTTCCTGCTCAGAAATACGAACTGAGCGGCAGCGAAAGCGAAATTCAGAAGACGCTGACAGACATTCTGGTAAACGCGGCTTCGACATCCGGCGCTTCCGCCATCGACTACGGCACGCCAAAGTTCAAGGATGATTCCCAGAACGCGTTTGGCAAGTTCTTCTCCAGCAAACAGACACCCGAGGAACTGCTTAAAGCACTCCAGACAGCGGTGGACACCCAATAGACGCATAAAAGGACTCGGATAAGGACAGGGCGCTCCTGTCTTTATCCCTTTCTAAAGGATGGAGAGATTATCATGCATCGAGTGTTTAGAAACAAAACGGCCATTTTTCTATTCGTAGCTCCCGGTATGCTGCTGTTCGCGCTTACCTTCCTGGCTCCGATTCTGGTCAGCGGCTACTATTCCTTTACCGATACGCTTGCTCCGGGAACCAACGTAAAGATGGTTGGCTTCGACAACTACGCGAATCTGCTCTTCCATGACGGGAAGTTCTGGCTCGCTCTTCGCAACGCCCTTCTTCTCGGGATCGGCTTTATCGTGCTGCAGCATCCGATTTGTATTTTCTTCGCGATCCTTCTCGACCGTCTTGGGGGCAAGGCCGAGAAGATTTTCCGCACGATCTTTTTTATTCCATGCGTCATCTCGGTTGTCGTTATTTCGAAAATGTGGCTTTCCCTTCTTGATCCAACCTTCGGCATGCTGAACAAGCTGCTGGATCTTATTGGCCTTGATGCCTTGAAGCATGCTTGGCTTGGCGAGAGCAGCACGGCTCTTGGCTCCATGCTCTTTATTCTGATCTGGGCAGGCTTTGGCTGGGGTCTCCTGTTCTACTACGCCGGCGTTAAAGGTATTTCCGAGGACTTGTACGAAGCTGCGCAGCTCGACGGCGCTTCCGGCTTCCGGATGCATCTGAAAATTACGGTTCCGCTCCTCAAACCGGTTATTGCCGTTCAATTTACGCTTGCCATCATTACCGCATTGAAACAGATGGAGACCGTCTTCCTCACAACAAACGGCGGACCCGGCGACTCTACGCAATTCCTTGCCGTATACCTGTATAACAAGGCGTTCTCGGCCAGCCAATACGGCTACGCCAACGCGATTTCGATTCTGTTCGTAATTGTATGTCTACTTGCAACTTATTTAAGCAACCGTCTTACTCGCAGCGATGCGACAGACTTCTAGGAGGGCGACACACATGATAGCACGCAAAAAAACGGCAATCTGGATTTTCTTCCTGATCGTCGCCGCCGGACAGTTATTCCCTCTCATCTGGCTTGTCGACTTCTCCTTTAATTCGAGTGCCGACTTTTATTCCGATAGCATACTGAAATGGCCTAGCTCGCCGCAGTGGCAAAACTACGTAAATGCCTGGGTGGATGGGAAATTTTTAAAATATTTGTTTAACAGCTTGTTTATCTCCATCGTGACGATCCTGCTGACTGTCGGGTTATCGCTCACGTTGTCTTACGCGTTTATCCGCATGCAATGGAAGCTGCGGACCCTTCTGTACACGATCCTGCTTCTTGGCATTATGATTCCTATTCACGCAACCCTGCTGCCTAACTTCGCGATCTTCAAAGAGCTTGGCTTAACGGATTCCTATCTGGGCTTGATTCTTCCTTATACGGCGGTATCCGTTCCTCTTGGAACGTTTATGCTCAGCGGCTTCCTGAGAAGCATCCCGAAAGAGCTGGAAGAATCGGCCGTTATGGACGGCTGCAGCATTTACCGTATCGTATTCCAGATCATCGCGCCGCTCCTCAAGCCAGCTCTGGTTACGGTTGTCGTTACGACCTTCCTGAACTGCTGGAATGAATTCATTATGGCATCCACGTTCCTTAGCAAGGATGCGCTCAAGACGCTTCCGTTCTCGGTCATGAACTTCACCGGCCAGTATTCTTCCGATTACGGCTCCCAATTCGCGGTTATGGTACTGACGTCGATCCCGGCTATCATTATCTACGCTGTGTTTAACGAGCAGATTACGAAGGGCGTAACGGCCGGCGCCGTTAAAGGCTAATAGGAGGAAAATAGTGACATGACCATGATTCGGAATCCTATTCTGAAGGGCTTTAACCCCGATCCTTCCATTCTTCGGGTGGGGGATGACTATTATATCGCGACTTCAACGTTCGAGTGGTATCCCGGGGTACAAATTCACCATTCCAAGGATCTGGCGAACTGGCAGGTGCTTGGCTATGCGCTGGACCGCGAGTCGCAGCTTGATTTAAAAGGCATCGAGGCATCGGGCGGCGTATGGGCGCCATGCCTTAGCTACGATGAGAATGCCAGGCTGTTCTATCTCATCTATACCATTATGCGCAGCACAACCGGCAATTTCTTTGATCTGGACAATTACGTAGTCACGGCAAATAGCGTTACGGGGCCATGGTCGGAACGTTCTTATTTGAACAGCTCCGGGTTCGATCCTTCCTTGTTCCACGATGACGACGGCCGAAAATGGCTGCTGAATCTCGAATGGGATAATCGGCTTGGTTACGAGCATCCCGGCTCTATCGTTATCCAGGAATACGATCCGGAAAGCCGCGAGCTGCTCGGCAAGCCTGTCAGCATCTTCCGCGGGGCAACCGGCATGGGCTGTCTCGAGGCGCCGCATATCTACAAGCGGAACGGCTACTATTACATGATGGCGGCGGAAGGCGGTACCGGCTTTGGCCATGGCGTCACGGTGGCCCGCTCCAAATCCCTGTTTGGTCCTTATGAACCCGATCCATGTAATCCCATTATTACGTCAGCGAAGGAGATTAACCTGAACCGGCGCGGCGTTGACGATTACTTGAAGCCGTATCAGTACAACCCCGATTCCGTACTGCAAAAGAGCGGGCACGGCTCTCTCGTTGAAACACAGGACGGCGTCCCGTACATCGCGCATCTCACGGCGAGGCCGCTCGCTTCGAATCAGCGAAGCATGCTGGGCCGGGAAACCGCCATCCAGGCCTGCGAATGGACCAAGGACGGCTGGCTCCGCCTTGCTTCCGGAGGGCAGCGGGCTGAGCTTACGGTCCAGCCTGCGGCGCTGACGCTAACTCCATGGAAGAAAGAGCCGGTAAGGGAACATTTCGACAGCGGCGAATGGAATGCGCATCTGAACTCGCTTCGCGTGCCGCTGAACGAATCGTGGGTTAGCCTGACAGCACGGCCGGGTTATATGCGTCTGAGAGGCAGAGACTCCTTGTTCTCCCTTCACGAGCAAAGCCTTATTGCCCGCCGCTTGCAATCCGTCCATGCGGTTACCGAGACCTGCGTAGAGTTCGAACCGGATAATTTCCACGAGACGGCGGGACTGACGTTATTTTACGATCAGAACATGTTTTATTATTTAAGAATTTACTACAGCGAAAGCCTGAACAGCAAATGCCTTGGCATTCTGTATGCCGACAACGGCGTTAAGGTAGAACTGCGAGAGTCCCGGATGCCGGTTGCCGGCTGGGACAAGGTTTATATGCGCGCCGTTATCGAAGGCGAAGAGCTCCGCTTCTACGGCTCCCCGGACGGCGAGGAATGGACGCAGATCGGTCCCGTTCTCGACGCAAGCAAATGCTCGGACGAATATTCGAAGTACGGCCATTTCACCGGCGCCTTCGTTGGCGTCTGCTGCCAGGATTCCTACCGGAAACGGAAATACGCGGACTTCGATTATTTCGAGTATAGAGAAACGGGTACGGAGTAGAGAGATTAGAGATAAAGAAGAAGACGCGCAGGAGAATCCTGGCGACTTCTTTTATTTTAAGTTTGCATGAGGCTTGGCAGAGCCAGCTCATAGATAAAGGGGTTGCTTCAGTCGAGAAACTCCAGTCCCGTATTTCTCAGATCCACGCGGAAAGTATAGCTGATCTCCGCATGCTTGAACATTTCCGGCCATTTCTCGTACTCAGACGGCTGAAGACGGCTGCGGAAGCGATCGCCGAAACCGAACACATCGGCTCCAAGCCGCTGCGTTTTTTCAAACATCGATTTGGCATGGGCATTCAAATCCGCTTCAAGCTCGGCGATAACCTCGGTAGCATTCTGTTTCCGTGAGCGGGAACTGTCTATAAGAGTGGTTACAAGCGAGCAATTAATTCGAATAATCGGCTTGCCGTCTTTAAAAGACGTGATTACGCGGGTATGGTTATGTACGATACGGATATCCGATTTGCTCATCAGCTCCACCTCGGAATCGTGAAACCGATGCGTAAAAATCTCGTATAAAAGCGACTCGTCTTTGTTTAGCTCCCCTACGATCTTGTCTTTCACGAAAATCGCGTTGCCGACGAGAACAAAAGAGTTCTGCTTCCCTTCGGTCAACAAAGGAATCAGATTGGTATGAAAGGGACTGTATAATTTAGAGTATACTTCCCACAGCATCGTTTTGTTTTTTCTCGGAATTCCTCCCGCGTACGTCTCGAAAAACAGCTTGGTATAAATACCCGAAAGCTCTCCCGTCGGATTCGTGTTCGTAAATATGCGCTCCATATCCCCTCTAATGACTGCAACCACGGCATCCAGCGGAACGGACCTTTCTCTTATGGCAAACTCCAAATAAGGATCAAGTCCCTCCTTGGCCAAAGACTCGTCCAGCAAAATCGCGCGCGTGGAGGAAGGGTCAAGCGCCTTAGGCAGCTTGTATTTCACTTTGCTCATCGCATCCGATACGGTCTCCCCATACTGGCTAAGCGTAAAAAAATCATCTTTCTTGTTTTCTTGCGTCCCCTTGGGCAGAGGAAACCGAAACCATACGTTTAATGAGGAATCGGTAGACTTTTCAAGCCCTATTACGCCAACCATCATCCGGTTGTCCACGTCTTTGGAATCCCAGCATCCAGACACGATGAGCATAAGCAGGCATAGCAGGATTGCCAGCCTCCATCCTAGCCTTCTTCTCCTCATATCCCTTCTTCCTTTCCGGCTCTCCGGCCATATGCCAGGGCAAGCATCCCGAGCAAAGGAAAAACAAACATAACATAAAGCCTGATGCCTATTGTTACGATGGTAATGCTCTCAATTTCCCTCCAGGAGGTGAGCATCGTTGCTGCCGTATATACGGCCAATAACGCCACTGCGTATATGACCGGTCTGTTTGCTCGAGGCATTAAAGTGCTGAACATTTCTCCTATCGCATGCATTTTCAATGCCATGATGACTAGAATGTAGAACATCGTGACGGAGACAAAGATGGCGGTCAAATTCTCAAACAAAATCCAATAGTGGGAGACGGAATCCATTTTTGAAATGAAAGGGACTGTCAAGCGCTTGCTTAAATCTCTCCCGAACGTCAGGACAGGCAAATAGATATAACCGGCGATTAAAGGCAGCGTGCACAGAATCGCAACGGTATAGCTGCTTATGGCGCTTCTTGCGGACTGCCGCGTATAAGGTCCGATAAACGATGTAATGACGAAACCCATCCACATAAAAGATCCGGCATAAAAGCGTTTGTCATAGAAGAAATCGCCGTTTGTTCTGATCCAGGGAGCACCAAGCGTCCAGTGCACATCACTTAGCCCAACAATCAGCAATAATACCGTTAACAGCAGAGTTAGCAGAAAAAATACTCTGGCTGCCCTCACGATCGGCATTATCCCTGCTAGCGCCAACGCGGCGGGGGCAATAAGCATTCCGTTCAGAAAGGAAATAGGTGTAGTGGGAAGCATGGTCATCGTAATGACCTCCGAGTACGCCCTCAGCATAATAACAAGCGCGGTAAGAAAGAACAAAAGCACGGGCAGGCAAATGAGGCATGTCCAGAATAAACCTATGGAGGCATGTATACGGCGCAGCAGCAATTCTCCGTTTAATCGGATAAGCAGCCGGCTGTATATCCACGAGCTAAAAATCGCGCACGCGACCCAGATGGTAATGGGAATCCAATAGGCTCCTTCCGTGCTGCGGACGATAAAGCTCGGATATATAAAACCGGCTGACGCACCGGAGTATAACATTTGAATAGCAAAAAATTCGTAACCGCCAATAGTCGATAGACGTTTCATGAGACACCCCTTTTGGTGCATATGGACATTATTCCAGGCTAAGTTGTCTTATTCTTTTTAGACCATAAGGATGTAAGATAAGGAGCCCCAAACGTCTCCAGGCAGCTAAGATAGAACACAAGACAAGCAAAGCAGAAGAGAATACCCAGAAGCCCGGCAATCGATGCCCCTACTACAATGAAATACTTCAAGATCCTCTGAACCAATCCCATTTGATAATCAATGACGATAAAATTCGTGATGGCCGTAGCCGCCACAACGATAATGAGCAGATTGCTGACGATATTCGCCTGGATAATCGCTTGTCCAAGCACGACGCCCCCAACCATCGTAACAGTCGAGCTTACGGTCTTGGGCAGCCGCAAGCCGGCCTCGGTAATAAAGTCAATCATGACAAGCATAAGCAGCGTCTCTATAAAAACGGGATAGGGCACGCCCTCCCGGCTTGCAGCAGCTGCCAGGCTGATCTCCAGGCGGTTCACATCTACGTTTATCGAGGTCAACGCCACATACAAAGCCGGCAGAAACAAATTGATGAACATGGCAAGAAAGCGCAAGGTAAGTAGAAATTGAGTGACGAACGGATTAACGTACTTATCTTCAGGCGAATGCCAAAAATCGGTATACACCGAAGGGACGCTTAAGGCGAACGGAGAACCGTCAATCATAATAATGGCTTTGCCCTTAAGCAGATCCATGGAGACGCGGTCGGGCCTTTCGGTAGAGATTGCCAAGGGGAATAAATGCAGCCTTTTTTTCGACATCAGCAGGTTTACAATCTGAACGCTGTCCTGAATCGCATCCGTCCGAATATTAGCAATCCTTTCTTTAAGCTGCCCCAGCAGATCAGCGTCGATTGCACCCTCATAATAAAATAGCGCGACACGGGTATAGCTGGCCGTTCCGACTATCGTTTCCCACATTTTCAGCTTAGAAGAATGAATTTGTTGTCTGATCAAGGCGGTATTGACATCCAGATCCTCTATAAAGGCATTCATCGGGCCTTGAAGAACATTCTCGGTAATCGGAGTTCCGACACCTCTTTGCTGGTTCTCCGAAAGCTGCAAAATCAGACCCGTCGAAGAAACCCGTTTGCACAAAACGGCATACCCGTTGCAGATGGCTGCTTCGCAACGCTGAAATTCTCCCTCGGTTAATCCGGTTCCGCTATATCGGGTAAGCCGGGCGGTTAGATTCCCTCCGCTATCTTCTCCCAGCAAGAAATCCAGCTTTTGCGAAGAGCATAACGATTGGAAATAGCACAAATACAATTCGTCTTTTTCCAACGCTCCGATTAATACCGTTCGGAAATCAACGGAATCCGCAAAGGCTCCTTTTAACAGCTCCAGCAAAGGTTCCGTATCAGGCAACTCGTTCAGACCATAAACGGATGAAAAAAGATCGGGCATAAGGACGTCCTCCTTGCATTCCTGATTATGGATATACCGATTATTCTTACCACAATATTCTGTTCCATGTATGGCCGCAAAGCTAAACATGAGTTAAAAAAGAGAGCATCCCGCATGGATGCTCTCTTTTAAAAAGACTTAAATCAGTTCGGAAGCTTGCAGAAGCCTTTGAATAATAGTTGCAACCTCTGCCCTGGTGATAAATGCCTTCGGCGCAAGCTCAGCGGCACTTCGCCCTGTAACAAGGCCTGCTTGTATGCTGTCTGCAGCGCCGCCGATAGCCCAGTCGGATACATTTGACGCGTCTCCAAACGGGTAGAGTATTGCGGCTTCCGATTGATCGGACAGTGTTGCCTTTAGTCCGGTAATCGCCATCGCTCTGGAGAGCATTGTCATGGCCTCTTCACGAGTAATCCTGTCGTTCGGCCGGAAGGTTCCGTCCTCAAATCCGTTAATCAGCTGATAGACGTATGCCGTGTTGATCGCGCTGCTGAACCAATCCGACGCATTCACGTCAGAAAATGCCGATGAACGGTTTTCCGGCTTCAATCCCAATCCGCGTACAAGAATGGCCGCAAACTCGGCTCTGGTGATGTCGCGGTCAGGACTGAACAGACCGTCGCCGGTTCCATTGATAACCATCCTTGATCCCATATCGTTTATAGCGGCTTTCGCCCAATGATTCGCGACATCAAGGAATTCGAGCGGATGCCAGACGATGGAATAGGTGCTATTGGTTAAGCTGTTGATTTGAGCGTAATACATGCCATCGATGAGTACGATTTTAGTAGGTACATGGCGAACCGTTCCATCCGGCTCAACAACGACGCCTGTCGTAATCTTGCTCGGATCAACTCCGGCCGGGATGGGGAGGGTTCTTTCCACATAGACGTTGAATTTCGAGATTTCAATACTTTCATTTCCATACGTGGCTTTGATCGTAAAGCCCACCGGCGGAACCACTAGCGTAAACATGCCATTTGCTGCCGCGTTCTCTACAACCTTCAAAGTATCCGCCGTTGGCGAAGCGATTTCGATTTGCACTTTGATGTCTTGCAGGGAGACCGTATTGCCCCATTTATCCGCAATAGCGCCGATTTGTATTTGCTGCGCGGGAATCGTATACGTCGCTTGATCCGTTTTGATCACAACCACAGCTTGCTTGTTTTCCATGCTTTTAACCATTTGACCGTTGAGCTCGCCAATGACGATATCCGACTTCGAATTAACCGGAATCGTGATAACGGCGCCTTGCCCTTCCGCCGCTAGTTTATCCTCCAGCTTTTTCTGGTCTACTGAAATCGTTATGACGTTCTGGTCGTTACGCTTGCTTGTTGTGGCTGTCCCCGCATTTTCCACTTTCCCGTTAATAAGCACGTCTACACTATTATTGACTGTATTTGGTGTCGTTGGAACAGTAGGCGATGATGATTTCGGCACGACGGGATTGGACTCCGCAGAGGATACGCTTACTCCCGCTGCATTAATCGCTTTAACCGTAAAGGTATAGCTTGTACCGTTGCTTAAACCGGTAACGACAATCGTGCTTGATGTTCCGGATACAACCACATTCCCCGGAACTACCGTCACTTCATATCGTGTAATCGGACTTCCGCCGTCGTCAGCGGGAGCCGTGAAGGTAAGGGTAACTTGTCCATCCCCCGCTGTCGCTGTCACATTTGTAGGTGCTGCCGGAGCGATTGCCGGAGTTGCGCTTGCCTCATTCGACTTAGCACCCAAACCGCCTGCGTTGCCGGCCTTTACCACAAAATAATAGGTTGTTCCGTTTACTAGATCCTCAACGTTGTAGGTAGATGCAGTAACAGTTGCAACTTCGTCATCCGTGTATTGGCCTGAAGCCGTCGCCATATAAATGTTGTAATACGTCGCTCCAGCTACCGTACTCCAATTTAGAGTAACTTGACGGTTGCCTCCGACAGCATTCAGTTCCTGCGGATTAGCAGGAGCATCCGGCAGGTTGACGGATTGCGTGACCGTAAAGGTTACAGGCGTCATGAGATCCGCCGATACGGTAACCGTTGCCGAATAAGTACCTGCTGCCAAGCCGTCTTTCGCCTGGATCGTAAAGCTCGTCGATTCGCTGCTGTTCAAGGAAGAAGCCGGCTGCGTGATCGTATAATCGTTAGGATTCGTACCGCTAATCGTTACAGTCAGGTTCGTCAACTGACCTGTGCCCGTATTCGTTACGGAAATCGGTTTTGTCTCTTGAGTACCCGTTGCATACCCCTCAGCAAGTGCCGTTAACGTTTGATTCGATATAGCAGCAATCGTGTAGACAGGTGCTTCGGTAACCGTAATCGTCGCGGTACCTTTTTTACTGCTATCGACCGTTGAAGTTGCCGTGATCGTATAATCGCCAGGCGCGGCATCTGCTGCGACCGTTACTTTACCCGTGCCGTCTACGGTCACTTTGTGACTGGCATCATTGCTCGTCCACGTAACCGCGGTCGCCGCTCCGCCAACCGTATCCACTGTTGCCGCGAGCTGCTTGCTGCTTCCTTGCTCTACGCTTGCAGTGTTCGGGCTTACGCTTACGCCGATTACCGCAGGCGCTGCGGTAACGGTAATGGTCGCTGTGCCTTTTTTACTGCTATCGACCGTTGACGTTGCCGTGATCGTATAATCGCCAGGCGCGGCATCCGCTGCGACGGTTACTTTTCCCGTGCCGTCTACGGTCACTTTGTGACTAGCGTCATTGCTCGTCCACGTAACCGTGGTCGCTGCTCCGCCAACCGTATCCACTGTTGCCGCGAGCTGTTTGCTGCTTCCTTGCTCCACGCTTGCAGTGTCAGGACTCACGCTTACGCTGTTGACAGCCGGTGCCGCTGTAACGGTAATCGTCGCAGTACCTTTTTTACTGCTGTCTACCGTTGACGTTGCCGTGATCGTATAATCGCCAGGCGCGGCATCCGCTGTGACCGTCACTTTACCCGTGCCGTCTACGGTCACTTTGTGACTGGCGTCATTGCTCGTCCACGTAACCGTGGTCACCGCTCCGCCAACCGTATCCACTGTTGCCGCGAGCTGTTTGCTGCTGCCTTGCTCTACGCTTGCAGTATTCGGGCTTACGCTCACTCCGATTACCGCAGGCGCTGCGGTTACGGTAATCGTCGCTGTGCCTTTTTTGCTGCTGTCTACCGTTGACGTTGCCGTGATCGTGTAATCGCCAGGCGTTGCATCTGCTGCGACGGTTACTTTACCCGTGCCGTCTACGGTTACTTTATTGCTGGCGTCATTGCTCGTCCACGTAACCGTGGTCGCCGCTCCGCCAACCGCATCCACTGTTGCCGCGAGCTGCTTGCTGCTGCCTTGCTCTACGCTTGCAGTGTCAGGACTCACGCTTACGCTGTTGACAGCCGGTGCCGCTGTAACGGTAATCGTCGCAGTACCTTTTTTACTGCTGTCTACCGTTGACGTTGCCGTGATCGTGTAATCGCCAGGCGTTGCATCTGCTGCGACCGTCACTTTACCCGTGCTGTCTACGGTCACTTTGTGACTAGCATCATTGTTCGTCCACGTAACCGTGGTCGCCGCTCCGCCAACCGCATCAACCGTTGCCGCGAGCTGTTTGCTGCTGCCTTGCTCTACGCTTGCAGTGTCAGGACTCACGCTTACGCTGTTGACAGCCGGTGCCGCGGTAACGGTAATCGTCGCGGTCCCTTTTTTACTGCTGTCTACCGTTGACGTTGCCGTGATCGTGTAATCGCCAGGCGTTGCATCTGCTGCGACCGTCACTTTACCCGTGCTGTCTACGGTCACTTTGTGACTAGCATCATTGCTCGTCCACGTAACCGTGGTCGCCGCTCCGCCAACCGCATCAACCGTTGCCGCGAGCTGTTTGCTGCTGCCTTGCTCTACGCTTGCAGTGTCAGGACTAACGCTTACGCTGTTGACAGCCGGTGCCGCGGTAACGGTAATCGTCGCGGTCCCTTTTTTACTGCTATCGACCGTTGAAGTTGCCGTGATCGTATAATCGCCAGGCGTTGCATCTGCTGCGACGGTTACTTTACCCGTGCTGTCTACGGTCACTTTGTGACTGGCGTCATTGCTCGTCCACGTAACCGTGGTCGCTGCTCCGCCAACCGTATCAACCGTTGCCGCGAGCTGCTTGCTGCTGCCTTGCTCTACGCTTGCAGTATTCGGGCTTACGCTCACTCCGATTACCGCAGGTGCTGCGGTAACGGTAATCGTCGCTGTGCCTTTTTTGCTGCTATCGACCGTTGACGTTGCCGTGATCGTATAATCGCCAGGCGTTGCATCTGCTGCGACGATTACTTTACCCGTGCCGTCTACGGTCACTTTGTGACTGACGTCATTGCTCGTCCACGTAACCGTGGTCGCCGCTCCGCCAACCGTATCCACTGTTGCCGCGAGCTGTTTGCTGCTTCCTTGCTCTACGCTTGCAGTATTCGGGCTTACGCTCACTCCGATTACCGCAGGCGCTGCGGTTACGGTAATCGTCGCTGTGCCTTTTTTGCTGCTGTCTACCGTTGACGTTGCCGTGATCGTGTAATCGCCAGGCGCGGCATCCGCTGTGACCGTCACTTTACCCGTGCCGTCTACGGTCACTTTGTGACTGGCGTCATTGCTCGTCCACGTAACCGTGGTCGCCGCTCCGCCAACCGTATCCACTGTTGCCGCGAGCTGCTTGCTGCTGCCTTGCTCTACGCTTGCAGTATTCGGGCTTACGCTCACCCCGATTACCGCTGGTGCTGCGGTAACGGTAATCGTCGCGATCCCTTTTTTGCTGCTGTCTACCGTTGACGTTGCCGTGATCGTATAATCGCCAGGCGTTGCATCTGCTGCGACGGTCACTTTACCCGTGCCGTCTACGGTCACTTTGTGACTGACGTCATTGCTCGTCCACGTAACCGTGGTCGCCGCTCCGCCAACCGTATCCACTGTTGCCGCGAGCTGTTTGCTGCTGCCTTGCTCTACGCTTGCAGTGTCAGGACTCACGCTTACGCTGTTGACAGCCGGTACCGGCGGGTTTGCCGTCCAGTTCGCATAAAGCGTTACGTTGCCTGTCCCCATCATAAAATCCGTGCCGGGGGCATAGTCCGTACCGCTTCCGTCCGCCTCCGTATTCCACCCTGCGAACGTAAAATCTGTCCTAGCCAGGCTTCCCGTATTGCCGAGCACGGTTACCAGCTCTCCTTGTTCATATAGCCCATTGTCGGCCGGCAAACTTCCCGATGTCGCCCCGTTACCGCTATAAGTTACAGTGTAAGTCGTTACCGGCAATAGATCGGTTTGCATGATTGTTCCGGATAAACCAACCGTCATATACGTGCCTTTTGCGTAGACGCTGCCATATAGCCCTTTAGAAGTGCCGCTTGCTTGGCTAAGCCAGTTTAGTCCGTCGCTGCTGGAGATTCGCATCGTGCCAAGGTTGCCTGACGCCACGTACATACCGTTTCCGTACATAACGTTCCTCAGAGTATCATAAGTGCCGCTTGCTAGGCTTGACCAGCTTGCTCCGTCGCTTGAGATCGCAATCGCTCCGCTGGTACCTACTGCCACATAGACGCCATTACCGAACGTTACCCCATACAACGTATTCGTAGTGTTGCTCGTCTGAAGCGTCCAATTCACCCCATTGCTCGAGGTCACAATTACGCCAAGGCTTCCCACCGCCACATACACGCCGTTCCCGTAAGTAACGCTATATAGAGGATTCGAAGTGCCGCTCGTTTGACTTGTCCAGTTCACTCCATCACTAGAGGTTACAATTGTTCCATTATTTCCCGCCGCGACGTATACACCGTTTCCGAAAGTAACGCCATTTAAAGCATTCGTAGTGCCGCTTGTTTGGCCGGCCCAGCTTATTCCGTTGCTGGAGGTCATAATGACTCCGCCATTGCCCACCGTCACATACTTGCTATTTCCAAAAGCGACACCATTCAGGGCATTCGTCGTGCCGCTTGCTTGGCTCGTCCAGCTTGTACCGTTGCCGGAGGTCATAATTATTCCATTCCCCACCGCCACATAGCCGCTGTTTCCGTAAATAACGCTCGTTAAGTTATTCGTAATGGGGCTTGTCCGGTTCGTCCAGCTCGTTCCGTTTCCTGAGGTGACGATTATTCCTCCTCCTCCCACCGCCATATACATACTGTTTACGTAGGAGATTCCATTCAGAACATTCGTCGTACTTGTCGTTCGGCTTGCCCAGCTCGATCCGTTGCTGGAGGCCAAAATTTTATTACTGATATAATCAGTTGCCATAAACGTTCCATTCCCGTAAGTAACATTATATAAAGTGCTCGTAGTACCACTCGTTCGACTGGTCCAGCTTGTTCCGTTGGTGGAAGTCAGAATCGTTCCTCCTCCCCCCACCGTCACAAACGTGCTGTTTCCGTAAGTGACGCCGTTTAGAGCATCCGTAACGCCACTCGTTCGGCTCGTCCAGCTTGTTCCGTTGGTGGAAGTCACAATCTTTCCTTTATTCCCTACCGCGATAAAAATGCTGTTTCCGTAAATGACGCTATTTAGACTTTCGGTAACACCGCTCGTCCGGTTCGACCAGCTTGTTCCATTGGCTGACGTCACAATTGCTCCACCTGTGCCGACAGCCACAAACAGGCCATTTCCGTAGATAATGCCGCCCAGAACATTCGAAGTAATGCCCGATCGGTCCGTCCAGTTCACGCCGTTGCTGGAAGTTAGAATCGTTCCTCCTCCCCCCACCGTCACAAACATGCCGTTTCCGTAGGCGATACTATAGAGCGTATTTATGGTTCCGCTTGCTCGGCTCGTCCAGTTCACTCCGTCGCTTGATGTCACAATTGTTCCGGACTCTCCAACTGCCGCATAAATGCCGTTTCCGTAGGCGGAGCCATACAGGTTGCTACTCGTAGGCACCGGATTGCGAGCATTCCACCCGCCAAGAGAATTTGCAAGAGCATATTGAGGAAGATTTGCTGCAACTAAAAATAATACCATGACTAGCGATATCCCACGTTTCATCATTGCTTTCTTCTCACTCGCCTTCATGCTGATGTACACTGCTAGGACATTATAACTAGAACAATGTTGCAAAATTGTTGCAAAACAAAAAGGAACCCGCATCGAACCGCAGGTTCCTTCATTTATTAGGTATCAATCCGTTATGCCGCGAAGCAAAGCGGTAAGCCTAACGCCAGGCAAAGCTCCCAGCTCGGTATTAATCAAATCGGCATATGCTTCATAGTAGGCGGCCGCGCTTGCGGTTCCGCCAGTGCGATGGTGCAGCTTCAGCGCCGCTTCGCGCAACGATTCGTCGTAAGGCTCATGTTCGACCAGCAGGTCGGCCAGTCTAAGCGCCTTGAACGGTTCTGCATCGGTTTTCTCGTAATAGATAAGCAGCTTTTTCCCCAAATGCAGAAAATACTGGCGATATTGCTTGCGGTATGGCTCGCACCAGGCACTGTCGAACTCTTGCAGGAACGGTTGACTGCAGCGATGAAACAACTGCTCGACATGGGACACGTTATCCGTGTCCGGTTCGACGCCGTCCAGCACAAAAAGCTCCAGTTCCGCCGCATCCACAGTTGGCGCTTCATCGGACAAAACCAGCCTGTAGCCGTTCCTTACAGAAGCTAGAGTCATTCCCGCGCCGTAATCACGCAGCGTCTTGTTGATCCTGCTAACCGTGCTGCGAAGGTTGATACCCGCCTTCTCCTCGTTCAAAGCCGGCCACAGTGCTTCGAACAATTCCCATTTACTGATTTCCTTCTCCAAAGTCTGCAGAAGCATGTAAGCGAGCAGTTCCGCGCATTTGGATGTTACCCAGCGAATCGGGTCCGGGCTATCTTCCAAACGCAGCGCGAACTTGCCGAACAGCTCAACGTTAACCATCCGTTGTCCGCCGCTGCTGACAGCTCCGCGATGCTGCCGTCTTTTTTCGATCCGTTCCAGCGAACGCTGCAAATCCTCTTCCATAACCGGCTTCAGCAAATAATCGAGCGCATTCACCCGGAACGCATCGATTGCGTATTGATTGTAAGCGGTAATGAAAACAACCTCCGTGTCGAGCTTGTCCGCATAAACCTGCTGCGCAATCTCCAGTCCGCTTAGCTCCGGCATTTCAATATCAAGAAACAATACATCAGGCTGCAGCGCCTTTGCCATCCCAAGCGCCTCGTGAGGATTCACGCAGCGGCCCAATACCTTTACGCCGGCATTGACCAGCATTCGGTCTATTTGCTCCGCAACCAGCCGCTCGTCGTCTACGACTATGGCTCTCATCATCTTGCCTCATCCCCCTCTCCGTCAAGTTCAACCACCTGCATTCGAAAGGGAATTCTAAAGGCAACGGTTGTGCCTTTGCCCTGAACGCTCTCGATTCTTAGGCCTTGCCCGAATTCGTTTATCAGTCGTTTATGCACGTTGATCAGCCCGATGCTTCCGCCCATCCGCTCTGTTTTGAACATTCGATCCAGCTGATCCGGGTTCATGCCGACCCCATCATCCTGAACAGAGATCTGCAAGCCATACTGGACAAGCTTAGCCCGAATGACTACATTGCCTCCCGATAGCCGCTTCATTACGCCATGCCGAATCGCATTTTCCACCAGGGGCTGCAAGATCAGCGCCGGAACCAGCGTCTCCGTTGGAGCACCTACCTCCCATTCCACATGAAGGCGTTCTCCGAAACGGGCCTGCTCCAGCTCGACATAGGATTTGGTCAGAGACAGCTCCCGGTTTAGGCTTACCTTGGCATGACGGGGGTCAAGATCAAAGCTAAGCCTCAAATAGTTACTGAATTCGCCAAGCAGTTTGCCTGCCCGCGCGCCATCGCTGTAGCATAATGAAATAATGCCGCTTAAGGCGTTGTAGACAAAATGCGGCTTGATCTGCGATTGCAGAAACAGCGTCTCCATGCGAATGGCCTGCTCGACGGCTTCCTTCATTTGCAGCAGCGTTTGCACCCGAGCCAGCAGTTCCTTGCCGCTGAACGGCTTTACTAGAAAATCATTGGCTCCCGCCTCGAAGCCCAGCGCGATATCAGCCGGCGAATTGCGCACCGTCAACAGCAACACGGGCAGTTGGTAGAGTGGGTTCTCCTCCCGGATGCGCCTGCACACTTCATACCCTGAAAGCCCGGGCATCATTACGTCGAGCAGGACAAGCGACAGTTCGCCGCGATGCTGCTTAATCAACTTGAGCGCGTCTTCTCCATTGTATGCTACAAAGACGTGATAGCGGCTAGAAGGAAACAACTCCTGCAGCACTTTGATGTTGGAGGAATCGTCATCCACCAATAAAATCTTTACCTCGCCGGTTCCCTCTTCCGTATAAAGCGGGGTTCCCGACTTCGTCAGCAAGCTAGCCTCGGGCAGCTGCTGCTCGAGACCGACAGCGGCCTCTGCCCGGACTTTCTCCAATTCCCTATGCGTTTCCGCAGCCTCCGGCAGCCGCAGCTCGAATACGGACCCCTTCCCTGGCTCCGACCATTGCAGTTCCAGATCGCCGCCCATTTGTACCGCCAGCGCTTTCGATATTTTCAGACCTAGACCGGAAGATTGAAACGCCGAAACCGCCGGCTCCGCTTCTGCTTGGTACAGATCAACCTTGAAAAGCTCCCGTTGCCGTTCCTTGCTCATTCCGGCGCCGGTATCGGCAAACGTCAAACGAAGCCAGCCCTCTCGCGACTCTGCGGCCACCGCTACGCTTCCCCGTTCCGTAAACTTTAACGCATTGCCCAGCAGATTCACGAGAATCTGCTTCATTCGATTTTCATCGGTGAACAGAAAGAAGGTTCCTGGAGGCACCTGATTAATCAGCTGTATCTGATCGTTCCTCCGTAAATATTTCAGCGATTCTAGCGTCGCCTGCACCGTTCCGCTCATATCGAAGAATCGGTTGTGGAACGTCAGGTTGCCTTGCTGCAAGCTTTGAAAATCGATAATATCGTTCACCAGCGCAGACAGGCGGGTCGCCTGGGCGATAATAAAGCTCAAATTTTCACGATGTCGCTGCGCTATCTCTTCGCCATTTTGGTCAATTACCACCTGCGCCAGATTAATAATACCGTGCAGCGGCGTCTTGAATTCATGGGACGTATGAATGAGAAACTCATCCTTCTGGCGGTCGTACGCAATCAGCTGCCCAGCCAATCTCTCGTTGCGCAGATACGCCTCGCGAGCCCGGTCCGACATGAGGAACGACTGCGACAGCACGAGAAGCAGCGGCGTTACGATCATATAATACGGATTGTCGAGCGCCAGCTGATAGCGCGTCTGGGCATAGACCCAGCTAATGATTAGGAAAAATAAACCCATTAAAATATAGTAAACTTGAACGCCGCCATTCCGATAACGGAAAATCCAGCGAATAATGAAAGCGAAAGCGGTGATATGCAGAATAATTCCCAACCAAATAATATCAGCTAAATACTCGTTCGGAATGCCCGCCAATAAGGCCAGGGAAACGTAAAAAAACCGGCTAAGCCACTTATATTCCAAGCTTCTCTCATAGCCCAGGTACAAATAGACATAGAGGGCAAACGAGAAGATGGAGACATAAGGCAGGATGAACAGCATCTTCTGCAATAACAAGAAGGAGATCCCGGGGAACAGGGTCGCCACGACGATTTCGTTATCGAAGCTGAAAAACAACCCTAATGACAAGCAGAATAAGCTGAAATAAGCCAGATAAGGGTCCTTCTCCCATTGCTTGAACATCCCTGCGAAATAGATCCCGAATACCAGAAGCGTGGTAATGACAACCATATCCGCGAGCCTTGAATTATCTCGCCTGGCCAATACATCCTCCGTTAACCCGAACTCCGGCGCTTGCACCAAGCCACCCTCCAGATAACGATAGCTGGCGATCTGAATAATGATGTCGATGGTGCCCGAATCCGCTTTAATTGTACCGAAAAACGGAAGGTTGCTGGGGACAAATCGCACTGGGGACAAACCGGGCTTTCCGGTGCCGCCGAGGTCCGAGCCGTTCATATAGATATGGCTGGACATGCGAATCTTTTTGCCTCTAAGGCTATAAAAATCAGGATCGCTAACCTTTATATGCAGACGGTACGTACCCGCACCGTAACCGCTGCTTGCGGAATCGACACCCTTCCAGCCTCCGGGGACATGAACGATTCGGCGATCCGCTTCCAGTGCTTTTCCATTGGTGTTGAAATCCTGGGGAGTCAGCAGCTTGTTCTCATAAAACTCCCATTCTCCCCGTAGCGGCACAATCCCTTGATTGGCAAAATCCCATTGTCTGGCATCCAGCACTCCTCCTCGCGCTTCCGGGTACTGAAACGTAGGTTTTACCCATCCATAAATAAAAAGTGAAGTAACAATGGTGAAAACAACAATCATGCCGACCAATACCGTTAAATGTTTTCTTCCTGTACCCGTTTCCCGCTCCGTCCTCATATTCTCACCCGATAATTTATTGTTTGTAGCTATATTCGTTAAAGTAGAACTCATGTCCTTTTTCTGGAACGTAGTAGAGACTAATTGCATAGTAATCAAGCAACACAAAAAAAGCCCAAGCAATAGATACTTGGACTTTGAGAAAAATAATTTATTTAAGCGAATGTTGCCCTGACTTATTTTCGAACCATCCACACAACGCACTCCACGTGGCTCGTCCACGGGAACATATCGACCGGCGTAACCTCTACCGTCTTATAGCCGCCGTCTTCGAGCGTGCGCAAATCTCGCGCGAGCGTGGAAGGATTACAGCTGACGTAAACCACCCGCTCCGGCTGCATCTTCAGGATCGTATCCAGCAGCGCCGGGTCGCAGCCCTTGCGCGGCGGGTCCACGACAATGACGTCGGGGATAATCCCCTCCTCGCGCCAGCGAGGGATGACAACTTCCGCAGGGCCTGCCTCAAACGAGGCGTTGCTGATGCCGTTCAGCTCCGCATTACGCTTCGCATCCTCGATAGCCTCCGGCACAATCTCTACGCCGTAGACTCGGCCAGCCTTCCGTGCAAGGAACAAAGAGATCGTCCCGATGCCGCAATAGGCATCAATAACGGACTCCTTGCCTGTAAGCTGCGCATAATCAACGGCTGTCCGGTAGAGCTCTATCGTCTGCGACGGGTTCACCTGATAGAATGAACGCGCCGAGATCGCGAACCGGATACCGTCAAGCTCGTCATAGATCACCTCGCTGCCCCATAACACCTTCGTCTCATCGCCAAAGATGACATTCGTATCGCGAGTATTTACGTTCTGCACGATGCTTTTTACTTCCGGCAACGCCGCGCGGATTCGCTCCACCCACAACTCGGCTTGCGGAAGCTTGCGTCCGTTGGTCACTAGCACGACCATAATCTCGCCGCTCACAAAGCCTGTCCGCGTCATTACATGGCGGAGCAGCCCTTTGCCGCTCTCCTCATCATACGCCGATACGCCAAGCTCCCTGCCGATGGCCTTCACAATCCGGACAACCTCATCGTTGCGGTCATGCTGAATATGGCATTGATCCGTATCGATAATGCGATGGCTGCCCTTGGCGTAAAAGCCTGCAATCAGCTCGCCGGCACCCGCTGAAGCCCCGACCGGCACCTGCGCCTTATTGCGGTAGCGCCACGGATCGTTCATCCCTACCGTTGGATGAACGGTAATCCCGGATGCCTCCTCGCCTTCGCCAGCAATCTGCAGCTTCCCGATCCGCTCGAGCGCATCCACGACATGCTGCCGCTTCCAGTTCAGCTGCGCGGCATAGTCCATATGCTGCAGCTGGCAGCCGCCGCATTTGTCGTAAATGCCGCATACCGGAACTACGCGGTCCGCGCTTGCATCCAGCAGCTCTTGAAGGCGCGCGTAGCCGTACGCTTTTTTTACCTTCATTACTTTCGCCCGTACACGCTCGCCTGGCAGCGCCCCTTGAATGAACAAGGTATAGCCGTCCGCCCGGCCAACCCCTTCACCGTCATGGGTCAGACCGATAATGTCGACAACAACCTCATCGTTTTTTTGCACCGGCGCATCCACGGCAGCCTGCGAAGGAGCTCTTCCCGCTCCCCCGCTCTTCCGGCCGCCTTGCGTATGGCCTTTTCTATTTGAACCCGCATTACGCGTATGATTTCTATTCATCATTGCTCTCCGCTTCCTCATCTATTATCCCTATAGTGTAATGCATCCGCATAAAGAAATAAACCTCTGGCAGCAAGCACCAGGCCTGCTATTAGAGGTTTATTCCAATTGCTATCAGCGATTGCGATAGGAAGCCGCGCCATGCTCATCGGCAAAAATCTGCAGATGCGACGGCAGCACCGAAAACGTAAACGGCAGCGTCCCTCCGTATTCACCATCCAGGTTAATCTGCACATAACTTGGTGAAGTGACCTTCATCTTATTCGTACGGAAATGAATCACATGCGAATCGTTCAGATGCTCGCCCCGGAGCGCCAGCGTAGCAATCCGGATAAATTCAGCCAGATTGCATCTCCTGAGAAGCACGACGTCAAACAGCCCGTCATCCGGCTTCGCGTCCGGCGCCAGCTTCTCGAATCCGCCAACCGAATTGCTGTTGCAGATCAGGAAAAGCATAAATTCCTCGTGGAATTTGCCTACCCCTTCTGCTTCAATCACAAGCTCCGTTGGGCTTAAGCGGGTCATCTTCTCTAAGCCTTTCAAATAATACGCCAGCTGCCCGATCATCGTCTTCAGCTTAATCGGTACATCATAGGTCAGTTCGGTCAGCGAGCCGCCCCCCGCAATATTAATGAAATAACGCTCATTGGCTTGACCGACGTCAATCGGCCGCGTGTAATTCTGGATAATCAGATCGCACGCGTATTCCCAATGCTTCGGGATGCCCATCGCGCGGGCGAAATCATTCGTTGTTCCCAGCGGCAAAATGCCAAGAGGCGGCCGGTTTGGCTTATTCGCCATCCCGTTAATAACCTCGTAGATGGTCCCGTCGCCGCCTGCCGCGATAATCAGATCATAATCCCGCTCCGCTGCATCCGCTGCGGCGATCGTTGCATCTCCCGCTCCAATCGTCGCATGGCAGCTGGTCTCGATTCCTGCCTGGTCCAGCTTCTGGAGAATATCCGGGAGACGACGCTTCATCTCTTCTCTTCCCGATGTCGGGTTGTAAATCAATCTTGCACGCTTCATCGATTAACCCACCATTTCTTTCAAAAAACGGTCACTTACCTCTCCTGAAGCCAAGCCGTCATACGCCGCTCCAGCCACCGTTCAATAGCCGGATGAGGCAGCATAGCCTGCCCGTTGTACCGGTAATCCAGACCCTGCAACCGCGATGGAATGACCGTATTCGTAAAATAACCCTTGCTCAAAAATAGAGGAACGACGATTACCGCTTCACTTGGTCTCTCCTCTTGCAAAGCTCTCAAATGAGCCGCCGCCTGATCGGGCAGCAGCATCGCCGTAGCGGAGTGGGCAAAGCCGCCCAGCTTCCGCAGCCGTTCCGCGAGCTGGTTCAGACCGTGCTGCCAGCGTTCATGGAAAACCTTTTCCCGGCTTCCATGCGCAATGAGCATAACCGTCTCTGCTTCCGGCTGGATAGACAGCTGCTTAATATTCGACAGCAGCAGCTCCGCAATATCGGGATCGTCATCAATCGGCATGCCGTAATGAACCTTGGCGTTAACCCTGAAGATGCCAAGATCGCCTTCAAGCTCGGCCACCGGCGGCAGGCCAAACGCCTGCCCGATCTCATCGACATGCGTGCTGCCGGACGAAAGGAACAAAGGAAGCACGAATAAATCCGTTACTCCCTGCTCTTCCAGCGCATCTATGCCATCCTGAATCAAACGGCCTTCAACAATTTCGAGAAAAGAAGAATAGACCGGCACGCCTTGTAAATGAGGAGAAGCTGCCGCGGCAGCTACCGCCTCGTCAACGAGCCGAACCCATTCTGCTTCCCTCGAACCATGACTGATCACGAGAATGCCCGGCTTCATGGCACTATCTGCCTAAACGCTCTAAAGTCATTTTATACCCATCGTTACCATAATTCAAACAGCGCTTAACCCGGGAAATCGTTGCCGTGCTGGCGCCAGTCTCTGCCTCGATTTGGTTATACGTGCTGCCCTTGCCCAGCATGCGCGCAACCTCGAGACGCTGCGACAACGACTGGATTTCATTCACCGTGCACAGGTCGTCAAAAAAGATATAACATTCCTCAACGGATTTAAGGGTAAGAATCGCTTCGAATAATTGATCGATTGCTTTATCGTTCAGCTTCTTAAGCTGCATTATCATCCACTCCTCAGGGGCGTGATTACACGCACATTTCAGGCATTGTCATTAATGTCTAATGCTCACATTGTAGCTTTTTTAGGGGGTTTTTTCAAGCATTACCGTATTCACGCTTTACAGGACGGAAGAGCAGCCCGTAGGTAAATATCCGCATTATTTATATAAAATCGGGCATTCGTCCAATCGTCATGTTTGCCTATGCCATAGACTAATACCAAGAATACTTCCCTATACGGCATACGGGAGCGGACCTGCGTGCAGGCTAATCCCCCATGTGGAAGCGGACGGAGTAGGGAAGCCATTGTTCCATAAACTTTGAAAAAAAGGTTGTGATCCGCGTGAATTACCGGAACTATCCTGGCGGGGGCGGACATTCGAACCCTCACCAGTATCCGCCGCACTCGCCGCACAGCGGCCATCACCGGCGCGGCTATGTCCGTAACCAGGCCAGTCAGGGATTTAACAGCTTCCAGAATCCTCTTGGCTTCACGGACGGCGCCCCGATTCCACCTGCGCCTCCTGTCTTTTCGACGGAAGAGACTATAATACAACACGAGGAAAGCCTGCCTGTGGTCGTGCCGGCTACAGCCGCAGAATTGGTGGAGACGACAACACCGGCCAAAGCCGGCGGCTTTAACATGCCAAGCTTGACCGAGATCAAAGGCTTTGTTGACCGGATTGGCGGGCTGGATGGCATTCTGACCACGGTGGGCAAGGTTCAAAAGGTCGTATCCAGTGTGTCGCAGATGGCTCCTCTCGTCAAGGTCATTCTGGGTTCCTTCAAAAAGGACTCCGGCAGCGACGCGGTGGACGAAGATATTGAATTTGTGCCGAAGAAACGCAAACGCCGCAAAAAACCAACAAACTCCGCCGGCAGACGCCGCAAGCGGAAGCGGCAGCGCTAACCAGCAAAGCCGCACCACTGCTGGCGCGGCTTTGCTGGCGCGGCGGAAAGCCTGGGGCTTCCCGACTCTCTTTTTCAAGCTTGCTCATTTTCTACTTGCAAGTTATGATGTAGCTATATAAGCATCATGGTTCGGAGTGAAGCGCACCCCGATTGCAGCCTATTTGGCTGTGGTCGGGGTGCTTTTTTTTTCGAACCCTCTTTTATTGAAAGGAGCCTGGATCATATATGAATAAATTAAATAATCCTGCCTTGCAACAGTTTATTGAATCCTTCGAACGCGAAGCCCTGTTAAAAGGATCTTTCCGGAACAAGTTGGAACGGTCGCAGTTGTTTTTTCTCGAGCGTGTGTGGGGACCGGCATTCGGAGACAATTTCGACGGGCTGAAGGCAGAGCATCCCTTTTTGGATCATAAAGGCGGACAACGATTTTGTGATTTTGTTTACGTTAAAAACGGCATGAAGCTCGTAATTGAAATTGATGGTTTTACTACACACGCACGTGACATTTCGCCAGCAGAATTTCAAGATCATTTATCCCGGCAGAATGACCTCGTCTTGTCAGGCTGGCTGGTGCTGCGTTTCTCCGCATGGCAGGTCGAGCATCAGCCCCAGCAATGTATCGTGAAAGTGAAGCAGGCAATAGGCCACTGGTGGTCATTGACTTATCAACGAGACTTGAAACAAACAACGAATATTTGGGAAATACGTAAACAGTGGATTATACAAATGGCACTGCGGCAACAAGGGAAGATCCGGCCGGGAGATGTCGCGCAGGAATTTCAAATCAGTAACCGAACAGCCGTAGACTGGCTTCATCGCCTCGAAACCGCAAAGCTTCTTCAGAGATTACCAGCCAAGCATCGTGTTACTACATATGTATTAGCGGACTATGTTGCTTCAACATAGTCTAGTTTCACGATTCATCTGATTACTACGGCACCATCGGCAGAATGCCTCACTATTAGTGAGGCTCTCTGCCCTAATAATCTCCCTAACTCGTCTCTGCATGCTCAACAGTGAGCTTCCATGCTTATTCGTACGTTCGCCTTCACTAACTATGAGCTGAGACTCACTATTGCTTCTCTATTGCTGAGGCAGCTGCGAATCTCGGCGGAGAGCCTCACTATTAGTGAGGCTCTCTGCCCTAATAAACTCCCTAACTCGTCTCTGCATGCTCAACAGTGAGGTTCCATGCCTTTTTCGTACGTTCGCCTTCACTAACTATGAGCCTAGGCTCACTATTGCTCCACTATTGCTCAAGCAGCCATGAATCTCGGCGGAGAGCCTCACTATTAGGGAGGCTCTCCGCCCTAATAACCTCCCTAACTCGTCTCTGCATGGCTCAACAGTGAGGTTCCATGCCTTTTTCGTACGTTCACCTTCACTAACTATGAGCTTAGACTCACTATTGCTTCTCTATTGCTGAGGCAGCTACGAATCTCGGCGGAATGCCTCACTATTAGTGAGGCTCTCCGCCCTAATAACCTCACTAACTCGTCTCTGCACGCTCAACAGCGAGGTTCCATGCCTTATTCGTACGTTCGCCTTCACTAACTATGAGCTTAGACTCACTATTGCTTCTCTATTGCTGAGGCAGCTACGAATCTCGGCAGATCAACTAAAAAAGCCCGTCCAGCGGACGAGCTTTCATTCAACCTTACATAATTAAACTTACATAAATACCGTATCAATTACCCAATACACGCCTGCTGCAAACAGCGCTGTGATCGGGATAGTAATAAACCATGCGATAACGATCTTCCCGGCAAGCGACCAGCGTACGCTCGAGAAGCGTTTCGCGGAGCCTACGCCGAGAATCGAGGAAGTGATAACATGCGTTGTGCTGACAGGCAGCTCGAGCATCGTTGCCGACAGGATAACGCCCGCCGAGCCTACGTCTGCGGCAAAGCCGTTAATCGGCTCGATCTTGAAGATCTTCGTGCCCATCGTCTTAATAATCTTCCATCCGCCTATGGATGTACCAAGGGCCATCGCAAGCGCGGCCGACATTTTAACCCACAGCGGAACCTCGAAGTGATCCTGGATACCGCCAGCTACGAGCGCAAACGTAATGATACCCATCGCTTTCTGCGCGTCGTTTGTGCCATGGGAGAACGACTGGAATGCCGCTGTCAGAATCTGTCCGAACCGGAAGCCCTTGTTCACCTGATGCGGGCTTGTCCTTGCGAAGATTAGCTTTAAGATCCACATGATGATAAAACCGGCCGAAAAAGCAATCAACGGCGAGAAAATAAGCGCCTTAACAATATCGATAAACCCGTGTGCGTTAATGGCATCAAATCCCGCGCCCGAAGCTACAGCGCCGGCAAGCGAACCGATCAAAGCATGCGAGGAAGACGAAGGAATGCCGAACCACCAGGTAAGAAGGTTCCAGGCAATCGCCGATATAAGGGCGGCAATAACGATCTCTACCCCGTTAGACAGATCCGCCGGATTGGCAACGCCGCTTCCGATTTTTTTCGCAACGCCCGTAAACGTAACCGCACCGATAAAGTTCATGCACGCCGCCATAATAATGGCAACCCTTGGTTTAAGGGCACGGGTCGATACCGTCGTAGCGATTGCGTTCGCCGTATCGTGGAAACCGTTAATAAAGTCGAAACCGAGCGCAAGTATGACAACCATCCATAATGTGATTGAATCCATTTGAATTGACTCCTACTCTCCGTGTAAGCTTAGCTGTTGCGCATAATGATCGATTCCAGCGTATTCGCTACGTCTTCGCAGTAGTCGGTCGTTTGCTCCAACATTTCGTAGATTTCTTTGCGTTTCATCAGTTCAATAGGGTCAGTCACATTCGTGAACAGGCTCTTGATGCTGACACGGAGCAGGTCATCCGCCTGGTTCTCCAGCTCGTTAAGCGCAATGTTAGGCTCGCGGATCGCCAGCAGTTTTTTGTCGGTAAGGAGATAGATCGCTTTCTTAATCTGGTTTGCGGAACGAAGCAGTATATCGCCAAACAGCGTTATGTACTCGTCTTTTTCCTGGATATTGTACATTTCAAAACGCGATGCGCATGCTTCAATGCCGTCAAGCACATCGTCAAGCGAACTCGTTAAAGCCATTATATCTTCCCGCTCAATGGGGGTAATGAACGTTTTGTTCAGTTCTTTCAAAATCGTATGAACGTACTGGTCGCCTCTGCTCTCATGCTCTTTCATGGTCTTAGCGAACTGAGTGACATCCGACAGGTCTGAAACACCGTTTGCGAAATATTCAATTGCGTCAACCAGTGTATCCGCCATTTCCTCAAACGTTTTAAAGAAAATATCCTTTTTCTTAAACATCGTAATCCCCTTTACCCGACTGGATGGTTAGGCATCATTTCGAAATGAGCCCACAATATCTTAACACAGTTTACTTTATATTTGTTAAGGGAATGTAAAGGATTTATGAAAAGTTTTCGTTTTTGCAAAAAAAATATAAAAAGATGCGTCCCGCAAAGGAACGCACCGCTTCTAACTCTTTTTTGCGGCCACCCTCTACACCTAGTTAGAGTGTGTCCGACTTGCCTTTTTTTTACCCATAAATCACATGCTCAGCGAAAGTTGGCGTATTCGGCACGACCTGGAAGAACGTTTTCCCCGGTACAAACGGAAGCTCGGCGCCATCCTTCATCAGCCTTACCATATTGTCGCTTGCGCGAACCCATTCGCATTCGACGACCTTCCCCTTCTGGAACAATAACGCCGAGCCTCCCGCATGCAAATCAACCGAAAGCCGTCCGACATCATCCAGCGTTTTGTGATTGGCGCCAAGCACAACCACGTTGGCAGCGGTCAGCTGCTCGCCGTTATTCAGATCGGTATGCGGTTCATCATTGATGAGTCGCTTATATAAGCCGCTTGCCGCATCGTACTCATAAGAGACCTTGTAGTCCTTGAGCAAAAACTTGATCTGAATCGAGGACGCCGCCGCGCCCGATGCGGTTGCTCCTTCTTCCGCAAAGGTATAAGCCGGAACCGAAACATCGCTGCGGTACCCTTTCTTCTCCGCACCTGCCCGAAGCTTATCCAGCTCGGAGTACAGATTATGGGGCGCCTTGCGGTCCTTGCTTCGCCAAAAGTAAGGGCCAGCGTTTGAGATTTCGTCCAAATAAGGCTTGTCCTGATGCTGCAAAATATCATAGGCGTCATTGCTGGCCCCTGAATGAGCCAGAATAGCACCGTAGCTCTCCCCGATATCAATCAGGTACGGGCGGATGCTGCGGATCGGTCCAACCGCATCGGTACCCTTGTCCGTGCTTTGGAAGATTGCCACCAGCCTCGTAATGCCGCCCTCTGCGAGCACTTCCCAGACTACATCGGCATTGGTCAGCCCGGATTGCGGACGCGCCGGCTTCAAATTGTTGATCATAACCGCAACTGGCCGCGCTTCTGCTTCGCTGTCGCGCTTCAGCCCCGTAAGAGGAGCCGTGAAGGCAAGCTCCGGCGTTGGTTCAGCCGATGGCGTAGCCTCCGTCGCATCAGATGCCGCTGGAGAAGATGTTGCTCCTCCCGTATTTTCCCCTGAACCGCTGCCGCAAGCGGATACGAAAATAAGTAGAATAATCAAGCTGATCAACCATGCCTTGCGAAAACGACTGCCCATAAGTTTCCCGCCTTTTAGTAGAGAATGATAGCGTTCAAAAAAATGATTACTACCATTTAAACACAAAAAGCGGGACATGTCTTCCTAAATACTCCAGTTATGCCATTCCTGCTGCTTCTTATCAAGCCCTTCCAGCCATTCGGAGGTTACGCGGATCGCTTCCTCCTGATGGTGCCGGCTGGAGTACGTATGGTTCGCTTGGAAAATAATCTCCTTGTCGCATAACCCGTCGCTGCGCGTCCAGAATACCTTCTGGTACAGGAAGCTGTAATCGACCGGAATCAGATCATCGCTTGTGCCGTGAACAAGCAGCACTTCTCCGCCAAAGCGCGTCGCCGCTTGGAACGGCTGATGCTGAAGCAGAGATTCAAAGAACACCGGCTGCAGCGTAAAGCCCGCATAATCCGTACTGCCCTTCTGGACCGACTCGTCATAGCCTGCGCGTCCGACAATCCGTACAATATCATTAAACGGATACGCAACCGGCGACCACAAAACAAGACGCTTCACGCGTTTATCCCTAACCGCCGTCATAAGCGCAACCGCGCCGCCAAGGCTATGGCCAAGCAGAACAATTCGTCTTGGGTCCACGCAATCCATGCCTGCAATATAATCAATTACCGTACGGGTCTGATCAATCATGCTTTCAAAGCCCAGTGCCCCGTAATCCCCGTTGCTCTCGCCGCAGCCGCCGTAATCAAACCGGATCACGTAAGAGCCTTGCGCCGCAAGCGCTCTAGCCGTCTTCACGAACAACCGGTCTACCCCTACGCGGCTTCCGATAAAACCATGGCATATAATAATAGCCTGCTTCTTCGCATTGTCCGACGCATGATCGCTCGGATAATGAAGCGTAGCGGTAAGCTCAAGACCTTCATGTCGCAGCAATAATTGTTTCTCCATAACGATAAGTCCTCCTGCGTTCCATACTTATTTACTATAATTCCTACCCGATTACTATGAATTCTATTGGATTCATATTATCATCCTGACAAGGATGGTGTCAATACTGTTATTCTGTCCGAATAATTTGGCTTCACCAATTAAATGCCATTCGGAGGAATAGTTGAGCAGCTCCTTGCTCAAGCTATAATCAGCACACTAATGTCCAACCAAGGAGATGATTCCTATGCCGATGTGGATATCTTGGCTTACCGACCATTGGCTGACGGTTTTATTGCTCGCCGGCATCGTGGTTGCCGTGGTATATATCATCCTTGAACGCAGCCTGTTGTTCTACAAGGAGTAACTGACTCTACGAAAAAAAGACCATCTTCCGCCCCGACGGCCGGAAGATGGTCTTTTTGCTGCCTAAAGGGCTTAGCCCTTCAACGCTTTTGCTGCAATATCGGTACGGCTGTGCATGCCGTCGAAATGAATAACGCTAACCGCTTCATAGGCGCGGGCACGAGCTTCCGCAATATCGCGGCCGCGGCCTACAACGCCAAGTACGCGTCCTCCGCTCGTTACGATCTTGCCGTCTTTCTCCGCTGTTCCCGCATGGAACACGAGAGCGCCCTGCGCTTCAGCCGCATCAAGGCCGGTAATCTCGCGGCCTTTCGGATACGAAGCCGGATAGCCTTCCGATGCTACGATAACGCATACCGCTGCTTCGTCGCTCCATTCCAGCTCCAGCTGATCGAGACGTCCGTTCAGGGATGCCAGAACAACGTCAACCAGCTCGGTCTTCAGACGCGGCAGAACGACTTGGGTCTCCGGGTCGCCCATACGCGCGTTGAATTCGATTGTTTTCGGGCCGTCCTTCGTAATCATCAGACCGGCGAACAACACGCCGCGGAACGGACGTCCTTCGCTCACCATCGCTTTGGCCGTTGGTTTGATGATATTTTCGATCGATTCCTCGATGATGGCCTGGTCGATATGCGGCAGCGGGGTGTACGTACCCATGCCGCCTGTGTTCGGACCTTTATCGTTATCGAATACCGGCTTATGGTCTTGCGCCGGTACCATTGCCTTAACCGTCTCGCCGTCAACAAAAGCAAGGATAGACATCTCTTGGCCTTCCAGGAATTCCTCGATAACGATCTGGTTGCCTGCTTCGCCAAACACCTTGTCGACCATTGCTTCCTTCAGAGCTTTCTCCGCTTCTTCCATGGAGTAAGCAACCGTTACGCCTTTACCTGCCGCAAGCCCGTCCGCCTTGATGACGATTGGAACGGATTGCTCGCGCAAGTAAGTAAGAGCCGTCTCATAGTCGGTGAACGTCTCGTATTTCGCTGTAGGAATGTCGTACTTGCGGAGCAGATCCTTCATGAAGATTTTGCTGCCTTCGATTTCTGCCGCCGCTTTGTTCGGGCCGTATACCGGAATGTTATGCGCTTCGAACGCGTCTACGATACCCGCTGCAAGCGGATCGTCCGGACCGATAAAGACGAGGTCAATCGCCGCATCCTTCGCAAACTTCACAAGCTCGTCGAATTGATTAACCGCGATTGGCACGCAATCCGCGATCTGCGCGATACCCGCATTACCCGGTGCGCAAAATACTTCTTTAACCTTCTCGCTCTTCTTCAGCGCCCAAACAACCGCATGCTCGCGTCCGCCGCCGCCAACAACTAAAATTCTCATCGCTTCTATTTCCCCCTGATTGAATGGATCTGATTATGGCCAAAAGCGAAGCGATCCTGCCATGCTTCAGAAGAAGCGCGGCAAGATGCTCCGCTGATATTAATCTTAGTGTTTGAAATGGCGAACGCCGGTCATAACCATCGCAATGTTATGCGCGTTAGCTGCGGCGATCGACTCTTCGTCCTTGATCGAGCCGCCTGTTTGGATGATCGCGGTGATGCCGTGTTTTGCAGCCAGCTCAACCGTGTCGCCCATCGGGAAGAATGCATCGGAAGCCAATACCGCCCCTGCTGCCTTATCGCCCGCTTGCTCGATGGCGATACGCGCTGCGCCTACGCGGTTCATTTGACCTGCGCCTACGCCGATTGTCATGTTGTTTTTCGCCAGCAAAATCGCGTTCGATTTCACATGCTTCACGACTTTCCATCCGAAGAGCAGCTGCTTCAGTTCTTCTTCCGTCGGCTTGCGGTTCGTTACGAACTGCAAGTCGGCTTCCGTCAAGCTGCGAACGTCGCTCTCTTGGACAAGCAAGCCGCCGTCAACCGTTGTCGACAACCAGTCGGATTTGCGTTCAGCCGCGGAACCGGCCAGCTCGCCCAGCTTCAGAAGACGGATATTTTTCTTCTTCGTCAGCACTTCCAGCGCTTCAGGCGTGAAGTCCGGAGCAATGATGATTTCGAGGAAGATTTGGCTCAGCAGCTCTGCTGTTTCTACGCCGATCGTACGGTTCGCCGCAACAATGCCGCCAAAGATCGAAGTAGGGTCAGCCGCGTATGCTTTTTGATATGCTTCGTGAATGTCAGCGCCGATGCCAACGCCGCATGGATTCATATGCTTCACTGCTACGCAGGCTGGCTCGTCGAATTCCTTGACGATCGCAAGCGCCGCGTTCGCGTCGTTAATGTTGTTGTAGGACAATTCTTTGCCGTGCAGCTGCTCAGCCGTTGTGATGTTGCCGACAGGAGCAAGCGGTTTGCTGTAGAACGCCGCTTTCTGATGCGGGTTTTCGCCGTAACGCAGATCCTGCACTTTCTCGTAAGTAACCGTGTAAGACTCAGGCAGCTCTTCGCCAACTTGCTTGGTCAGGTAGTCCGCGATCAGCGCATCGTAGGCAGCTGTGTGGCGGAATACTTTGGCCGTCAGACGTTTGCGAGTCTCGAGGGTTGTGTCGCCGCCGGCTTTGATCTCTTCAATTACAGCCGCATAATCGTTAGCATCAACAACTACCGTTACGAATGCATGATTTTTCGCAGCCGAACGAAGCATAGTAGGACCGCCGATATCGATGTTCTCGATTGCGTCCTCATATTCCACGTTAGGGTTTGCGATTGTTTGCTTGAACGGGTACAGGTTAACAACCACAAGATCGATGTAATCCAGGCCAAGCTCCTGCATAACCTTTTGATGCTCTTCATTGTCGCGAATCGCCAGCAGTCCGCTGTGAACCGCAGGGTGAAGAGTTTTAACGCGGCCGTCCAAAATTTCCGGGAAGCCTGTTACGTCGGAAATGCCGATAACCGGAATGCCTTCCTTCTCCAGCAGGTTAAACGTACCGCCTGTCGAAATGATTTGCACGCCTTGAGCTGCAAGCTCACGAGAAAATTCAACAATGCCAGTCTTGTCCGATACACTAATTAACGCTCTACGAATTGCCACGCGAAATTGCCTCCTCAAAATAGGTACTTATATTATTAAGCTGCTAAGCTAAGCTTTCACCGTAACGATGCGTTCCTCGAGAGTCACGCGGCCTTCCGCTATCCATTGCACAACCTGCGGCAACAACTGCTGTTCGGCTGCATGGATCCGCTCGCCAAGCGTGTCCTCCGTCTCGCCATTTTGGACTTCAACTACGCTTTGAGCAATAATAGGTCCGCTGTCCATTCCCCCGTCCACATAATGAACGGTAACGCCCGTCACCTTCACGCCGTATTCGAGCGCTTGTCCGATTCCGTTAACGCCGGGGAAAGAAGGCAGCAAAGCCGGATGGATATTAATCATTCGGCCGTAATAGGGCTCAACGAGCACGGAAGTAATAATGCGCATATAACCCGCAAGCACAACCAGCTCAATGCCGCTGCGCCGAAGCTCTTCGAGAATTTCCGTTTCATAAGCCTGGCGGGATGCATACTCCTTAGGAACAAACGCAAAGGTATCAACCCCGGCCTTGCGAGCCCGTTCTACAACCGGCGCCGAAGGCTTATCACAAACAAGAAGCTCGATGGAAGCATCGAGCCTGCCTTGCTGCACCGCATCGGTCAGAGCTTGGAAGTTCGTTCCTTGCCCTGACGCGAAAACGGCTATTCGGAGTGTTCCCATTAAACGTCCGCTCCCGTGAACGTAACGACACGGTTGCCTTCCGTTACAGTACCGATTCGGTATGCTGCTTCACCAAGCTCAGCTGCTGCTTTAAGAGCTTCTTCTGCTTGTTCTGCTGGAACAACTACGATTAACCCGATGCCCATATTAAACGTTGTGAACATGTCGCGGTTAGTAATTGCGCCTTTTTCCTGCATCAGCTGGAAGATTGGCAGAATTGGCCACGAGCCGTATTCTACATTTACGTTTACGCCTTCCGGAAGAACGCGTGGGATATTCTCGATAAAGCCGCCGCCTGTAATATGCGCCATGCCTTTAACATTCACTTGCTCGATCAGCTTCAAAGCCGATTTCACGTAAATGCGGGTAGGCTCGATCAATACGTCGCCAAGAACTTCGTCGTTCAGCTCAGGCAGGCGTTGGTCCAGCGCGTAACCGCACTCTTCAAGAAGAAGACGGCGAACCAGCGAGTAGCCGTTGCTGTGAATACCGCTTGAAGCGAAACCAAGAACAACGTCGCCGGGAGCGATCGTAGTGCCATCGATGATTTTCTTCTTATCCACTACGCCAACCGTAAAGCCGGCGATATCATACTCGTCGCCTTGGTACATGCCAGGCATTTCGGCCGTTTCGCCGCCAATCAGTGCGCAGCCAGCTTGTACGCAGCCGTCGGAGATGCCTTTAACAACTGCTTCGATTTTTTCCGGAACGACTTTACCGCATGCCAGATAATCGAGGAAGAAGAGAGGCTCAGCGCCTTGTACGATAATATCGTTTACGCACATGGCAACCGCGTCAACGCCAATCGTGTCATGCTTATCCATCAAGAATGCCAGCTTCAGCTTCGTGCCGACGCCGTCCGTACCAGATACGAGCACAGGCTCCTCGTATTTGTCCTTGTTAAGGCCAAACAAACCGCCAAAACCGCCGAGATCAGTCAGCACCTCCGGACGGAACGTTTTCTTAACATGCTTCTTCATCCGTTCGACTGCTTCATTGCCGGCCGCAATATCGACTCCGGCTTTTTTGTACGCTTCTGACACACCAGTCAACCCCTTTAATAAACTTGTCTATTAACAGCTGCAGCTCTTATCCGATTCCTCGTCCACCGGTGTTGGATAATCGTTATCGAAGCAAGCCAGACACATGCCGCGGTTATACGCGCCGTCATTGCCGCCTACCGAATCGATAAAACCTTCATGGCTAAGGAAGTATAAAGAGTCCGCATTAATCATTTCGCACATTTCCTGCACCGTTCTCGAAGAAGCAACCAGCTCCTTGCGGTCCGGCGTATCAATACCGTAGTAGCAAGGGTTCTTGAATGGCGGCGATGTAATCCGCACATGGACTTCCGTCGCGCCAGCCTCGCGAAGCATGTTCACGATCCGGCGGGATGTCGTGCCGCGGACGATCGAGTCGTCGATCATAACAACACGTCTGCCTTCCACGACTTTACGCACGGCGGACAGCTTCATCTTCACGCCTTGCTCACGGAGCTCTTGGGAAGGCTGAATAAACGTCCGGCCCGTGTATTTGTTCTTAATAAGTCCAAGCTCGTAAGGAATGCCTGTTTGCTCAGCATAACCAATAGACGCCGAAATACTCGAATCCGGTACGCCGATGACGATGTCTGCATCCACGAACGATTCCATCGCAAGCTGTTTACCCATCCGCTTACGCGCGGAATGGATGTTGATTGTATTAATATCGCTGTCCGGACGGGCAAAATAAATATATTCCATCGCACATGTTGCCCGGCGCTCCACTTCTGCATAGCGGTCTTCACGCATACCGTCAGCATCAAGATAAAGCAGTTCGCCTGGTTGTACGTCACGAACATATTCTGCGCCGATCGATTCAAATGCACACGATTCGGAAGAGAATACATAACCGTCGCCGATTCGGCCCATTACTAATGGACGAAGTCCGTTAGGATCAGAAGCTACGAGCAGTTTGTCGTTCGTCATGATAAGGAACGCGAAGCCGCCAATAATACGCTGGAGCGCATCTTTTGCTGCTTCCTCGAAGCTCTTCGACGAACGAGCGATCAAGTGAGCAATAACTTCCGTATCGCTGGAGGTTTGGAAGATCGAGCCTTGGCTCTCCAGCTCCTTGCGGATCTCCGGCGCATTTACGATATTACCGTTTGTCGCAACCGCCAGATCGCCATCCCGATAACGGAAAATAAGCGGCTGCGCATTCGCCAGCTTGCTCTCCCCAGCTGTTGAATAACGAACGTGGCCAATAGAGCGATCGCCAGCGAGCGACTGAATCCGCTCTTTATCAAACACTTCCTTCACGAGCCCCATACCGCGGTGGTAGGAGAAGCGGTTGCCCGCCTCCGTATCCACTGTACAGATCCCTGCACTTTCCTCTCCGCGATGCTGGAGAGCATGAAGGCCGTAATAGCTGAGGGAGGACGCATTCGGGACATTAAATACCCCGAACACGCCGCATTCCTCGCGCAATTTGTCAAACATATCGTCACGGCCAATGCCTTCGTTATAATGATTTCCCGTCCACAGCTTATGCTGTTTTATTTCATCAGACATGGAATCGCATCCTTCCAGACCTTCTCCAGTTGTTGTACCGGTGCATGAACGCCGGATTTGCCATTTACGTTGATGGTCAGGCTGCTGCCTTTTACCGTACCGATTGCTGCATTTACTACGCCTTGCTCAGTCAGATGCGCCTGCAATGCTGCTGCTTTCTCAGGTGTAGCCGAGAGCAGGATACGCGATTGCGACTCGGAGAAGAGCATGTGATCCGGACGAAGATCCGTTGTTACGTTTACTTCTGCGCCGATTCCGCCGCTGATTGCGGATTCCGCAAGAGCTACTGCAAGACCGCCTTCGGACAAGTCATGCGCCGAAGCAACAAGACCGCCTTGGATCGCTGTCAGAACAGCGCCAAGCATGTTTTTCTCCGTTGCCAGATCAATTGCCGGCGGACGGCCTTCAGCCGCACCGTTCAGTACGTAAAGCAGCTCGCTGCCGCCAAATTCTGCTTTTGTGTCGCCAACAAGGATGATCACGTCGCCTTCTTTTTTGAAGCCTTGTGTCGTGATGTGATCCACATCATGTACGAGACCAACCATACCGATTACCGGAGTTGGGTAGATCGCGCCTTTTGCGTTCTCGTTGTACAAGCTTACGTTGCCGCCGATTACCGGCGTATCAAGCACGCGGCAAGCTTCGGACATGCCGTCTGCAGCTTTCTCGATCTGCCAGAATACTTCCGGCTTCTCAGGGCTGCCGAAGTTCAGGTTATCGGTAATCGCAAGCGGTTCTGCACCGGAACATACGATGTTGCGGGCAGCTTCTGCTACTGCGATACGTCCGCCTACTTCAGGATCCAGGTATACGTAACGACCGTTACAGTCAGTTGTCATCGCAAGGCCTTTGCGAGTGCCGCGAATCGTAACAACCGCTGCGTCGGAACCAGGCTGTACAGCTGTTGATGTACGAACCATGTAGTCATATTGGTTGTAAACCCACTCTTTGCTTGCCACGGTTGGCGAAGCGAGTACTTTCTCAAGAGCGCCTGTCAGGTCCGTTACTTCAGTGAATGCAGCTGTATCAAGCGTTGCATTCGTACGGTAGTAAGCCGGCTCTTGGGATGGTTTTTCATAAACCGGGCACTCGTCAACGAGCGCTTTAACCGGCATATCAGCCACTTGCTCGCCTTGATGGAACAGACGAAGGCGTCCGTCATCGGTTACTTTACCAACTTTTTTACAAATAACGCCCCAACGGTCGAAGATTTCCTGCGCTTGTGCTTCATGCTGCGGCTCAACAACGAACAACATGCGTTCCTGCGACTCCGACAACATCATTTCGTAAGGCGTCATGCCTGTCTCACGCTGCGGAACTTCATCGAGGTACAGCTCAAGGCCATTGCCGGCTTTGGAAGCCATCTCTGCGCTCGAGCAAGTGAGGCCCGCTGCGCCCATATCTTGAATGCCAAGTACGATACCGGAGTTGATCAGTTCCAGAGTAGACTCCATAACGAGCTTCTCCATGAACGGATCGCCGACTTGTACGGCAGTACGTTTCTCTTCGGATTCTTCCGTCAGCTCAACGGATGCGAATGTCGCGCCGTGGATACCGTCGCGGCCCGTTGCAGGACCAACGTAGAAGACCGGATTACCAACGCCTTTTGCTACGCCGCGTTGGATTTTATCATGATCGATAAGACCTACGCACATTGCGTTAACAAGCGGGTTGCCTTCATAGCTTTCATCGAACATCACTTCGCCTGCAATGGTAGGAATACCGATACAGTTACCGTAGCCAGCGATACCGCTGACAACGTTCTCGAACAAGTATTTCACGCGATCATTCTCAAGCTTGCCGAAACGAAGCGAGTTCAGCAGAGCTACCGGACGTGCACCCATCGAGAAAATGTCGCGGATAATGCCGCCAACACCTGTAGCAGCGCCTTGGTAAGGCTCAACCGCGGATGGATGGTTATGCGATTCGATCTTGAATACAACCGCTTGGTTGTCGCCGATATCGACGATACCAGCGCCTTCGCCTGGCCCCATCAGGACGCGAGGTCCGGTGATCGGGAATTTCTTCAGGATTGGCTTGGAGTTCTTGTACGCGCAATGCTCGGACCACATAACGCTGAATACGCCGATTTCCGTGTAGTTAGGTGTACGGCCGAGAAAACCGCAGATAAGCTCGAACTCATAATCCGATACACCGAATTGTTGATAAATCTTTTGCTCGACGATTTGCTCGGCAGTTGGTTCCTTAGCCGTTAATTGCTGCGCCATGTTGTTCCCTCCATGCATTCAAAATCGATGTAAACATCCGTTTGCCGTCTTCCGAGCCGAGGATTTGATCAACCGCGCGCTCCGGGTGAGGCATCATGCCAACGACATTACCCTTTTTGTTGCTGATACCCGCAATGTTCTCAACCGAACCGTTCGGGTTCGTATCGCCTGCGTAGCGGAACACGATTTGGTTATTTGCTTTCAGCTCGGCAAGTGTTGCGTCATCGCAATAATAGTTGCCTTCGCCGTGCGCAATCGGAATATCGATAATCTCGCCTTGCGAGTATTGGTTCGTGAATGCCGTGCCGTTGTTCACAACTTCAAGCAGCTGCTGCTGACAACGGAATTTAAGGCCTGTGTTGCGGATCAGTGCGCCTGGCAGAAGGTTAGCTTCGGTCAGGATTTGGAAACCGTTACAGATGCCAAGGATGAACTTGCCTTGCTCTGCAGCTTTCACAACTTCATTCATTACCGGAGCATAACTAGCCATCGCGCCGCAGCGCAGGTAGTCGCCGTAGGAGAAGCCGCCTGGTACAAGAATCGCGTCATAACCGGAAAGATCAGTCGCTGTATGCCATACGTAATCAACCTCTTGGCCGATTGTATCTTCTACCGCTTTAAAGCAGTCAATGTCACAGTTGGAGCCAGGGAATACGAGAACCGCAAACTTCATCGATTATCCCTCCAATTCAAAACGGAAATCTTCGACTACCGTGTTTGCCAGCAGCTTTTCGCACATGACTTTCACGCGTGCTTCCGCTTCCGCGCGGTCGTTAGTGTCGAGCTGAAGCTCCAGGTATTTGCCGATGCGGACTTTATCAACTTCCGCGAAGCCCATCGTGTGCAGCGAGCCTTGAACGGCTTGACCTTGCGGGTCGAGTACATTTTCTTTGATCGTGACGTAGACTTTTGCTTTCATAGTAGGGCCTCCTGAAAATGGTTTTTCCGGTCTTGTGTGGGATTCGGTGAAAATGGTGCGTTCGCTCGTTTGGTGTTGGTGTCCCTCTTCGTCGCTGTTGAAATCCGGAAAATTTGATTAGAACCGCTTAGCGGTAATTTTCCTGATTTCAAAGGCGAACGCCAGGGCTCTCAGACGGACACCAACACCTACTCGCTCGCAACCATTTTACAGCTCAACCCCAACACACTCCCGGGTAGTCGTGTGTGCCGTAGCTGGGGCGTTAGCGCACTCCCGTGCTCAACGCCAAACCTTGAAAATTCATCTAAGAACAAGAAATCTAAAAATAAAAGATAAATTCAAAAACCTATATAATTGCGATCTATCCGAGCGAACGGCCGGTAAGACGGCTATAAATGTCGAGGTAACGATTTGTTGTTTCGTTTACTACGGATTCAGGGAGAGGAGCCGGTTTGCTGTCTCTATCCCAATCGGAACCGAGAAGGTAAGTACGGACCGGTTCTTTGTCCATGCTGTCGATTTCGATATCGTAAGCGTAGCTCTTCTCCCCCCAGAAACGCGAGGAATCCGGGGTAAAGATCTCGTCGATCAGAATGACTTTGCCGTCGATCAGTCCGAATTCGAATTTGCAGTCGGCAAGGATAATGCCATGCTTCGCGCAATATTCGTGAGCGAATTCGTACAGCTTGATGCTGCGGCCCTTAAGCTCTTCCGCAAGCTCGGCGCCAACCATCTCCTGCATCCGCTCGAACGGAATGTCCTCGTCGTGGCCAACGTCGTTTTTCGCTGCCGGCGTAAAGATCGGCTGTGGGAAGCGCTCGTTCTTGCGCATACCCTCCGGCAGCTGAATGCCGTTGATCGCGGACGTTTGCTGGTATTGTCTCCAGCCGCCGCCGGTGATATAGCCGCGAACGACGCATTCAATGTCGATACGCTCCGCTTTTTTCGTCACCATGATCCGGTCCTTCAGAAGCTCGGGCGCCGTAACGATATCCCCTAGCTTTTCGACGTCCGTGTGTACGACATGGTTCGTCTGAATATCGGCTGTTTGCTCGAACCAGAAAGCCGACAGGCGGTTCAGCACGTTGCCTTTTTGCGGGACAGCCGGATCCAGTACATAGTCGAATGCCGAGATGCGGTCTGTCACGACGATCAGATAATGCTCACCAAGATCGTAAAGCTCACGAACCTTGCCTTTATACAGCAGCGGAGCTTTGATGTAGTCCGCCGCCGTGGATAAAGCTTGCGATTGTGCAGTCATTCTTCCTCGAATCCCCTTTGCCCTTTAGTTCAAGCCAAGACGCGTAAAGATGGTATTCACATGCTTCAAGTGCCAAGCCGGGTTGAAGGCATCGTCGATTTCTTCTGCCGACAGAAGGCTTGTAATTTCCGGCGTCGATTCGATAATGTCGCGGAATTGGCGCTGCTCTTCCCACGCTTGCATCGCGCGCGGCTGAACCGTGTCGTATGCTTGCTCGCGGCTGAGGCCTTTGTCGATCAGCTTTGTCATCACGCGGCCGGAGAACGGAACGCCAAACGTGCGCTGCATGTTTTTCTTCATATTTTCAGGGAACACGGTCAGGTTCTGAATGATGTTGCCCAGACGGTTCAGCATGTAATTCAGAAGCATCGTTGCATCCGGCAGAATAACGCGTTCTGCCGACGAATGGCTGATGTCGCGCTCATGCCACAGCGGTACATTCTCGTAAGCTGTCAGCATGTGGCCGCGGATTACGCGGGACAGACCGGAGATGTTCTCGCAGCCGATCGGGTTGCGTTTGTGCGGCATTGCGGACGAGCCTTTTTGGCCTTTCGCGAAAGCTTCTTCCACTTCACGGAATTCGCTCTTCTGCAAAGCGCGGATTTCCGTAGCGAATTTATCAAGCGACGTTGCAACAAGCGCAAGCGTCGCCATATATTCAGCGTGACGGTCACGCTGCAACGTTTGCGTCGAGATTGGAGCCGGGCTGATGCCAAGCTTTTTGCATACAAACTCTTCAACGAACGGATCAATGTTCGCGTAAGTACCGACAGCGCCGGAAATTTTACCGAATTGAACGCCGTTTGCCGCATGCTCGAAACGCTCGAGGTTGCGTTTCATTTCTTCATGCCACAGCGCCATTTTCAGGCCAAACGTTGTTGGCTCGGCATGCACGCCATGCGTACGGCCCATCATAGGCGTATCTTTGTATTGGATCGCTTTCTCGCGAAGGATCGAGATGAAACGCTCGATGTCTTTTTTGAGAATCGCGTTTGCTTGAAGAAGCAAGTAGCCGTTCGCCGTATCTACAACGTCAGTCGAAGTCAGGCCGTAATGAACCCATTTGCGCTCCGGACCAACCGTCTCGGATACCGCGCGCGTGAACGCGATTACGTCATGGCGGGTTTCTTGCTCGATTTCGTAAATGCGGTCGATATTAAAAGTAGCCGCTTTGCGAAGCGCTTCTACGTCTTCTGCCGGAATAACGCCAAGTTCAACCCAAGCCTCGCAGGAGCAAAGCTCAACCTCAAGCCATGCTTGGAATTTGTTCTGCTCCGTCCAAATTGCTCTCATTTCCGGTCTGCTGTAACGCTCTAACATGTACCGTTCACACCTTCCAAATAGTTGTCTCTTCTATCCAATCAAGCGCCTGCTGCACATCGCCGGCAAGCACGTTTACATGGCCCATTTTCCGTTTGAATACAGCGTCCTTCTTGCCGTACAGATGAAGCTTTGGCGCAACGTTTAATCTTGCCGCCGCTTCATCATGCTTCGCCATCCGCGCAAGCAGCGGCTCTACATGCTGACCAAGGACGTTCACCATAACAACCGGCGTAAGCAGCCCCGTATCGCCCAGAGGCAGATTGCATACCGCGCGCACATGCTGTTCGAACTGCGAGGTCCGGCAAGCTTCCATCGTATAATGACCGCTGTTATGCGGGCGAGGCGCCAGCTCGTTAACGAACAGCTCGCCGTCGGCCGTCAGGAACAGCTCTACGGCTATCAGGCCAACTACGCCAAGCCCTTCCGCGATCTTGATCGCCAGCTTCTCCGCTTCCTGCTGAACGCTCTCCGCAATGCGGGCCGGAACGATCGACAGATGCAAAATATTCTCGACATGAATATTTTCCGCAGCGGGGAACGCTTTTATCTCGCCTTGAGGACTTCTTGCCGCAATAACGGATAATTCCTTGTCAAACTTAATGAATTGCTCCAGCACTAGCTCTACGCCGGCACGGCTTAATGTCTCGTACGCTTCTTCAATTTCGTCAAAGCTCCGAATCACCCATTGTCCTTTGCCGTCATAACCGCCCATTGCCGTCTTCAGCACGCATGGAAGTCCAAACTTTTCAGCTGCGGCACGAAGCTCTTCGCTGCTCCGGATTTCGCTGTACGGGGCAACCCGTACGCCCGCCGCTTCAATCGCACGCTTCTCGCGAAGCCGGTGCTGCGTCGTATAGAGCAGCTCGCTGCCCTGCGGCACGTACGATTCCGACATAAGCATCGCCGCCACATCGGCATCGACATTCTCGAACTCGTACGTGATGACGTCCGCCCTTCGCGCCAGTTCGCGGGCTGCTTCACGGTCGTTGTATGCAGCGACGATCTGGTCCGCTACTTGTCCGCAAGGCGCATCGGCTGTCGGGTCAAGCGCTACAAAGCGGTACCCCATCGCGCTGCCTGCGAGCGCCATCATCCGGCCAAGCTGTCCGCCGCCCAGAACACCAATGGTGCTTCCCGGCAGAAGCGTCCGTTTGTTATCTTCCATCATCATAATGTCTCACTGCTTTCCAGCACTTCCTGCTTGATCCGCTCGCGCCGCGCTTCCACCCGGGCTTGTACTTCAGGATCAAAAGCACCGAGCATTTGAGCGGCTAACAGTCCGGCGTTTGTACCGCCGGCATTGCCGATTGCTACTGTCGCAACCGGAATGCCGCCCGGCATTTGCACGATCGACAGGAGCGAATCAAGGCCGCTCAGATTCGAGGATTTGACTGGCACGCCGATTACCGGCAGAATCGTCTTCGCAGCAACCATGCCCGGCAAATGCGCGGCACCGCCGGCACCCGCGATGATTACTTTAAGGCCGCGTTCTGCAGCCGTCTCCGCATATTCGAACATTAAATCCGGTGTCCGGTGAGCGGAAACAACCTTTTTCTCGTAAGGAATTTGCAGCTCTTCTAACACGTCGCAGGCAAGTTTCATTGTATCCCAATCCGACTTGCTGCCCATGATGACGCCTACTTTCGCAGACATGCGTTCAAACCTTCCTTCATCTATAAAATGTGTATATCTCGCGAAACGCAAAAATCCCGCGCCGCAACCATACTTTCTATGGATGCTGCCGGGACCCGAGCAGATGGCAACAATTGTCTTTACTTCAATCACAAGAATTTCGCAATGCAAAGACAGCATAAGGCTGCCCTGTTGAAGGGGCAACCTGTATATTTGTTCCATCAACTCGTAGTCCGAAAATAAAGGTTTTCGGGTAGAAACTTTCGGGCCTTTTTCCCGAGGATATACGAGATCTTTCATCATATTTAGGGAGCATTCGACGAATGTTCCGCCTTAACCTATTTCAGTTTATCCAATCCCCCTATGTCTGTCAATGAAAAGCGTATAAAATACGAACATTAAAATAAAAGAGTTCAAATAAAGTTCGTTTTTGTCTTAAATTGCAACTATTTCCCTTTCCTTTTCCTGCCGTTATCAATTTATTTGGCATGGTTTTAAGTTGGGGGAGTTGCCGAATAGAATAGTAGGAGAAGAATCCGAATCATTAAAGGAGGCGAGAGGCGATGTTGATCTATACCGTCAAAGGGCGGGACACCGTACAGAGTCTGGCGCAGCTGTACAGCCTGTCCCCGGAAGCTATCCTTGCCGCCAATGGCATGCAGGCAACCGAACCTCTCGTCGCCGGACAATCGCTCATTATCCCCGTTGAGGCTGACAGCCATCAGGTCATTCCGGGAGAAACTTTATGGACGATCTCGCAAAAATACGGCGTCACCCTTCAGGAGCTAGCCAGGGTTAACCATATCACCAATCCCGCCCTTATTCTTCCCGGCATGCGTCTTCGCATTCCGAATCCGCGCAAGATGACTATTGAAGCGAATGGCTATGCCGAGCCCGTCGTCTCGGATGCGGGCATCACCGCTAGCGCGGCCGCTGCAGCCAAACATCTGACCTTCCTTAGCCCCTTCAGTTATCAAGTTAGGCCGGACGGTTCGCTTAGCGCCTTAAATGATTTGCCAGCCATTCAGGAAGCCTACCGCGGTCGGGCGGCACCAATGATGGTTATTACGAATTTTGACGGCTATACGTTCAGCCCAAGCCTGGTCCATTTCATTTTAACGAACGAAGCCGTGAAGGAACGTCTGATCCAAGGGATCATATACGTCATGAGGATGAATAAGTATTGGGCTCTTAATATAGATTTTGCTTTTATTCCGGCTGCCGACCGCAAGCTTTATCATCAATTCCTGGAGCGGCTAACCGGCTCTCTGCATGCCATCGGATGCCTTGTCTCCTCCACCTTGCCGCCGGTTAGTTCCCCTGGTCAGGACGGACAGCTCTTCGAAGGGCAGGATTACGCTGAGCAAGGCCGGATTCTGGATTTTGTTATCCTCATGACATATGAATGGGGATGGGCGGGCGGACCACCGATGGCGGTTGCTCCAAGGAATGAGGTGGCCAAAGTGTTGAACTATGCGATAGCGCTGATACCTTCCAGCAAGATTATGCTCGGGATGCCGCTTTACGGCTACGACTGGACACTCCCTTATACCCCCGGACAGGATTGGGCGATGTCTATCAGTTCGGGCAATGCGGTGCGGAGAGCAGCCAGGTACGGCGCGGTGATTCACTACGATCCATTCGCGGAATCGCCGTACTACGGTTACAGGGATGAGTACGGGCGCGGCCACCAGGTCTGGTTCGAGGATGCGAGGAGCGTGCAGGCGAAGCTTGATCTGGTGAAATGTTATCATCTTCGAGGGGTGAGCACATGGGTGCTTGATGTTCCGTTCCCAGCCTTCTGGCAGGTGCTGGAGCACAACTTTCATGTTTATAAGCCTGTAAAATAAGGGGAGTTAGGTAAAAGGCGCAAACTGCCTAATCCGCCCAAAGTCTCCCTAGGTATCCCTTAACGATGCGGCGTATCGTTAAGGCTTCCGCGCATCATATAAAAACAAAAACGGCCGTGCAGAAACGAATCTGCACGGCCGTTTTTTATTTACCTATTGGTTAAACTCAAGCGTAGCATTTCAAATGATTCTGTAGAAACGTAGCATATGCTTACGAAGTAGCTTTCTTACAGAAAGCTTTTAGTGTTCGCTTTTGCTCAGGGATCCCATCATTAAACTATTTCAATCAAAGGAATCCATGAGCAATGGCGATCGGAAGAACATTTGAATGCGCAGCTTGCGTTTTAACCAAACCTTATTTCGATTGGGTCGCGGCAAGCTGAGCTTTCGCTTGACCTTCGGAAGATGCGTTTACTACGGTAGCCGGTTCTTCATGCGGTTTTACCTTGCGGATGAAGAAGGCCAGTACGAGTGCCGCAACAGCGAACCAAGTTGCTACTACGAACGAGTGGTTGATACCCGTAATCGTCGCTTCTTGAATGACATGAGCCATTGCCGCTTTATCGTTAGGATCAATGCCTTGCGTTGCGACCATATGCTTCGTTTCCGAAGCCGCTTTGTTCGTCATCAGCGTAACGAGGAACGCTGTACCCAAAGCGCCCGCTACGTTACGCAGCGTTTGCGACATCGCCGAGCCGTGAGCGTTCAAACGCTGCGGCAGCTGGTTCATGCCTGCCGTTTGGATCGGCATCATCAGCATGGACATACCGAACATACGCAAGGTGTACATTGTAATCAGGTAACCGTAAGTCGTATGATCCGTCAGCTGACTGAATTCGTAAGACGAGTAGACGGTAATTACAAGACCGGTAACCGCCAGCCAGCGAGCTCCGACTTTATCGAAGATCATACCGGTGATTGGCGACATAATCCCCATCAGGATTGCACCCGGCAGCAGGAGCAAACCGGATTTAAGCGGCGTAAAGCCCATAATGCTTTGCAGATAAATCGGAAGCAAGATCATACCCGAGAACATGGCCATGGTGATGATGACGTTAATGACAGTAGTCAGGGAATACATGCCGAACTTGAAAACGCGCATTTCAAGGATCGGCTTCTTAACGACAAGCTGATACCATACAAAGCCAATCAAGGAAATAACGCCAACGATCAAGCTTGTGTACACAGTTACGTTGTTCCAGCCGTCCGTACCCGCGTCACTAAAGCCGTACAGCAGGCCGCCAAAGCCCAAAGTGGACAAAATAACGGCGAAAATATCCAGCTTGGATTTCGCTGTTTGCGTTACGTTCTTCATCGAAATAGCGCCATAAATCAAGCCGAACAGCGACAGTGGCAATACGATGTAGAACAGAACGCGCCAGTCATAATGCTCAACAACCCAACCCGACAGCGTTGGGCCAACAGCTGGTGCGAAAATCATCGCGATCCCCATCATACCCATTGCCTTACCGCGTTGTTCGATCGGGAAAATCGTCAGGAAGATGATCGACATCAGCGGCATCAGAATACCTGCGCCCGCTGCCTGAATAATCCGGCCAGTAAGCAGGGTTTCAAAGCTCGGCGCCAAGGCGCTGACGATGGTACCTACCGTAAATAAACTTGTTGCTACGACAAACAATGACCTAGTAGAAAACCGGCTGATCAAATAAGCACTAATTGGAATAAGGACGCCATTGACTAGCAAATAACCGGTGGACAGCCATTGTACCGTATTCGCGCTGACCTTCAGGTCAGTCATGATACTCGGAAGCGCAACGTTAAGGAGCGTCTGGCTCAAAAGCGCTACGAAGGCTGCGATAAGCACCGACGCGACGATCGGGCCTCTTTTTAATGCCGCTACAGCATTACTCATATGGTCTTTCTCTCCTTTTTCTTTCTATGTTTGTGTGATTCAAGCTGAAATGCTATTTGTTATCCATATTCGCGAGCAGCTGGGCAAAAATTCTCCTCAGATGCTGAATATCTTCTTCCGGCAATACATTGAAAAAGGAGGAAAACGTCTCTTTCTGCGACTCGAGAATGTCGTCAACCATGTCCTTGCCTTTAGCCGTTAATTCAATATATACGACCCTGCGGTCGTCATTTGCCCTCTCGCGGCTGATAAGGCCTTCAGCCACCAGCTTATCGGCGATACCCGTAATAGCACCGGAGGTCAGTCCGAGAATTTCGGCAAGCTCCGAAACCTTGAGGGAGTCCGATGTATGGAGGGTAAACAACAGCTTGAACTGGGTATAGTTCATGCCCGTCATTGTTTTCCGGCTCCATTCGTTGTTTACGTTTTTCAGGAACGTCTTGAATTGTCCCATGAAACCAATCAGCTCTTCATTGGCATTCGTCATTGCCTCTCCCCTTTCCCGCCGATTGCTTGAACCGATAATTCATTAGCATTTAATATTTTAATACTAAATAAATTATTAACAAAGCATTTACTACTATATATCTTTTTTATGAATCAGTCAATCCGTCCATGCAAGATTATTTTTCCAGCTTGCCTTCATCCATATTGGCGGTCAGCTTCGAGAAAATTCTTCTCAAATGCTGAATATCTTCTTCCGGAAGGCCGTTGAAAAAAGAAGAAAATATCTCTTCGTGACATTCCATCACCTGGTTAACGAGCTTATCGCCTTCCGAAGTCAAAGCGATAATAACCACTCTCCGGTCGTCGGTTGTTCGTTCGCGGCTGATTAAACCTTCCGCCAGCATCTTGTCGGCAATACCCGTGATGGCGCCGGACGTTAATCCGAGTAAATCGGCAAGCTCCGATACCTTCAGAGGACCGGATGAATGAAGCGTGTATAACAGCTTGAACTGCGTCGTGTTCATGCCGGCCATCGTCTTCTTGCTCCACTCGGTCGTGACATTTTTCAGAAACAAACGAAATTGGCCGATAAGATTAATCAACTCTTCGCTGGCATTTGCCATTTCCTCACTCCTTTCAGGTCAGTCAGCATCATATATAAAGCAATTTCATTAACTCTAAATATTTTAACACTAAATTAATCATAAATAAAGGTTTCACTGCTAAAAAAACGGTTCCATCCTGTCCGGGTTTATTTTCCCCGATTGGACAACAAAAAAGCGCCCTCGCGGGCGCCTTGTTATGCTTAAGATTAAGATTCGAGCCAGATTGTTTTTTCCGATGCCGGCGTGCGCTTTGGTTCCGGCGGATTCATATCCGGATAACCCATATAAACCAGCGCTACGATCTGCTCGTTCCCAGCTAGACCAAACGTATCATTCATAAGCGGATGGTACATCGGGTCGCCGGAACGCCAAATCGCTCCTAGCCCGTTCGCGTGTGCGGCAAGCAGCAAATTCTGCACCGCCGTATGCGAAGCTGCAACTTCCTCCACCAGCGTTGCCCGCGGATCAGCGGACGGCGAGCAGACCACCGCAATAACCACTGGCGAGCGGTATGCTTTGACGCGCTCCTTCCGAAGACGCTCTTCCAACTCGGGGCTTTCCCCTGCCCCAAGTGTTGCAAGCGCTACACGCGCATAACCTTCGCCAAGCTTAGCACGACCGTCACCGGTCATTACGATGAATCTCCAAGGCTGCGTGTTATGGTGGCTTGGCGCCCAGGTTGCCGAGTCCAGCACCTTCTCAATTAGATTACGATCAACCGGATCTTGCTTGACGCGCCCTATGGAACGTCTCGTTCGGATCGCTTCTTCAATATGCATCGTTTCTCCCCCAATCGCTTATTTGAAATAGTTGACGTACTCGCCGTACCCTTCCTTCTCCAAATCCGCTGCCGGGATAAATCGGAGCGAAGCGGAGTTAATGCAGTAACGGAGTCCGTTTGGTCCCGGACCATCATCGAATACGTGACCCAGATGGGAATCGCCTTCTTTACTGCGCACCTCGGTACGAACCATGAAATGGCTGGTGTCGAGCACTTCCGTTATGGATGCTTCCTTCACCGGCTTCGTAAAGCTTGGCCAGCCGCATCCGGAATCGTATTTCTCGCGGGATGTAAAAAGCGGTTCTCCCGAGACGATGTCAACATACAGACCCTCATCCTTGTGATCCCAAAATTCGCCCGTAAAAGGACGCTCCGTCGCATTGTTCTGCGTAACTTCATACTGGATCGGAGTAAGGCGGGTGCGAAGCTCGCCCTCTTCCTTCCTAACCGTCCAATGCGTATTGATGAAAGCATCGCGGCCGGAACCTTTGCGGTACATTTTATAACGTAACGGGTTCGTCCGATGATAACCTTGGTGATAATCCTCCGCCGGGTAGAACTCCTTCGCCGGCTCAATGGCTGTGACGATAGGTTTGTCGAATCTGCCGCTTGCTGCCAAAGCCTCCTTGGAAGCCTCCGCCTTCCGGCGCTGTTCTTCATTATAATAGAAGATAGCCGTCCGGTAGGATTCCCCGCGGTCATGGAATTGGCCGCCCGCGTCGGTCGGATCGATCTGATGCCAGAACACGTCCAGCAGCTTCTCGTAAGAATAAATCGACGGATCAAAAGTAATATGAACAACTTCCGCATGTCCCGTTGTTTCGGAACACACTTCTTCGTACGTTGGATTTGCCTTATGGCCTCCGGAATAACCCGATACAACGGATAAAATACCCGGTGTTTCTTCAAACGGGGATACCATGCACCAGAAGCATCCTCCGGCAAACATGGCTTGTTCTACAGCTGTGGTCATGTTTCGATTACCTCCTAAAATGAATTTTCACGCAAATTGCAATTTTTAAAGCCAATTGTGATAATTCATGCTTCGAAAGCGTGAACTAAGCGTAATTGTTATTATTATACCTTATCCTTCAATTCCCACAAAATGAATGGCTCTTTCCCTAGCAATCTTTGTTACAATGTAGTGACAGCCTTAACCTTGGGCATCGTTCGTTCGTCTAACATGATAGACTAGCTTAAATGCTATTTTTGCAGTCCGTTCACTTCCTTATTAACGGAAAACGAGGTGAACGCCAATGAGCAATACCGCTTTAGAAACGAATGCTTCTTATGAAACGAAATCGCGCAAGGCTACGAAGCAGCGTGCTTTTGTAATCTTTGTATGTGTATGGGTTATTCTGATTGCTGCCGGCCTCACCGGTGCCAAGCTGTACAGCGAGCATGTCCAGAAGCAGATTTCTGCCGATGTGGAGCGCCAGACAGCCGCACAAATTGCCGAGATGCAAAAGCAATACGATGACCGGATTGCCAAAGTGGAAACCGGCTATAAAGAAGAGCTGTCGCAATTGGAATCCAAGGTAGAAGCGCTTAACGAGCTGCTTACCTTCACGAAGGATAATGCTGATGTCAAAACCGATAACAGCAATAAGCTTTACACGCAATTAAACGAAGTGAAAAAGAAGCTGAACGAACTGCAAAAAAATCTGGATGTGCTCAAATGACTTTATCCATCCGAGCGCTGAACCGAACGATGCTGCTGGCCTGCACACCGTTTGTCGCGATGTTGTTATGGCTTATGGTTACGAATATTTCCATTGTCCTTCCGGATTTCCCGGAGGCCGGCACTCAGCAAGAGGCTGCCGCAGACCATACGAAATCCGTCGCCAGCGGACTCGACCAGGCCCATCAGACCGCAACAGCGACAAGCGCCTCTATTAAAAAGCAGCTAAAGCTGTATAACCAGACAAACGCCGATATGAAACAGATCGTTAATACGGCTACCACCCAGGCTAACCGCCCGTTAGTGATTTACGACAGGATCATTACCGGACGGCTTGGATCTCCTTCGGGGACGATCAGCTCGGACAAGCTGACCGCGCAGTTATTCTACATAAAGGCCGACAACTTCCAAAGCTACGCGATGAAGATTAAGCTCAAGTCAGGCGACGCGATGAAAATGGTGCTCGGCAACGATAAGGTAGGCGGTGCCGAAACAACGCTGGCCGCCGTACAACGATACGGCGCCGTGGCCGGCGTTAATGCAGGCGGCTTTGCCGATGGCGGAGGCAAGCGGTATCCGCTCAGCACAACCATTTTGAACGGCGATTATGTAGAAGGCTTCGAGCCAACCCGTGCAGATTTGTTCTTTGTTGGTCTTAACGCCAGCAACAAGCTGGTTGGCGGTAAATTTACAAGCAAGCAGCAGCTAGATAATCTAAACGTCAAATTTGGCGCGTCGTTTGTTCCCGTGCTTCTGAAAAACGGCAGTCCAACAACGATACCAAGCAAGTGGCAGAGCAGTCCAACGCGCGCGCCCCGCACCGTTATTGCCAACTACAAGGACGGGCAGCTGCTTATCATCGTAGCGGACGGCCGCAACGAAGGCGGCAGCTCCGGCGCAACGCTGGCCGAGATGCAGATTCTGCTGCAGCGGTTAGGCGCCGTTGACGGCTACAACCTGGACGGCGGCGGCTCCTCGTCGATGATCTGGAACGGACGCGTTATTAACAAGCCTTCCGACGGACAGCTTAGAAAGCTTCCGACGCACTTTTTATTTTTTAGATAATTAGCCGCAAACAAAGAAGTCCAGGCTCAATAAAGCCTGGACTTCTTTGTTTGCCGGCATTTCGTTGTCGGCAACTGCCATTTAAACGCAATAAACTTGAGACCACTCTAGCAAATGATGAGGGTGGTCTCTTTTTGGCCCCACGCAGCCTAGCAAATGGGATGCAATAATGAGCCTAGACTCATTATTTATGAGGCTTTCCGCTCTATAGTGCTCCACAGCTGGACAATCACTGGGCAACAGTGAGGCCAACTTCACTATTTATGAGGCTCACCGTGCGAATAAGGCGGAGAAGCTCATTAATCCAGCTTTCCGCCTGGATACGGCACTTTTTACGGCAGATAGCTTCACTATTAATGAACTTTCCCGCCACTTGCCTTATAGACAAGGCGTACAACGTTGCCGCATCAGGCAACAAAAAAAAGCAGCGCCGGTCCAGCGCTGCTTTTTATTTCTTCTATTATAATGCTATTCTGTTCCCATGATCACGTAGCGGCCAACGATAAGGATAGCCAGGATCCACATGAGCCAGTGAACTTTGTATTTCCCCTTGTTCGATACGTTACCGACTGTCGCCAGAACAACATACGATACGATACCAAACGAGATACCGTTAGCAATGCTGTAAGTGAACGGCATAAGCGCCAGCGTCAGGAACGAAGGAATCGCGTATACCATATCGGAGAAGTCGATTTCCTTCACCGATTGAAGCATCAATACGCCAACGATGATCAGTGCTGCGTTAGTTGCAGCTGCAGGAACCAGTGCTACAACCGGCGACAAGAAGATTGCAAGCAGGAAGCAGACGCCTGTAGTGATCGAAGTCAGACCTGTACGTCCGCCTTGCGCAACGCCAGCCGAGCTTTCCACGAATGCCGTTACCGTACTTGTGCCAAGCAATGCGCCGCCGCTTACGGCCACGGCGTCAACAAACATCGCCTTGCCTACGCGTTTTTTGCCTTCAACAGGATCTTTCATAAAGCCTGCACGGTTCGCTGTACCAACAAGCGTTCCGAACGTATCAAACAATTCAACGAATGTAAATGTCAGTACGACCGTTACGATACCAACCTCGAACACGCCAGGGAAATCGAAGTGGCCGATGTTCATTGTCGAGAAATCAGGTACCCATGTCTGATTCGTAAAGGTCTTCTTGAAATCAACTTGACCAAGGATGATCGAAAGTACGGTAGTGCCGAGGATACCCCACAGAATTGCGCCCGGTACGCGCATAACCATCAGGATACCGATAATGAACAGGGCAACGACGGTCATGATAACCGTTTCGTTTGCGAAGCTGCCGATATGGATAACCGTTTCCGAACCGGAAACATCCGTATATGCATTTGCTTTAATATCGCCAAAGGCCGTTACGGCAACCGTCATCAGGCCGCTGCCTTTCAAGCCTACAATTGTAATAAACAAACCGATACCAACCGTAATCGCATGCTTCAAGCTGTCTGGAACGGCTGTAATCAGCATTTGACGGATTTGCGTCAGCGTCAGGATGATAAAGATAATACCCGAGATAAATACCGCTGTCAGACCCATAGCAACCGAGATCGGCTTGTCAGTAGCCTGCGAAGCAATAACGGTTGAAGCGAAGTAAGCGTTAAGGCCCATACCAGGCGCCAAAGCGACCGGGAAGTTAACGAACAAGCCCATTGCAATCGTGAAAATACCTGCTGCAATTGCCGTCGCCAGGAATACTGCCGTCCAGTCGAGACCCGTTGGCGTCAGGATGATCGGATTGACTGCCAGGATGTAAGCCATCGTCATGAAGGTAGTCAGACCCGCCATAATTTCCGTTCTGAAGTTTGTACCATGTTCCTTGAACTTAAAGAAACGTTCCATTTTCCCATTAACCCCCCAAAAATGTGTACAAGCAACAAAGCCTAGGAAAAGATGCGTAAAATACGCATTTATCTCCTAGGCTCTGCAAAAAGGGGAAAAGTATACCGCGGACCGTATCAATGTCATTCCGTTAGAATGGAGTAACAATGCGCGGCAACTCTTCCACTGTTTCGTAGCCTGATCATTTACGGTGATCGAGTAGAGACTCTCAAGCCAATTCTTGAGATTATACGAAAAGTTATTATTAAATTAGTTGTTATCCGTAAATTAATATAATAAGGAACCCGCAGCTTGTCAATGAATTTTTACGAACGTTCGTCTTGTTTCGAAAAGCTAACATTCGTCTTTTACCGAAATACTGGTAGTCCATTCGTCCCGGTTCTGGTATAAAGTTACATCCATGAGCGATTGATGGGGTGCAATAGACGGTTATGAAAACAAAAAGCCGCAGGAATGCGGCTTTTGAATGGTCGTTTAGAATTCGAAAAAGTTCGGCAGGTACTTCTTGTTGGCTTCCAGCATTTCATCAAGCAAAGTTTTGGCGACGGAGACGCCTGGCACCAGGGGATGATGCACCATGGCCTGAAGAGCAACCCCGCGGTCTCCCGTCACCGCGGCTTCGATGGTAAGCGATTCGTAGGTTTTTACCGCGTGAAGAAGCCCCTTGATATGCTCGGGAACCCGCTGCAGCGGCAATGGAATCGGACCTTGCGCCGTCACCACGCAGTTCACCTCGATGCTCGCATCCTCCGGCAGGAAGCCGATAATGCCGCCGTTACGGACATTTAACGTCTGGATGTCTTTGCGGTCCGTGTACAGGGAAAACATCAGATTGACCGCCGCTTCGGAATAAAAGGCTCCGCCCCGCTTCTCCAGCTGCTTCGGCTTTTCCTTCAGGTTAACATCCTTGTACAGCTCGAACAGCTCTTCCTCCACCCGGCTGACCACGTCGGCGCGCGTGCCGTTCTTATCAAGCGATTCCTTCATCTCTGCGTACATCGTATCGCTCATGTAGAAGTAACGCAGATAATAGGTTGGAAGCGCGCCAAGCGAGCGCAGGAACTCCGGATCCCAATCGAAGGCGGTGACGTTTGTGGCGGAGTAATCTTTTCCTCCCCCAATCATCTCCTGCAGTTTGTCTTCGCCGTTCACGTAGGCCGACGTAATCCAGTGCAGATGGTTGATGCCCACAAACTCCGGCAGCACTTCCCTCTCCGAGACGCCGTATTGCTTGGCGAGATACTTCTGGAAGTTGATCGGCGAGTTGCATAGCCCAACCGTCTTCACCTTGCTGTGCTTTAGCACCGCCTCGGTTACAATGCCGGCCGGATTCGTAAAGTTCAGCATCCAGGCATTAGGCGCAAGCTCCTCGATATCCCGGCAAATATCCAATATAACCGGAACCGTCCGAAGCGCCTTAAACATCCCGCCCGGACCTGTCGTCTCCTGGCCGATAACGCCATGCTTGATCGGAATATGCTCATCCCGGCGTCTTGCTTCCAGAAGACCAACGCGCATCTGCGTCGTGACAAAATCCGCTCCTGCGATCGCTTCCCGGCGGTTCAAGGTTAAGTGTACATCCATCGGCACAGCTGCCTGCTCAACCATCCGCTGCGCCAGCTTTCCGACAATCTCCAGCTTATGGCGCCCCTCTTCGATATCAACTAGCCAGAGCTCGCGAATCGGCATTTCCTCGTAGCGTTTAATAAAGCCTTCAACCAGCTCCGGCGTATAAGAGGAGCCGCCTCCAATTACGGCAACCTTTAACCCTTGTTTGGTTATAGTCATATATGAGTCCCCTTAAAAAAGAATAATCACCCAAACTCTAAAACGTAATCCTGCGTAACGCCGCATCCGTCTCCGCTGAAATCGCGGTGCCGCTGCTGTCCATCGCGCTCATTAACGCGCCAATGACCGGATCGATCGTGAGCTTCACGATGTTTGCATGCGGGGCCGTGGAGGCAACCGATGCTTTGATCGCATCTCCCATATGCGGAGAGCTGCCTTTGGCAAGCACGCTTCCCGTTAGGACAACATCGAAGCTGTCCTGCTCCATGCCAAGCCTTCGAATCAAGGCATTAACGGCATTGCCGTGTTCATGTCCGGCCTCTTCAAGGATCCGAATAGCCACCTTGTCGCCTAGCGAAGCCGCTTCAAACATTGTTTGCGACAGTGACTTCGCTGGACGAACTCCGTTATCAAGCGCATCCTCGTACATCTCCGGGACGGAGGAATAGCCCATCTGACGGGGCACCAGCTCCGTCAGAATGGAGGGGAGCTCACGTCCCTCCCAGCTTCGTACCGCCGAGCGAAAAGCATGAATCGCCAGATCCGTGCCGGAGCCTTGGCCGTCTCCAAACAAATAACCGAAGCCTCCGTACTGCAGCTCTTCGCCCTCGGCATTGCGCGCCGCGGCGTTAAAGCCCGTGCCGCTGATAATCACCGCGCCATAGGATTGATGCGTTCCCGCACGCATACCGATCATCGTATCGCAAGCAATGTCGTGGCGGGGGAAATTCAGGGATGCGATCATCGGACGGAGAATCGCGTAGTCCGGTTCGCGGTCCGCTCCAGCTAGGCCGAAGTAAGCAAAGTCAACTTCCTCTTTGGCAACGCCAGCCTGCCGAAGCGCTTCCGCGCAAGCCCGGTCAATCTCCGTTCTTGCCGCTTCGAAGGCCGTCTGATGATTGCCGTTGCCGCCGCTCCCCCTGCCAAGCACGCGGCCGTTCTCATCCGTAAGCAAAGCATGCGTCTTGCTTCCGCCGGCATCTATTCCAAGAAACAACATCATAGCCACGCTCCTTACCGTTTATTAAAGATATAGCTAAAGAATAAAAGAAAAGAACACCGCTCCTCTACTGATAAAGAGCGATGTTCCGATACAATCTTACTGTTTTTAAGTTTAGTGATGCGGGCGAAGCTCCGACGGCTGCTTCCCGATATGCTGCTTGAACAGCCTGTTGAAATTGGATAGATTGCGAAATCCGGCAGATTCCGCGACTTCGATAATTTTCTTGTCCGAGGACTCCAGTAGACTAACCGCCGCGGACAGCCTTAGCTGAATCAGGTAGTCCATCGGCGAAGTCCCAACCGTCTGTACAAACAAGGCGCTGAAGCGAGAAGGACTAAGATGCGCGGCGGCAGCCAGTTCTTTTAACGTCCAGGGGTAGGCAATATCGGCTTCTATCGTGTTCAGAGTTAAACGTACTATCTCCATTCCTCGGATGCGGGAGGAACGTCGCTCCTGCTCCTTCGCGAAGTAACGATTAACAAACGCCATAAACTGCACAAGCTGTGACCGGATTACCGCTTCGTAATGCGGCTCCCGGCCGGCAAACTCGCAACGCATTTCCTCTATCGCCGCACCTAGCCGAGGCAGTATCGGGTGCCCGCGGTCGAGCATGTTATCAAACCGCATGCCAATCTCGCGGAAGGGAATCAGAAGCTCCGTATCATAACGCTGCTCCAAGGCAAAATACGCCGGATCAAACATAATGATCGTCATGACCAGCCCTTCATTCTCGAAAGCGCGGTGCAGATCATTCGAGTTTATGAGGAGGATATCCCCCTCCCGAAAATCGTACCGCGTACCGTTTATCAAATAGTAGCCGCTTCCCCGGCTGATATAGTTAATCTCCAGAGCCGTATGCCAATGCAGCCGCTGAAACAGCGGGCTGACGCCTTCCGACTGCGAGATGACTATCGGAAAAGCCGGCGGCAGCTCAATCAAATCGCGAGTGACGGTAGGGATCGGCTTCATGAAGGCCTCCTGCTGGATGGTTAATTGTTTCTAGTATAGCATCGGGATCAGGTCAGGTCATAGGGCCGGGGCATGCTTCAAAATATCGATTTCGAAGATTTACCTCCACTTAACAAATATCCCCCACGTCCTAATACCCCCTTGATAATGAGCTTGTACACTCTAAATGCCCCTACTTCATCTTGGGCAACACATTTGCAGACTGGTGGTGTAATGAATTTTGAATTTTAACAAACAAGCTCGAATCGTATTTCCCATGGTTCTCTCGGCAAGCATCCTGTCTACAGGTCTTGTTGTACCCACTCCTAAAGCAGCGGCCGCCGATACGGGTGCCACGCAAGCGCAAGGTCAGTGGCTGACCGGCGAATTCCATGCCCATACGATTGAATCCGACGATGCCCAAAGCTCGCTCGAATCGGTGCTTGATCACGGCCTGACAACCTACGGCCTCGATTTTATCATGTTGGCGGATCATTTGCGCTCCTCCAAAAGGGATGATACGGGTGCCGACATTCCAGGTGGCCCCATTCCGTTATCGAAAGGGCTGCTCGAATACCAGGTTCCAAAAATAAACGCTTTGCAGGATGCAGGTAAATATGCAGGCAAAACGATATTCTCCGGCTTCGAATGGGACATCCCGTCGCACGAGCATGGCTCCGTTGGCATTCTTACGGATGAACCCGGCTCCGAAGCAGCGCTGAAAGCCGCGAACCAATTCGAATACCTGTTCACAAGCCGCGACGCAACCTGGTTTAACCCTGCCGATGTTCTGCAGTGGCAGGCCGCGGACAACCGGGCGTACAGCACGCATGCGGACAGTTTATCCGCGATTAACTGGCTCAAACGCAATTACCCGGAGACCAGCTACATGATCGTCAACCATCCTTCCCGGGGTGTGGGCAAATACAAAATTTCCGACTTCCGCGACTTTAACAATACCGCACCGGACATTGCGTTTGGCTTCGAGGGGATGCTCGGCAATCAAATGGAGCCGGACCGCGGCGGGTATAACTCGGCATACGATCCCGCTAACCCTACGGCTAACGACAACTACAAGAACCGTTCCTACGGCGGTGTCGATTACATGGTAGCGAAGGTTGGCGGCGTATGGGACTCCCTGCTTGGCGAAGGCCGCAAGTTCTGGAATTTCGCGAATTCGGACTACCATTTCAAAACCATCGACACCAATTCTAGCGGTTACTGGCCGGGCGAATACGCTAAAAACTATATTTGGAGCGAAGGAAAATCCACGCAGGATATTCTGGACGGCATGCGCTCGGGCAAATCGTTCTCCGTCTTTGGCGACCTGATTAACGCCTTGGACTTCCGCCTTGCGGACGGCGGCGCAAACGCCGAAATGGGCGGAACCCTGCAGGCAACCGAAGGGGATAAGCTTACGCTTACGATCAAGTTCAAAAGCCCCGAGACGAATAACTACGAGAATCCGATCAACAGCGGACAATCCGGCGGAGCGAAACCGGCGGTTGACCATATCGATCTGATTGCAGGCGATGTGACCGGCCCGGCGGAGAAAGGAACTCCGGCCTACGACAAGGATACGAATGATTCCACCCGCGTCGTTGCCACTTTCACTAGCGAGGACTGGACAACCGACGCAAACGGCTACAACGTCATCACTTACGACCTGCCGAAAGCAAGCAAGGATCAGTATTTCCGTCTGAGAGGCACGAATCTCGGAATGAACGTGCCGGGCGAGACGCTGGACGGCAATCCGCTCATTGATCCAAAAACAACAACCGCCGATGCTGCGGCCCGGTTCAACGAGATTAACGACCGCAACTATAAAGATCTGTGGTTCTACTCGAATCCAATCTTCGTGGATACGGCTGCATACTCGGATGAGCAAGCCGTGCAAGATACGCTCGACAAGCTGACGCTTGGCAACACGGATGCGGTTACCGAGAATATGACCCTCCCTTCCGAAGGAGAGCATGGCGCAGCACTTGCCTGGGAAGAAACGGCTGACCAAGCAAACGCAGTCGCAATCGAGAATGGCATCGCCAAAGTGAGCCGGCCTGCAGCGGGACAGCCTGATGCGTCGGTTACGCTCAAAGCGACCGCTTCGCGCGGCGATTCGTCGGATTCCAGAACCTTTGCCATTACGATTAAAGCAATGCCGTCAACTTCGACTCCGGGCGGCGGAAATACAACTTCACCGGGCAACACGCCGGCAACATCCGTTACCGCTAACTTTGATCCGGCCAAAGGCGCCGAAGGCAGCTTGAAAGACGTGATCGCCTTCAAGATACCGGCAGGAGCATTGTCCGCAAGCGGAACAATCGGCGCGCAAGTGCTCTCCTCGGAGCAGCAGCCGCCGCTTGGCTCATTAAAGGCGCTGAGCCCAATCGTAGAGATGACAAGCAATGCCGGTACAACGTTTGGCAAGCCGGTTGAATTGACATTTAACTACGCGATGAATTCAGGTGCACCAAACGGCAAACCGGCTGTGTACTACTATAACGAAAAGCTGAAGAAATGGATTTTCCTCGGCGGCCAAGCAAACGGAACAACCATTACGGTCAATGTTAAGCATTTCACGAAATTCGGCGTATTCAGCTACGCGCCTCAAACCTTCCCGGATCTTAACGCATCCTGGGCAAAACCTTATGCAGACCGCTTGATCGGCATGGATCTGATTTCCGGTTATGAAGACGGAACGTTCCGTCCGGACCAGCCTGTCACGCGCGCAGAATGGGTAAAGCTGCTGGTAGACTCGCTTAGTCTGCCAGCCGCAACCGGAGCAACCCGCTTCGCCGATGACAGCCTGATTCCGTCTTGGGCCAAAGCGCAAGTGAAAGCAGCTACCGATGCCGGCTATGTGAATGGCTTCGATACGAAAGACGGCTCCGTCTTTAACGCATCGCAGCGAATCACACGCGCGGAAATCGCGGTAATCGCCGCGCGCGTTCTGAAGGCTGGCGGCATCGCTCCGTCCGGTACCGGCAAGACATTTAACGATGCAAATGCTATCCCGGCCTGGGCTCTTGATGCCGTAAGTCAAACGACTGACGCGGGTATCGTGAGCGGTTATCCGGACGGCAGCTTCCGCCCGGATGACACCCTGACACGCGCCGAAGCGGTAAAAGTCGCATATGCGTTGCTTGATGCCCTAAATATTTAATCAAAAAACTCCCTTCCGGCTGCTATCTCGCAGCTTGAAGGGAGTTTTTTTCACCTGTTATGAACGCTTCCTGCCGTATTTACGGGTACGGTCGTCCTCGATGACGCCCTGCCAGTTCATGCCGTAGCCAAAATCATACGTATGCTGCTGGGCATCAACGTGGCAAACCATGTCATGAGGAACATCCTCGAGCTGTTCTTCTACCGTCTTCATATTCGCCGGCAGCTGCAGCGGCAGCAAGCCGGATGGCTCCGATTGACCGGACAGCAGCTCCAGCATCGCCTTGTCGCTGGAACCGAAGTGAACAAGAATCGCATCGGCGGAGGTCTCGAACTCTTCCATCACGGTCGGATTGATGAGGAACAACGTGACGATAACCGGCTTTTCTCCCATCCTGCGCTTCGTTTCCAGCACAAGTTCCAGATCGGACTCGTTATGCGTCGTCACGGATTTACCTTTGTACGAACGGTTTAACACATCCCGTTCCCTGGCGTCTCCTGCCAGACTTGTCTCGCGCGCATGTTCTGCCGTATAAGGCCTGTATTGCAGGCTGATCGGTACATAGCCGTTACCGCCGGCAGCCGCATCCTCCTGGCTGTAACCCAATCCCGCTTTCGCTCCGCGTATCGCCACGATTGCAAAATCCGCATCGCCCGGCTCCTCAACGATATCGAAAAACTGTTCGGCTAAAGCAAGATCGATCGGAGATTCATCGCGCTCCGGAATCGTGAACCCTACGAAATGCTTTTCCGGTGCCGAATATCTGCTAGGAATATACACGCGGCTGCGGGGCTTAAGCGGCAGCACCTGATCTTTATTTTTCACCATCACAACCGATTTGAGCTGCGCTTCGTGGCCTGCTTTAACGAACGTCTCGCTGGCGACAAGCTTCTCGCTTTGCTCCGCGTCGAGGTATGGATTCTCGAACAGGCCAACGCGGAAAATGTTCTTCAGCAGGCGGACAGCCGACTTCTCGAAGCGTTCCCGCATATAGGTCTCTCCATGTTCAAGGACGCCCATGCGGTATGCTTCCAGCACGGGCAGCGAATCGTTGTTGCCGCCGAACTGGTCAACGCCGGCCATAAGAAGCTTGTAATGGCGCTCGGCGACGGAAAGTCCTTCTACGCCCCATGATTTTCCGCCAAACATCGATTCGATGGCCGCTCCCTCGTCAGCCGTAATGTTCCAGTCCGTACAGACAACGCCGTCATAGCCGTATTTCTCGCGTAGCAGATCGGTAATGAGATACTTGTTGTACGAATTTCCTACGTTCTCGCCATTTACGTTATCCCGTCCGTGAGAGATCGTATAATAGGGCATCACCGCGGATGCTTCGCCGGTCTTGCCTTCCAGCTTAAAAGCTCCGTTTACGAACGGCTCGAGATGCTCCTCGAAGTTATTGCCGGGATAGACGGCGTATTTGCCGAATCCGAAATGCGCATCCCTCCCGCCTTCTCCCGAGCCGCCGCCCGGCCAATGCTTGACCATCGCGTTGACGCTGCCTTGCCCCCAGCCTTCCGCCGAACCGGCATCCGATGTCTGGAACCCGTCCACGTACGCTCTGGCCATATCCGTCGACAGAAGAGGATCCTCGCCAAACGTACCGCTAAACCGGAACCACCGCGGGTCCGTCGCAATATCGATTTGCGGCGACAAGGCCGTCGCGATGCCAAGCGCGCGATACTCGCGGGATGCAACCTCCCCGAACTGCCGGACGACGCTAGGGTCGAAGGTTGCAGCGAGACCAAGCGTCTCCGGCCACTTCGAGATGCGGCTTCCCGCTCCGCCGGTAAATTCCGCGCCGATATCGATGCCGTGACGGGGATCCGAGCTGATGTTTACCGGAATACCCAAGCTTTCCGCTTCCGCAAACGCCTGCATCTGGTTGCTCCACAGCGCGCCGTCGCTATTGCTGCTAATCGCCATGACGAGAACATGGCGCACGTAATCCTGCGCGAGAAAGGCTGCCTGCTGGTCGCTTAGCGTCCATGCCTTTACCCCGGCTTCCTCATACGGCTTGCCGCCATAAGCTCCCGTAAAAAATCCGCCGCTTAGAGAAGGCACGTTCTGATGGCTGCTGTACAGCATAAGCCCGGCAATCTGTTCAATCGTCATCCGGGAGGCAAGATCCCGCGCCCGTTCGTCGGAAGTCAGCCTCCAATCCTCGTAGGGATGCAATTGTCCGTCCTTGCTTAAATCCTTAAACTTAAGACCGTCCTGTTCAATAATTCGGGCTCCGGAAGCCGGGCAATACCCCAGCGTTGGACCGCCTTCATTGGTTACATATCGAATATTCGCCTGTTCAAGCGTTGCAGCGATCGGATTCTTCATTCAAGGGACCTCCTAGCCGTTTGATGCAGCCCATGCATCCAGCTGCTTTTGCTTTTCCGCGATAATTTTATCGATGCCCGCCGCTTTCAACTGATCAATAAATTTCGGCAGCTGGGTCTCCGGATCAACCGTACCCGTTTCAAGGGCGACCTTGTATTGATTCGTTACGTTGGTTACGGCTGCAATTTCCGATTTCACGGCATCCGCGTTAAAGATAAAGCCCATTGCTTTTGATTTCGTAGCGTTTTTGTTGAATGTCATTAACTCATTCCACAGATCCGGGCTGTCTCCATTCCAGATGTAGGAGAGCGACTGATTGCCAAACATCCATCCCAGTTGAAGGTTGTAGCCGGAGTTGGTAGCGTCGACGCCTTGAGGGAAATCGATCACGTTATCCGATACTTTCGTGTAATGCTTGCCTTCAATCCCGTAGTCAAACAGATTAATGAGGTCCTTGTCCGTATACATCAGATTAAGCAGCATCATAGCCCGCGAAGGATCCGCGGAGTTTCTTGCTACGCTCCACATAATGGAGGTGATATCACTCGTCGTTGAAATCGCCGGTTTGAAATGTACCGATACCATTTCTCTAGCCGTATTTCTGGACTCCTGCGTTTCAATGCCCGGTTTCATATGGGAAATCCACGAGAACGCTTTGCCCGCTTTCACCATGTTGTATTGCGTTTCCGTGCTTGTCGCGGCATCCTTCGCAATGTAGCCGGCCAAATACCATCTTCTTACCGTATCCAGCATTTCTTTATATTCCGGCGCCTCGTACATGTCAACGAGCTTCAAGTTATTGTCATTGCCGGGAAGGACGCCGAACCCGTCGCTTAAGGTATCAAACGCGCTTCGCACGTAGATATCGATAATCGAATTGCCATACTTCACCGTCGGAACGATGTCCGGCTCATTGTCCTTAATCGTTTTGAAGATTGCATCCAAATCGTCTAGCGATTTGATCGAGGTTGTATCGATGTTGTATTTGTCTACCAGATCCTTGCGCATCGTAATGCCGAAGTCGGCCGCCAAATCCCTGATGCTCGGAACGGCATAAATTTTGCCGTCGATTTTCGTTGCGTTCAGGAATCCGGGATCAAGGTTGTCCAGCGCTTCCTTAATGCCATTGCCTTCATTCTCCAAGTAATCGTTAAGATCGAGGAACTGGCCTTTCGCTACATCCTGGCTGTAGGTTCCGAGTCCGCTCAGGATCAAGTCGACTTGCTCCTTGCCCGACATCATTAACGTTCTTTGCTGCGTCCAGGCTCCCCAGCCGATCGGAACAAGCTTAACCGTTGCATTGATTTTCTCTTTCGTAATCTTGTTGATCTCGTCGGAGACAAGCTGCATATCCTTAGGCTCTCCGGCTGCAGGAAAGACCATGACCAGCTTCACCGGCTTCAACGTCTGGCTTCCGTCCTTATTATCGGAGCTGCTTGTTTCCTTGCCTGAACCGCTGTCAGCTGTACCTCCGTTGCCGCCATTTCCGCCGTTATTTCCTCCGCCGCTGCATGCACTGAGTGCCGTAACGGACAACGTCAACGCTAAAGCCAGACTTACGGAACGCATCTTTTTCATCCCAATGACCTCCCAAAAATATTTATCTGTACGCGGTTACGCGGGTAACCCATTATCCTTTTACGGCTCCGACCGTCAGGCCTTTCGCAAAATATTTCTGGAAGAACGGATAAGCGATAAGCAGCGGTACAACCCCGATAACCGCCATAGCCATCCGCATCGAGGCGAGCGGTATTCTAGCCGACAGACTGCTGGCCTGATTGCCTGCTTGCGTTGAAGATTGCAGATATTGAATATCCAGCAAGATCCGGTTAAGCAGGTTCTGCAAGCTGTAGTACTTGCTGTCCGTTAAATAAATGAGCCCGTTAAACCAATCGTTCCAGTACAGAATGACATAGAACAGGCCAACCGTAGCCAGCACCGGAGTCGACAGCGGCAGCACAATCCGGTAGAAGATTTTCCATTCCTTCGCCCCGTCGATATAGGCCGATTCGATAATCGCCGTCGGGATGGAGGTCGCAAAGAAGGTTCGCATCAGAATAATGAAAAATCCGTTCATCAGCAAGCCTGGGATAATCAGGGCAAGCAGCGTATTTTTAAAATCAAAGTAGTTCGTATACAGCAGGTAGCTAGGCACAAGCCCTCCGTTAAACAGCATCGTGAAAAATACGTAGAACGCGAGGGAGTTGCGGAACGGCATCTCTATTCGCGAGAGCGGATACGCCACCATGGCGGTAAGCGACAAGCCGGCTGCCGTGCCAATAACCGTTGTAAGGATCGTAATGCCGTAAGCTCTGGCAATCTCCGAAGACGTGTTCCATAAGTATTGATAGGCCGAGAAGCTGATTTTATCCGGGAAAAACGCGTACCCGCTGCGGACAAGCTCCATGTCATCGGTCAAGGAGGAAGAGAACAGCAGCCAGATCGGCATCAGGCAAAACAGCGTAAATACAAGCATGACGAGGTTGAGGAGCCATTGATAAACTTTACCGGATGATTGCATAGAACCTTCCTCCTTCTAGAACAACGCATTGTCCTTGTTGAATTTGCGAACGACCGCATTGGAAACGATGACGAGTATAAAGCCAACGAGAGCCTGATAGAGACCGGCAGCCGAGGACATCCCGATATCTCCCAGATTAATCAAAGCGCGGTATACGTACGTATCGATCGTATTGGTTACCGGCATTAGCGAGCCTGTATTCAGAGGTACCTGGTAGAACAAGCCGAAGTCGGAGTAGAAGATCCGGCCGATGGCCAGCAGCGTCATGATGGTGATGACCGGCAGAACAAGCGGGAAAGTGATTCTCACTACCTGCTGCCACCTATTCGCTCCGTCGATCGTAGCCGCTTCGTAATATTCCTGATCGATGCCGATGATTGCCGCCAAGTAGATAATGCACAAATTGCCGACGCCTTTCCATACGTTAACGATCGTCAGAATCCAAGGCCAATACTTCGTCTCGGAGTACCAGGAGATCGGCTCCATGCCAAGCATGGGAAGCAGGGTTTTGTTCATAAAGCCGTTCTCGACATCCAGGAAGCCAAGCACAAGGTAGCCGACGATAACCATGGAGATCAGATACGGCAGCAAGATAAGCGTCTGATACGTTCTGGATAAAAAGCGCTTGCGAATCTCGTTAAGCATAATGGCGAGAGTAAACGCGATCGTCGTGTTAAGCACGATAAACAGGATGTTGTAAAGCAGCGTATTCCTTGTGATGACATACGCATCTTGCGTCTTGAACAAATATTCGAAGTTTTTCAATCCGATCCAATCGCTTCCCATTATGCCTTTTGCAAAGTTAATGTCTTTGAAGGCGATCACGATACCAAACATCGGCAAATAGTTGTTAATGAACAGATACAGCAGACCTGGCAGCGCCATCAGAATGAGAGCCCGGTATTTCATAATCTTCTTCAGCCTCACTGCAAAAGCCGAACGCTTCTCCGTCCGCATCGAGACCTGCTCCACGGCAGCAATTGACGTCTTGGTATTGGCATTCACGGACTTGACCACCTCTTTTTAGGATGATTGTTCTTCATAGCTTCATAGTAGCTTAATGAATGAAACCGGGCTTCCAAGAATCCGTCATCCTATTTTCGAGTTTCCGTCATGAGGCAAGTCTACTTGCAGACCCTGATTGCCGGCTGCTTCTCCCTCCGATACTCCTGGGGCGTCATCGTTACTTCCTTCTTGAACAACGTGGAGAAATACGAGAAATTGCAGAACCCCACCGCAAGGGCAACGTTGCTGACCGTTGTATCCGTTTTGGCCAGCAGCTCTTTGGCAAGATTGATCCGCTCGGTCAAAATATAATCGGATACGGATAAACCCGTCTCTTTCTTGAACAGCTTCACGATATAGTCCGGGCTTAGCCCGACATAATCGGCAATATATTGCCTCGACAGCTCCTGATCGAGATTGAGGGCGATATACCGCTTGATCTTCTCGATAATCGTCTCGCTCGCAGCAACCTTATTGATATGATCAAGGGCCGCCTCAAGCATCCCTTTCACCCAGCTCTGCAGATCGTTTACGCTGCGGGTAGCGGCCAAAGCCCGCGCTGGCGTCAAATGATCCGAGAAGATATCATCCGCGCGCATTCCGTGCTGCTGCAGCGCATAAAACATCATCTGCAGAAAGTTCTGATAGAAGCGCTGCAGCCCCTTCACCCCTAGGTTATCGATCCGCTTCCAAGCATCCAGATAATGCTGCGCCTCATCGATGACCTGCTTCATATTCCCTTGCTTGATCAGCTCCGACCATACGGGGATGGGAGGCAAAGGAATCTGATGGCATTCGCATTCGTCCTTCAATTGCCCGTTATAGAAGATAACCCGGTCCACGATATTAACCTGGCATTTCTTGAACGTCATCAATTGCTCGGCCATATTCCGCACTTCATGCATCGGTACGGGCATACCGAAATAACAGGACAAATGGCAGCCCAAATATTGATTGCAGCCTTTAATAAAATCGTTGCAGCGGCCGTGAATTTCCCTCCGGAAGTGATCATGGTCCTCCGCCCTCTCACGCGGGAAAACAATCATGAAATACTCCGGGCTGATCCGGACAATTTGAGCATGAGGAGCGCGCAGCACCACAATCTCCTCCATGGCGTTGCGAAGCGCGTATTCCATAAGCTGCGCGTCGCGAACGGACAACGGCTTCTCCCAATGCGAAATCGGAATCAAGACAGGCACAAATTCCATCGAGCCGCCATAAGACAGCTTCTGCTTCCGGATGACCTCCATCATTTTATCCTTGCTCGAGGGAATGGCCTGATTCAGCACATCCTGCCAGAACCGCTCCGCCTCTCTGCCGGCCGCCTCCCGTTCATCCCTGATTTTGTTAATCAGCCTTGTCATAACGAGCATCAGCTCATCCGGAGGAACGGGCTTTAACAAATACTCGAAGCTGCCTAGCTGCAGCGCTTTTTTGGCATACTGGAAATCGGCATGGCAGGTAATAAAGATGCATTCCGTCTGCGGATGATATTCCTTCACCCATTCATAGAGCTCCAGCCCGCTGCCCTGCGGCATCTCGATATCGCAAATCATAATATCAAAGGGCTGCTCCATGAATTTCTCCTTGGCTTGCCTGGCATTGTTCGCAATCGTTACGGAAGTAACCCTGACGCAATTCCAATTCACGCTCGCTTTAATGCCATTCGCAATGATCGCTTCATCATCCACAATCAATAACCGGTACATAGCGCTTACCCCGTTTCCTTGTACAGTGGCAAAATCATATCGATAACGGCTCCCTGATCGTTCGAGAACGTGATTTCCGCCTCCGAACGATACAAAAGACGCAGTCTGCGCCGGACATTCCAGATTCCGATATGCTCTCCGCCCTCATTCGTCAGATTCATTCCTTCGCTCAGCTTGCTTAAGACGTCCTCGGAAAAGCCGCAGCCCGTGTCCCGGATCCGGATATGCAGCTTCCCTGACTCCATCGCTTTCCCGATCGCGATCTCGATATGGGTGGATTCATCCGTATTTACCGCGTGCTTGATGGTATTCTCGGCAAAGCTCTGGATAATCAAAGGCGGAATAACGCAATCCCGCAAACCGTCGTCGGCAGTTACGGTGTACGACAAGCTGCCGGGGAAACGGAAGCCCTGAATCTTCAGATAGTGCTCGGTCAGACTAAGCTCGTCCTGCAGCAGCGCGTAATCGGTTTGGCTGCGGAACATTAACCGGAAGTAACGAATAAGCGACAGGGAAAGCTCCTGAATCAAGCCGTACTTCTTTTCCTGGGCCATATAGTAGACGACGTTCAGGCTGTTCAAGAAGAAATGAGGGTTGATTTGCAGCTGAAGCTGTTTAAGCTCCGCGCGCTGGCTGTTCAATTGCTCCTCGTAAACGTCGATCTTTAATTGCTGGAGCTCGCCGACCATGCTGTTAAAGGTTTTATTCATCAGCTCGAATTCATTGGAGGTTGGCCGGTCGGGTATTCTCGCCTCGAGGTAGCCCTCCTTGATTTTGCGCATCGCGGTAACAATCCGGCGGATGGGCAGCAGGACTACCCTGCGAAGGAAGTAGATCGAAGCAATCAAGATGAGAATGGAGCCGGTAGCCATAAGCAAAATGACCCTCTGCAAGTAAGGCAGCCGCTCCAGAATCGTATCTTCGGGAACTACTGCCGCCAGGCCGAAATCCCCGATGCTTGAATTTTTCCCGATGACAAGATATTGCTGCTTATTGCCTGTGAGACGATAGTCGTCCGAAAAAGCCATGTCGATCCCGTGCCCGTTAATGAAGGCCTTGTCCTGCACGGCAGCATGGTTTCCATCCACGAGCAGTGCCCGCCCCTCGTCTCCCAGATCAAGAAGATCAAGCGGGCCCATGACCTCGGAAGCGTTCACTCCGGCCCCTATGTACAAGCCTCCGATCTTTTGAATGTGGAGAAGATAATCCTGCTGCTGCATGGGAAGAACAGCCCAACGGCCGTATGAAACGCTGGCGTTCTCCGAAGCTTGGGTATCGCGCATGAGCCCGATAATCGCCTTTTGAATCGGTTCGTTACCCGAATCGGCAGATCCCGCAACCTTCGGAGCAAACACCAAGTCATCGTTTACGGGCGAATAAACGAAAAAGTAGTCGAGCCCTTTGTAATAAATCGTATTGTCCCTCAATTTGCTGAACAGCCAGATCCGCTCCAGATTGTACCCGTCCACATCCGATTCGGAGGAGCTCTCGAGAAGAATCAATCCGGATTCCTCGGCGGCGAATTTGAGCAAGTACTGATCGATATCGTTCAGCTTATTGTCGATAATGCCCATGTACAGATTGAGCATATTGCTGTTAGACTGGGCAACCTGATTACGGACGACATCCATCGAATAGAAATTGTTATAGATCAGAAAGGAAACCATCGGAGCAATAATAAGGAAGATTCCGGCTATAAGCTTAATGTGTAGCGAATTAATCACGGTCCGGTTGAATGGTTTCAAGCGGCATCCATCCCCTTGCGCCTCTGGAGTATTAGCATGATCATGTCTGGCAAAAAAACAAAGGAACCTTCCCGTATAATGGAAGGTTCCAGGAACGGGAGGTTGATTAGAGCTCTACAACTTTTCCTGTTTCAGCCGATTTATAGATCGCTTCTAAGATTTGCGTCACCACGTAAGCCTGTTCGGGCTTCACTAGAGGTTCCGTGTCGTTCAGAATGCATTCCAGCCATTGCCTCGCTTCTTTTACGCCATCCTCTTCGGCTCCGGGGCCGAAATAGGCAATGCCTCCGCTGACGGACGGCTTTGTTTCCACCAGCTGCCCATGCTTCACGCTGTTATAGATGACATCCGACTTGCCCATGACGGAGCTTGCTCTCATCTCCGCTCCGCCTTCCGTGCCGCAGAGCGTTGTCATTGCTTCTCTCGAATCCGTTGTATTTAACGCCCAAGCCGACTCCAGGAAGATCGTAGCGCCGTTCTCCATCTTAATAAAACCGAAAGCGGAATCCTCAACTTTATAGCTTTCCGGGTCCCACGGGCCCAGCATATTGCCTTCGTATTTATCCGCCATCTTATGGAACACGGAGCCGGATACGGATACGGGCTTATAGTTGTCCATGAACCATAACGCCAAATCCAGCGCATGGGTGCCCAAGTCGATCAATGGCCCGCCGCCCTGCTGCTCCTTGTCGAGAAAAACGCCCCATGTCGGAACACCGCGTCTTCGGACGGCATGCGCTTTGGCCACATAAATATCGCCAAGTTCGCCTTCGCGGCAAGCTTTATAAAGCGCCTGGGAATCGTTGCGGAACCGGTTCTGGTAGCCAATCGTCAGCTTCTTGCCCGTTCGCTCCGCGGCATCGACCATTTTCTTCGCTTCGATGGAGTTAATCGCCATCGGCTTCTCGCACATCACATGCTTGCCGGCTTCTAGCGCATCCACGCTAATGAAGGAGTGCTGCAGGTTTGGCGTGAGCACATGAACGACATCGATAGAACCATCCTGCAGCAATTCCTTGTAGTCGGTATAAACCTTGGCGTTCTCCCCGCCAAAGTCCTTGGCCGCCTTTTGCGCACGCTCCTCCACGATATCGCAAAACGCAACCATTTCTCCCAAATGCGGCAGCTTGGCCAGCGACGGCATATGCTTTTGGACGGCGATACCGCCGCAGCCGATGATGCCGATTCTTAATTTTTGGTTTGTCATCTTGTCCCTCCTCCTATATGTACTTTCTGATAATCTCTAAATCTTGGCGGATGCTGGCGAACTTATCGGCTGACTCTCCCTCGTTCTCTACCAAGGCATAACGTACATGTCCCATCGAACGGATCTGCTCATAAACGCCCGCGAAATCGAACCGGCCGGTGCCAAGATCAACAAAATCCTGAGGACCCACGTATTTCTGATAAGCCTCGAACGGACTTTGCATATTGTCGCCTTCCCGCTCCGCCGCCTCCAATATATTAAGCTGGCCTTTAAGCTCGTGAGCCAAATCCTTCTGGTGAATGATATCGCAGCGGTCTCCCAGCTTGGTCAGAACTTGAACGGGATCGAGCCCCGCACGCATCACCCACGCCAAATCGACCTCGAATTTCAGATAAGCAGGATCCGTATTTTCCAGCAGAACGTCAAACAGCGTTTCGTCGCCGATGGATTTGAATTCATGCGCATGGTTATGCAGATAGAACCCGAAGCCGTTATCCTTCATTTTTTTGCCGATCTGGTTCATTTGCTCCGCGGCTCTAAGCGTATCCTCCCGATTGGAAATCCAGACGGATGGCAGCACGATCCGTTCGCAGCCGATCCCGCCGTAATAGCTCATCAAGCCATCCCAATCATTCGCCAGCAGATCTGCCCCCGGTTGCGCGCCTTCGTGAACCGCTATGGCATTAAGGCCAAGCTCCCGGCACTTGTCCCGCAGCGACTCCATCGGAATCTCGTCGATATAACGCGTGAAGGACTTCATGTTGAAGCCGATAAGCTCGATATTCTCATAACCTGCTTCGGCAACCTTTTGCAAAGTGCCGAAGTAATCCTCGCCAAGTTCCCTGTACACCGAAAAAATATTAATGCCCGCTTTAATCGTCATTTCCCTGCCAGCCTCCTAAAAAGAATTGTGAAGCAATTCTTACTTCGTAAGCATCAACCTTCATCTACTCTATCGTGATCGATGATTTATCTTTCATCTGTATCATAACGAACTAGAGCAAAACTCTCTTTCGCGTAACCGACATCATCCTTTTGAATTTCCGCACAACACGATATTATAGTTGATTAAGCTGTGCCAGGAGTCCATCCAGCATCTCGTCCGTAAAAGCACCCTGGCTGAAAGAGACCATCGCCCGCAGCGGCATATATTTCATCATCTCGGCAAACATCTCGCCCATGCCTTCGCCCATCGCGTCTTTCATCGAATCGCTGTCCATCGAAGCGCCCATGCCTGACTGGAAGCTCTGAATGAGCCCTTGCACTACCGGCGCCCGGTCCGGGTCGCTCATCAGATCGGCAAGCAGCGTGCTGCGGTCGACTTTTGTTTTTACTTTAACGGTAGATTCGACGGTAAGGGTATCGCTGAGCGCAATGTCCTCGGAGGAACGCCCGATCAGAATTTCATATTGGCCCGATTCCACATGCCAGTCTTTTACTTGCACGTTGTAATAAGCGAATGAGCGTTTGTCCAGCGTCAGCGTTACCGTCGTTGCCTCTCCTGGCTGCAGGTCGACCTTGGCGAATTGTTTCAGCTCTTTCGTTGGACGCATGACGGTGCTGTCCACATCCCGCACGTACAGCTGCACGATTTCTTTGCCCGCCATGCTGCCGGTATTCTGCACGGTTACCTGTACCTCCAACGTATCCGTGTCCAGCATCTCCTTGCGGCTCAGCAAGAGGCCGGAATAAGCGAACGACGTATAGCTAAGCCCATGTCCAAACGGGAACAGCGGCTTTACCTGTTTCGTGTCGTAATAGCGGTACCCGACAAAGATCCCCTCGCGGTATTCGACGCGGTTGCCTTCGCCAGGGAAGAACAGGAACGAAGGGTTGTCGCTGAGCTTCACCGGGAACGTCTCGGCCAGCTTGCCGCTTGGATTGGCGATGCCAAGCAATACATCCGCAATTGCGCCGCCAACGGCTTGTCCTCCCAAATATGCCTCAAGCACCGAGTCCACTTGGCCAATCCAAGGCATCTCGACCGGGGAACCGTTGAGCAGAACAACCACCACGTTGCTTTGCACGGCGGCAATCGCCTCAATAAGCTGATTTTGATTGGCAGGCATCCGCAGGTGCTTGCGGTCATAACCTTCGGATTCATAACGGTCCGGCAATCCCGCAAAGATGATGGCGGTATCGGCAGCTTTCGCAGCTTCAATCGCCTGTTCCAGCAAGCTCTCGTCGGTATCGTCTCTATCCACATGATAGCCCTGCGCGTACGCAACGGAAGCGGCATCGCCCGCAAGCTTTTGAATTTCCTCTAACGGCACATCAATCTGCGTCGGTTTAATATGGGAGCTGCCGCCGCCCTGGTATCTTGGCTTTTGCGCGAAGGCGCCAATAACGGCTAATTTACGGTTTTGCTGCAGCGGAAGCAGATTTCGCTCATTTTTCAGCAGCACCATCGTTTCCCCGGCAACCTTCCGGGCAAGGGCATGATGCTCCGCACGGTCGTAATCGGCCTCCGGCTTCCTGCTATCCACGCTCATGAAAATGAGGTTCAAAATCCGTTCAACCGCGCGGTCGAGCACCTCTTCGGACAACTGACCGTTCCGTACAGCCGCAACGATTTTTCGGTCGTTAACGCCGCCGCTTGACGGCATTTCCAGCTCTTGACCGGCAGCGAGGCCGTCCACGCGGTTATTATTCGCGCCCCAGTCCGTCACGACAAAGCCTTCATGGCCCCATTCATCTTTCAAAATATCGGTAAGCAGGTAAGAATTCTCGGAAGCATACGTGCCGTTCACTTTGTTATAAGCGCTCATAACCGTCCAAGGCTGAGCCTTGCGTACGGCGCCTTCGAAGCTGGCCAAATAAATTTCGCGCAGCGTGCGCTCATCCACAACCGCATCGACGCCCATCCGGCGGTGCTCCTGGTTGTTCACGGCAAAATGCTTCAGCGAAGTGCCGACGCCTTGGCTCTGAACGCCGTTAATGTGGCTGGCCGCAATCTCGGAGGATAGATAAGGATCTTCGGAAAAATATTCGAAGTTGCGTCCGCAAAGCGGCGACCGTTTAATATTGGCTCCGGGTCCAAGCAAGACGGCGATATTCTCTGCCTGGCATTCTTCGCCAAGCGCTATGCCAACGGTTGCGATCAGCTCGCGGTCCCAAGAGCTTGCCATCCCGGCGGCAGAAGGGAAGCAGGTCGCCGGCACGCTCTCGAAAATGCCGAGATGATCCGTTCCGCCTTGCTGCTTGCGCAGTCCGTGCGGTCCGTCCGTAACCATAATGCTTGGAATGCCTAATCGCTCCACGCCTTTTAGCCGCCAAAAATCGAGGCCCGAGCACATGCCTGCTTTTTCTTCCAGTGTCATTTCGCCGATCAGTGCCTGAATATCGCGCTCCATCTGAAATCCCCCTTTAAGACATCTTCACAATTCTCGCCTTCATTTTCGCATGAATGCGCTTACTTTTATGGTATAATAATCAGAAAAATTGTACCGTTCTGAGGTGGGTATAACGTGGAGCATGCCATTTATTCACGCGATCTTTCTCAATTATGCAAGCTGATTCAGGAGAGCTGCCGCCTTCCCGTTTTTTACACCCATAACAATCGGCTTTCTATAGAGGCAGCTGCCGCAGCTGGTATTCCGTTAAGTCCGCTATTTCCCGATCTGGAGGGGCTGGTTCAATCGCTTCTTACGCCGGAGATGGAATATCCCTCGATTCGTACAACCAACTTTTGGGAGCAGTTTATCATTATCCCCGTCAAGCATGAAACCAAATGCAAGGCTTATATTATAGTTGGCCCCTCCATCGAGGAGCTTCCGCCGGAAGAGCATAGGACCAAGCAGTTGAACGATTATCGAATCCCGTACCGGGAAAAGCCTGACTGGGCCGATTATTGGGAGAGCTTGCCCAAAGTCAATCGGATGCGCCTGCTTCATACCTGCGTGCTGACCAACCTGCTTGTTAATCAAGAGGCGCTGGAAATAACCGATGTGCTTCAGTACTGCTTCAAATACGCGCAGCCACAGGCTTTCAAAAGGGATGTCGAACGGACCCTATCCGCCCATCGGGAGTCGCTCACTTTTCACCAAAGCATGATGGAGGAAAAAAAGTTTTTTAATCTGATCCGGGTAGGAGATCCGGCGGGGCTGATGATCAAATTAGCGGAGTTTTCCTACGATGGGGCTGGCGTGTTATCCAAACGCAGTCCTATCCGCAGTCTAAAAAACCTGGCGATATGCGGTATCGCGCTTGGGATGCGGGCAGCGATTGAAGGAGGCCTATACGAGGAACAGGCTTACATGCTGAGCGATTTGTACATTCAGCAAATTGAGGAGCTTCACGACATCCAGACGGTAAAGGCCGCCATGGAAGGCGCGCTGCTGGATTTTGCGGAGAGGGTCGAGCAATGCCGTATTCATGTTTTGTCCAAACCGGTCAAGGCTTGCCGGGAATACATCTATACCCATCTTTACGAAGAGATCACGGTAGATAAGCTGGCGGCCGTATCGGGGCTGAACAGCGGTTACTTAATGCAACTGTTCAAAAAAGAAACCGGCCAGACCATCGCCTGCTATATTCAAAAGGAAAGAATCGAGGAGGCCAAAAAGCTGCTCCAAATGACCGGAGATAACATCTCGTCTATTGGTTCGCGCTTGGGCTTTTACGATCAGGCGCATTTCATCAAGGTGTTTAAGAAACACGCGGGAACGACGCCGAGGCATTATCGGGCTACTCTATAAAAAAGGGGCATCCCCACAGCCATTGGCTTTGGGACGCCCCTTTCATTAGCTATATTCTATTCCCACTCAATCGTAGCCGGTGGCTTGGACGTTACGTCGTAGACGATACGGTTAACGTTGTCTACTTCGTTAACGATACGAACGGAGATTTTCTCGAGCACGTCCCAAGGGATACGAGCCCAGTCCGCTGTCATGCCGTCGATAGACGTTACTGCGCGGATGCCGACGGTGTACGAATACGTACGAGCATCACCCATAACGCCAACGGACTTCATGCCAGGCAGAGCCGTGAAGTATTGCCAGATCTCACGGTCGAGACCGGCTTTGGCAATCTCGTCGCGCAGAATCGCGTCGGATTCGCGAACGATGTGCAGCTTGTCTTCTGTTACCTCTCCAAGAACACGGATCGCAAGACCCGGACCCGGGAACGGCTGACGGTGAACGATTTCGTCTGGAAGACCGCATTCCGCGCCTACTTTACGAACCTCATCCTTGAACAGTGTCTTCAGGGGCTCAACGAGCTCGAATTTCATATCTTCAGGCAGTCCGCCTACGTTGTGATGCGACTTGATCGTCTGCGCCGTAGCCGTACCGCTCTCGACGATATCGGTGTACAGCGTGCCTTGCGCGAGGAAATCGAACTCGCCAAGCTTAGCGGATTCTTCGTCGAACACGTAGATGAACTCGTTGCCGATAATTTTACGTTTTTGCTCAGGGTCGGTAACGCCTTTCAGCTTGCCAAGGAAGCGCTCGCTAGCGTCGATCTTCACAACTTTCATATCGAACTTGCCGACGAACGTCTCCATTACGCTCTCAGCCTCGTCCTTACGCAGCATGCCGTGATCGATGAACATGCATGTCAATTGATCGCCGATAGCTTTGTGAATCAGCATCGCAACAACCGAGGAGTCTACGCCACCGGACAGACCGCACAGCACTTTTCTATCGCCGACTTGGTTGCGGATATCAGTAATCGTATCTTCGATCCACGATTCCATCGTCCAGTTGCCTTCGCAGCCGCAGATGTTGTACAGGAAGTTACGGATCATTTCGTTGCCGTATACAGAGTGACGAACCTCTGGATGGAATTGTACCGCAAAGAATTTACGGTCAGGATTGCTCATAGCAGCGATTGGAGCATGCTCGGTGCTTGCGTCGACGCGGAAGCCCGCAGGCGGCTCGACTACAAGATCGCTATGGCTCATCCATACCGTTTGACGCGCGTCCAGGCCTTGCGCCAGATGGCTGCCTTCCGCAAAGTCTACTTCCGCTTTACCGTACTCGCGTTTGCCGGCACGCTCTACTTTACCTTCGAGCTGATGCGACATCATTTGCATGCCGTAGCAGATGCCAAAGATTGGAACGCCCAGATCATAAATTGCCGGATCTACCAATGGGGATTTCTCTTCATAAACGCTTGCCGGTCCTCCCGAGAATACGATACCTTTCGGCTGCAGTTCACGGATCCGTTCTACCGAAGTGTTAAATGGCAGCAGTTCGCTGTATACGCCCAAGTCGCGGATGCGGCGCGCGATCAGCTGATTGTACTGTCCCCCAAAGTCGAGTACAATGATAATTTCATTCTTATTCATTACCGAGCCTCCCTCAATTAATGTAGTAATTATATATATAGCCCTTTGGACGAGTCAAGGTAGGGGAGCAGGGCAAAACCCGATTTATGTCGACATTTCGGTGGCATTATTGCAAATGAATGAGATCCGGTACGGTTACGAGCTCCATATTCTTTTCCTTCAACTTGGCAATGACCCGTCCTAGCGCTTCTACGGTCCCTGTCAGATCCTCGCCATCACCACCCGCGGAATGCTGCAAAATGATACTCCCGTTCTTGGCCGCATCCATAATATTGGCGTACACTTCATCGGCGTTTAGCCCTTTCCAGTCCAGAGAATCCACGTTCCAGTTGATGATTTTTTTCTCCATGCTGGCCAGCCAGTTGATCTGATCCTCCGAGACCCCGCCATAAGGAGGTCTTATGAGTGTAGGAAGGTAACCGATGTAAGTCTTGATCAGCCTGTCGGTCTTTTCGATTTCCCCCCTGAATTTCTCGTCGGACAGCTTCAAAAAATTAGGATGGCTGTAGGAATGGTTGCCGATCGCATGTCCATCGCTTACCATCCGCTGAAAAATATCCGGGTTTGCTTCAATCCGGTTGCCCACGACAAAAAAAGTCGCTTTGACGCCGGCCTTTTTGAGTTCGTCCAGCACCAGAGGCGTAAAGGTCTCGTCCGGACCGTCGTCAAAGGTCAGCGCAACGCGCTTTTCCTTGGAGCTGCCCTGCAGCAAAAACGTACTTTTATACTTCTCGCGGAGCTCAGCCAGCGTCAGCGGCTCTTCCTTGCGGACGACATCCTCCGGACCGCCTACCAGCTCGGGCGTATCGTCTTCATTCTGTATTTGAATCGGCATTTCTTCCTCGGAATACGCATTAGGCTCAGGCAGCGAGTTCCTGCCCTGCTCCTTCTCGCGATGACTGGCACAGCCCGTTGCTGATGACATAAGCAGAGCGCCGATAACGAAAGCCGCAAGTAATCGAATCAATGGAAAATCCCCCTTCTGTACGTAATCATGTTGTAGATTTCCATTTTATTAGCATGGCAACTGGCGGGGAGAGTATGCATGCGGGAGGGAAGTGCTACTGCTCATTTGGATGACCAGTTTCGCGGTTGAGTCAGCTTTAAGGTCCCTGAGGGACCTTAAACGTCCGAGCAACTGCTTCTTTTTTGGTGTTAAGGTCCCTAAAGGGCCTTATCTTCTTCAAACTGGTCATTTGGATGACCAGTTTCGTGGTTTCGTGAGATTTAAGGTCCCTGAAGAACCTTAAACTGCAGAGTAACGACTTCCTTTTGGGTGTAAAAAAAGCCCGTCCCCCCGGTTAACTTTCGGGGGACGGGCTTTGATTATTCGGCGGCTTGCACGGTGGCCGCCGAAACGGCTTTGCCGGGCTTGCCGAGCAGCGCATTCATCGCGGCGGCAAGCTGCTCCGGAGGCGGGGCGCTCCATTCGCCCCGCTGCCCGAACCGGGCGGCATCGTCCCAGGCGATGAACCGCCGAAGCGCTTCGGCGCGCGCGCCGGGCATCGACGCCGACACGGCGTCCGCGTACTCGCGCGCGGTATGATGCGGCGGCCGCGCCATCATGCGGCGGCCGAGCAAGACCCACGCCGCGGCGGATACCGCGGCGAACTGCTCTTGCGCAGCGGCGGCGCGGCCTGCGCCATGCGCCGCGGCGTACCGGCGCAGCGCGAGCGCGAGGCGCAGCCGCCTGCGCTGCGCCGCAGCCGCAAGGCCGGCCGCGAAGAGCAGCGCGGCCGCGCCTGCGGCGGCCAGCGCGGCGGGCGAAGCCGCCGCCGCGCCATGGGCGGCGCTCCGCGCCGCCTGCGCGAGGGCATCCGCCCCTCGCGCTACGGCCGAGGCGGCGTGGTCCACCGCCGCCTCAAACTGCGCCAGCATGCCGTCCGTTCCGGCATCGGCATGCTCTGGCGCCCCCGCATCATCGGCAGCTCCACCGGCCGATGACAACCCGTCCGACGCCGATCCCCCGGCGTCAGCACCCGCTGGCCCCAAGCCGCCGGCAAAGCCCGGCGTCGGGTCAAACGGCACCCAGCCAGCACCCGGGAAGTATACCTCTACCCAAGCGTGCGCATCCTTCGCGCGCACGTTGTAGAGGGTCCCGGCTGTGCTGGTAACGTCCGCGCCCGCCGTTGATACCGGCGTGCCGGATACGAAGCCTTTTACCCATCTCGCCGGAATCCCTTCCTCGCGGAGCAGAACAACCATGGCGCTGGAAAAATGCACGCAATAACCGCGCTCCTGCTCAAACAGGAAGTAGTCGACAAAGTCCGCTCCCTTTGGCGGAACCGCGCTGTCCAGCGAATACGTATAGCTGTTCTTCAAATATTGCTCTACCGCTTTCACCTGATCGTAACGGTCGGTCCGTTCATCTCCAACGATCTTGTCCGCCAGCGTCTTCACACGGTCCGGCAAAGAATCCGGCAGCTGCAGGTAATCCGACAGATCCGTCTCCTCTGTTTGCGTAAGCGCCGCGGTTTCTCCCGCAAAGGCGGAGCTGTCAGTCTCCCGCAATAAGGAAGTATCCGTTAGGGGAAGCCGGCTCTCTACGGTATAACGCTCCACCTGCGCTTCCTTATCCGCCGAATACAGAGCGCCCGCCAGCTCATCCTCCACATACGTGCTTAATTGCCGATTGGGATCAATCGCCGAGAGGCTAAGCACACGTCCCCCGCTCCCCGCGAAAAAGAGCGGCAATCCCTGCGAAGCCGAAGGCTCGGTCATCACTACCGTCTGCCGGATGGTCCGGTTATCCCCGGAAGTACCGACGGCAAGCTCGGACAGCTTATCTCCGTATTCCACCGGATGCAGCACCTTCCCGCTCCAGCTGCTGTCCCAGCCTCGTCCGTTATAGACTGCCTTGGATTCACCTCTCCAGTAGGTCTGAACCGGCGAAAACCCGCTGAACACTATCGTATCGTCCTGGGATAGGGAAGCCCCAAGCTCCCGGTCGTCGAAGCCATATCCGGTCATGCCTCGGCCTTGCCCCGCCGTACCAATTGCCGCCTGCATGGCTGCCGAATAATTCTCCTTGCCAAGCTCCGCCATCGCCTGTTCGAGCCGGTTCGCCGCGTTTACGGTCCATGCCGAAGGCTCCGTTTGCCTAGGCTGCCCGCTGGATAACAGCATTCCGACGCCGACGCATAAAAGCACCAGAAATTCGCCGGCAGCCAGCCATTTCGGATGGAGCTGGCGGTCGAATTCGCTGCCGCCGCCCTGCATCCGCCTTACTCTGGCCATCGTTACGACGGCACCTAACAGCAGGCCCTCCGCGGTTGTGCGAAGCAAACCGTTAAACACGTCGATTCCAACCCAGGTATGAATAATCAACAGGTAAGAGACCGTGATTGCCGTCAGTCCAAGGGCAACCTGCCTCATCCATACAAGCGCCTGCAGCGCAGGAGCCAGCATAGCCCAGCCTACGAACAGCAGCAGCGTCCTCAGCTCGCTGGTCATCGTCCACATGCCGTAAGTGAACAGCTTTTTAATATCTCCGGCCAGCATGCCCGGGTAGTTCGCAAGCCAATGCAGCGCGCTTTCGTCATTTCCTTTAAATAGAAGCATGATCGTCATGACGCATAAGAAGCCGTTCATGATGAGCGACATATACCAAGCCGGGCGAAAAAGCCCCATAACCATCACGCAGCCGACCACCGTCAGCAACGGGCCAATCTGGTATACATCCGCCCATTCCTTGTAATGGAGCCATGGCAGCAGCCATTCGGCCAACAGGCCAAATAACAATACGGTCGTCAGTGCCCGGAAGCCTATCGACCCGTTATCAGGAGTGGAGTCTCGCATGCTGGCCGCCTCCTTCCGCCGTTTGCGTCGGCCGGTTCATCATATCCGGATAAGCGAGCCAGTTGACGGACATTCCCGCCTCTTCCAGAAGACGCTGCTGCTCGCGCATTGCAAACGTCAGAACCGATTGCTTCGTGACGACATGCAGACGGATTCTGCATTGCTGATCGGCCGCATAGGCGGCAAGCTGAATCCAGCTTTGACCGCTTCTCCAGTCCGCGGTATAGACATGGATTACACCGCCGGGCTTCAGACTGCCAAGCTCTGTCCGGAGGCTGTCAACGGAGACTGCCGCTTTCGCAAGCTTCAGCTTCGCTAGCCGTTCCAGCAGTTGGTTAGCATGCTGACCAGCTTGGCCGCCCCGCTTATGCTTCTCTTTTGCCCCTGTACCAGCAGCCCCTGCCAAGAGCCGGACATCGCAGCCGTCCGCTGCCGCATGTTCAATCCCTCTTGCGAGCCATGCCAGAGAGACGTCAAATAGCCGCCCGTCATGATTAAATGCAGCGCTGTACGTATCCGCGATCATAATAATTTCGGCCGGCTGCTCGAGCAGATGCTGCTTTGTGAACATCCCCCGCCCTTTGGCCGCAGCCCGCCAATTAATATGCCGCATCGAGTCCCCTTCCCGGTACGGTCTGCTGCCTGGTCCAATTCCGGCTTGCTGCAGCAGCCTGTCCGCGGTGATGTCGCTGATCTCTCCGCCGTCGCTTATAAAAGCAGCCGACGAATCGCCCGATACCTGTTCCGCCACAGCTCCATGCAATTGTTCTGTCCTGCGCCTTTGCTGCTCCGGAAGGGCGGGGACGGCTACTAAGGTACCCGGACAATCCAGCTTTTTGTGAAAAGCCGTAAGTCCAAGCCAATCGCCAACCGTTACGGTTACCTGGCCGAATTGATGCTCCCCGCGCCTGACGGCAAGAACGGAATAACTGATCTCCACCTTTTTTCGCAGCAAAGGCGCCACAAGGTAACGATAGTCCAAGCGCGTCTTTTTTGCCGTGCTGGTATTGGTCATTCCGTCGTGAACGGCTATCCATACAAAAGGCACGAAGGAAGAACGCTTCAACGTCAGCCGTATAACCGCCTCGTCGCCGTCTTTGATTTTGGGTTCCGGGATAACCCGGCTGACCGTAAGGCCAAATGTCGATAGCAGCGGCATAACAATGGATAACAACGGAAGCAGACTCAGTACAATCAGCATAAAAGTCTCTACCGCCCCGCCCCGGGTAAACATGCCGGCCAGACTCAGCAGCCAGCCGGCCGATATGAGGAGCCAGGCTCCCCAGCGCGTGCGGTAAACCGAAGGGCGCGCAGACTGCACCGGTTCTTCTACAACCGCTTCCTGCGCTCCCGTTCCGGTCTTTCCTGCTCCGGCCGGCTTCGTTTTATTGCCAGTCGATTGCGGGAAGCCTTGTGCCGGCTGTCCTTTGGCCGCTTCCGCCATCATGACATTCGAGTCGTTTCCCTGCGTCTTCATTTCTGCCTCCCTGCGGCTTGACCGGGGGCAATAGACGCGGGCAATGGCGTACTTCTCATAATCCGGACCAATGCTTCGGATACCTGTCTTCCCCCGGCGCTTACACCGTTTAGCCGATGGGCCAGCACAGCCTCTCCGGTGGCAAACAGATCATCCGGCAGCACGTATCTTCTTCCCTCTACGTAAGCTCTTGCTTGTGCCGCGCGCAGCCAATCGCGTCCCGCGCGCGGACTTAATCCCAGCTCGAGCTCGGGCGCGCGTCTAGTCGCATCCGTCACCTTTGCCATATATTCGAGCAGTCCGGGATGGACATGCGCCTGCCTTACCTCGCGCTGCATCCGCAGCCACTCCTCCAGCATAAGCACAGGACGCAGCTGATGAGGCTCCAGCCTCGAGCCGGACGCATACTGCTCCAGCATTTTCGCTTCGTTTTCCATGGACGGGTAGCCAATGGACAACCGCATCATGAAACGGTCCAGCTGCGCTTCCGGCAGCGTGTTGGTCCCTTCATAGCTTAACGGGTTCTGCGTGGCAATAAGCACAAACGGCTCCGGCAGCTTGCGGGTCTCCCCTTCTACGCTGATTCTCCGCTCCTCCATCGCTTCGAGCAGCGCCGATTGCGTTCGCGGCGAAGTCCGGTTAATCTCGTCGGCCAGAACAATGTTCGCCATAATCGGCCCCGGCCGGTATACAAGTTCGCTGATCCGGCTGTCCCAGACCGCTCCGCCGATCACATCCGCAGGCAGCATATCCGAGGTGAACTGGATTCGCTTGAACTCTCCGCCCAGCACGCGGGCAAAGGCGCCCGCCAGCATCGTTTTCCCCACGCCCGGCACATCCTCCAGCAGCACATGGCCGCCGGCCAGCATAGCCGTGAGAAGCTGGGTAACCGTTTCTCTTTTTCCCAGCAAAACCTGATCTACTCTATGAATAAGCCTTTGCAGCAGCACCTGCGGCGGCTCCGGCCAAGACTGCGCTTCCGCTCTTCCCTGCAAACCCTCGAATTTCGGCACGATCATCTCTACCATCGACCTCCTGAAAAATAGCTTCTCTATCTTTCAGTATCGCCACGTGCCTCTCTATTTAGACCTGCTAGACGGAAGACTGCTAGATGGAAGACTGCTCGACCCAAATCTCTCTTTTATCCGTTGTAACCGTTATTCTGCTTATACCAAAATGAAACCGCTGAAGCGTCTCTCTTAACGGCACCATAATCCGGCTTGGCAGAGACGTTCCGCTGCCTCCTACTTCCGCGGCCGTCCAGCTTGCGCTTTGATTGTTTACCATCGCTTCAACGACACCGATTGCCATGTCGAGACGGATAATGCCATGAAGCCCTAAAGCCAGCTGGCGCAGAGGAACATTAATCGTGCCGTTAAACATCCTGTAATCCTGCGGGGCGAAAGGAATGTCTTCCCCGCCGGCATGAATGATTAAGCTTTGGGTATTCTGCTCGGTTAGGTTAGTTCTCGTCCGGGTCGTATATTGAACGAGAGTCTGCGTCTCCATAGCCGTTACCTTGGGACGTTTCCACTTCATCGATGGCGAGAGGCGGAATTGGATTGGCTTAACCTGGTCGGTTAAGACCGCGAACTGATACCCTTTCTTTTTGAAGAAATCGATCACTTCCGGCAGCGCCTTTACCGACTCCCCATGGATGGAGCTGTCATGCATCAGCACAACGACTTTGCTGGATAATCTGGAGCCTTTAACGGTATTTATAATCTCTTTGGCCGGCACGCCTACCCGCGTCGAATCGCCGCTGTCCACGTTCCAGTCGTTGACGATATATCCGGCCTTGGCAAGCGCATCGTAATACCCTTGGTCAAAATTCCCAAATGTGCCTCCCGGCGCTCGCAGCAGATTGGTCCGTATCCCCGTCACTTTATAGATTTCATCGTCGGTATCCATAACCTGCTTGGCGAATGCGGAGAAGCTGCTGTACAGCTCTTTATAGACATGATCGTACGTATGATTACCGATAGCATGGCCTTCCTTCGCGACCTGCCTAGCGATATCCGGATACTGCTTCACTTCCTTGCCCAGCATAAAAAAGGTTCCCTTCACGCCCTCCCGCTTCAGGATGGCAAGAACCTCCTTTGTCTTCTCGCTTGGCCCATCGTCAAACGTCAAATAGACGGTTGGCTTGGCTACCGCTGTTTTCGCTTCCTCCGCGCTATAATTAACCAGCTGATCCGCTAGAATAGGACTGCCCGCACCTTCTTCCTGATGCACACCGGCTCCTTCCGCGGAGCTCCCGGCAGCCGCAGCTACCTCGCTCGCCAGCCCCGCATGCGCCAGCTCGCCTGCAACCTCCCCCTGATCCTCCGTTACCGGACCGGCTCCAAGCAGCCCAAACCATAACACAACCAAACATAATCCCGTCTGCACCAGCAATCGCATCTCGTTTGCCACCCTTCTCTACTCTCGTAAGTAATCAAACTAGTAGAGTATATGAGCGGCAAATCTAGCAAATGCCCCGACAATCATTAATTTCGTATATCGTTTTGCCTGACGCGCAAACAAAAAAGACGGGCCCTCAGGACCCGTCTTCCGTCTTCCAATCGTTAAAGCTTTGCCGCCTCGTCCGCAACCTGCTGGACATGACCTTTGATCTTTACGCCGCGCCACTCGCGGACAAGCTTGCCTTTCTCATTGATGAGAAAGGTCGAGCGGACAACGCCCATGTACTCGCGGCCGTACAGCTTTTTCATCTGCCATACGCCGTACTTCTCGCATACCTTATGATTCTCGTCAGACAGGAGCAGGAACGGCAGGCTTTGCTTGCCGATAAACTTCTCATGCGACTTGACCGGATCCGGGCTGATGCCAAGCACTACCGTATTGCCGTCTACCATAGCGGGATACGCGTCGCGGAAATCGCAAGCCTGCTGCGTGCAGGTAGGCGTATTGTCCTTCGGGTAGAAATAGAGGACAACCTTTTTCCCGCGATAGTCGCTCAGCTTCACCGTCTCGCCGTTTGATGCCGGCAGCTTGAAATCCGGCGCTTTCTTGCCTACTTCTATCGTACTCATACCACTAAACCTCCAATACCCGCCCTAATCTGCTTGGCCTACGAGCCCGCGCCGCGGTACCGCTTGACGCCATGGTTCCAAACCGCAAGTCCAAGCGCGAACACGATAACGCCCATCACCGGCGTAAACCAGGCGAGCTGGGATAGGTCGTCCGCTTTTTTCTCCAGGAAATACGATGCCGGTATAACCCCTACGAAGGCAAATGGCAGCAGCCAGGTCAGGACGAAACGAATCGTTTTATTGTAAATGTTGACCGGGTACCGGCCATAGTTCTGCACGTTATAAATTAGCGGGACAATCCCCGTTGGCGCATCCGAGAAGAACGAGATCGCCGACAGCGCCGTATAGATGCCCGCATACACAAGCACGGCGCCAAGCACGAACAAGAGCATGATGAGCACGTAATACCAATGGAACGCCAGTCCAAGATCATTCCAGCAGACCGCCATGATAACAGCCCCTACCGCGGAGCCGATCAGGGACGGCGGATCAACGTTCTCCAGCAGTACCTGGAACAAGTTGTGAGCCGGACGCGTAAGGATACGGTCCATTTCGCCTTTTACAATATAACGCTCACTGAAATTCCACATCCCGAAGAACGTGGAGAATATCCCGTACGGAATCATAAAGAAACCGTAAACGAACACGACTTCCGACTCCGTCCAGCCGCCAAGCGAAGGCGTATGCTGGAACACAACCAGGATGAAGATCAGGTTCATCCCTTGGAACATCATGTCCGACAATACCTCGACCCAGAAATCGGCACGGTAAGTCAGACGTGTTTTGGCATAGTTTTTAATGTACTCCCAGAATAATACCGCATACAGCATCTTGAATTAACCTCCTTGCACGAACAGCCGCTTGCGGGCCGCACGCCAAGTAAACATGATGGGCACAAGCAAAATAACGAACCACAACGCCTGAATTCCAAGAACGCCCCAAGCTTCGCTCATCGGCGTACGCCCGGTAAACACGGCGCTTGGCAAATAAGTAATCGCCTGGAATGGCAGCCATTCCATCGTTGCCTTGAGCCAGCCCGGGAAGAAAGCAATCGGAATGAGGACGCCGGAGAACAGGTCAACAAGCACCCGCTTCATGCGCATCATGCCCTCGTTATTTTCCACGAAGAAGGCGGCAAGGCCGGTCAGTATGTTAAGCTGCGAATTAATAAACAGGCTGAACATCAGCATGATGAAATAAATAATCCATACGGCCGGATCCTTTGGCAGCTTGACCGGGAACAGCAGGCAAACGATCACAAGTCCCGGACCCATAAAAAGGATCAGGCGGAATAAGCCTTCGCCAAGCCCCTGCATCATTTTGACGAACAAATAGGAATACGGCCGGATTAGCTGCATCGCGATACTGCCGTCCCGGATATCATTCGCGATCTCGCGGTCCAGGTTATTGAAGTAAAAGGCGCGCGCCATCCACGATACGGCAATATAGGTCGTCATTTGAGCAAGCGTGAAGCCCTGAAGCGTCTCGGCCGATCCAAAAATCGCTTTCCAGAGGAAATAATACGCTCCGATATTAATAGCATAAATAATGATACCGCTATAATAATTAACGCGGTAAGCCAGCATGGTCAGGAACCGGATTCGGATAAAATCTACGTAAGCGCTCATCATCGGAGAGAAGTCTCCTTCTCGGGCTCCGCCTCGGCCTCCTGCTTAGGAGACTCGGCTTCCCGCAGCGTTGCGGCCGCAGATGCCGACGCTGAACCTGAGCGGTAAATTTCGCGCACGATATCGTCGGTGTTGGTCTCGAGGATTTTGATATCCCGGATATCCGCCCCGCCTACAACCATGCCAAGCGCGTCCGATACGTTAATCGTATGCGGCAGCCACATTGAGGCGCCCTGCTCGCTCATCGTCCAGGTGACATCCAGTCCGGCCGTAAGCAGCTGCAGCTTCGCAAGCGACGTTGGCGTGCCGAATTGGAACTGGATCTCGCGGCCTTTGCTCCAGCGGTTCTTCAGCTCTTCCAGCCCGCCGTCATAAATAATCCGGCCGTCATCCAGCATAATGACGCGCGAACACAAGGCTTCGATATCCTGAAGGTCATGAGTGGTAAGCAGAATCGTAGTCCCTTCTTCACGATTTAAATCCTTCAGGAACTCGCGGATTTCCGTTTTCACCACGATATCCAGACCAATGGTTGGTTCATCGAGGAACAGGATCGACGGGTTATGAAGCAGCGACGCAACCAGCTCGCAGCGCATCCGCTGGCCGAGGCTCAGCTTGCGGACAGGACGGTTCAGCAGATCGCCAAGATCAAGGCGTTCCACGAGGTTGTCCAATCTTTTGCGGAAATCTTGCTCGGAAACGCGATATACTTTGCGCAGCAACTGGAAAGACTCAATAACACCGATATCCCACCAAAGCTGGGAGCGCTGGCCGAAAACAACGCCAATCCCCCCGACAAATTTTTCGCGGTCTTTGAAGGGTACATAACCGTTCACTTTTAGTTGTCCGGATGTCGGTACCAGAATGCCGGTCAGCATTTTGATCGTCGTCGATTTGCCTGCGCCATTCTCGCCGATATAACCGCAAATCTCGCCTTGCGGAATTTGGAACGATATATCTTTAACGGCTGTAACCTCGTTGTATTCCCGTTTAAACAGGTCTTTCAGTGCGCCGGACAGTCCTTCTCTGTTCTTCTGTACTTTAAACTGCTTTCGCAGATCTTTGACATCAATCGCCAGCATAAGCTTGAATAATCTCCTCTCCGTTTTGAACGGTCGACATTTCCCGGGGAATTATGAGTTTTTTCCAAGGGAAACGATAAAACTTGCGTCTATCCATCGTTCCGCTTTATAATTTTATGATATGTAATATTACAATAGTTATTGTTTTGCGTAAATGGCAGGCATCATCGGTTCGGGAGCGATGGATCGCCTGTCTGATTTGGGTTTACACACTTTTGCAGGAAGAGTTGCTGAAAGGAGCACTACTACAGTCATGGCTACAAAAGCTAAAAAGAAAAGAAAACCTTGGAAATGGGTACTCAGCGGTTTTCTCGTAGTTATAGTTATTGCCATCGCCGGCCTTGTTTACTGGGGCACCGGCGTATATAGTTCGTTAGACAATTTCAGCAAGGACAAAGAGGATTCCCGATTTGGCCAATTCGAAAACAACACCACCGTAGAAGCACCTCCGAAATGGGAAGGCAAAGAACGCGTCAACATTCTGCTTCTGGGCGGCGACGCCCGCGGTTTGGAAGAAAATCAGGTGCCGCGGTCCGATTCAATTATGATTGCGTCGTTTGACCCGGTAACCAAAAAAGCTCATTTATTCTCCGTCCTCCGCGACACCTACGTCGATATCGAGGGTCATGGCAAAGGCCGGATCAATACAGCCATTACGTTAGGCGGACCGCAGCTTGCCATGAAGACGGTTGGCGATCTGCTTGGTCTGGATATTCAATATTATGTCTACACCGATTTTGAAGGATTCAAAGCATTGGTCGATACGATCGGCGGCGTATACTTCGATGTTGAGAAGGATATGCACTATACAGACAATGCCGACAAAAATAAATATGATATCGATCTGAAGAAGGGCTACCAGCTGCTCGACGGCGACAAAGCCTTGCAATACGTCCGTTTCCGCCACGACGCAATGAGCGACTTCACCCGTACCGAGCGCCAACGTGAATTTTTAGGCGCCGTAGCCGATAAGCTTAAGTCGGGCTGGAACATCGTCCAGATGAAAAAGATTCTGGACAGCGTATCGCCTTACATTGAGACGAACCTTCAGGTTACGGACATGCTGAAGCTTGGCCAGCTGGGCGTAGATTCCCACTTGGCAGGCACGCAGCAAATTCCTCCGATGGACGATATTGCCGAAGAGCATGTAGGCGGAGCAGCCGTCATTGGCGTTCGCGACCTGGATGAGCTAAAGGCTTCGGTTCAGGATACGCTGGCGAAGGATGATACAGAGACCACACCATCCCCTTCACCGGGCGCCGAGAACGGAACCGATACCACTGCAACTAACGGCAGCACAGCGCAATAGGGATATAGATTAAGGGAGTTAGCGTTGCAAAAAAGGACCAGACCTCCGCCAACCGGCGAGATCTGGTCCTTTCGCATTCCTGCGGTTAAAGTTAGAGCTCACTAACCTTTCATTTGTTTAATCATTAGCTGTCGCGCGATACGCTGCACGAAGTACAGCATATTCACGTATTTTGAGCCAATAGGCAGATATATGCTGCACGGAATGCAGGATAATAAGACTTAACCGCCCAATTGAGCTAGCTTCCGAGTGATATACTGCATTTGGTACAGCATAACTCGCCCTAACCCTGTTCCTGGGGCAAATATATACTGCATTACGTACAAAGAGTGAATGAGCAGCATAGCCATGCATTGGCGGATGAAGATCACGCAACTTGCTTTGCCTATAAATTACAACGGGGAGAAAGATATCTGTTTGGCAAGAAACGCCCCTTGAGCATGACTTTGCTTTTTGCTCCGACTGCGCGATAATGGGAAGTGTCGATTTTTCTTCATTCAGGCTGCTTGCGCACGCAAACGGCTTACATATTACGAATTACGGAGGATTTCTTTCATGTCTATGCAACGCAAACGTTCAGAGGCGCTTTACGAGGAAGCGCTGCAGCATATCGTTGGGGGCGTCAACAGCCCTTCCCGTTCTTACAAAGCGGTTGGCGGCGGCGCGCCGGTGTTCATGAAGCGCGCGGAAGGCGCGTACTTCTATGATGTCGACGATAACCGCTATATCGATTATTTGGCGGCTTACGGCCCGATCATTACGGGACACGCCCATCCGCATATTACCGAAGCGATTGTCCGCGCAGCCCAGAACGGAATTTTGTACGGTACGCCTACCGAGCTGGAAATCCAAATGGCCCGCATGCTGAAGGAAGCGATCCCTTCTCTGGATAAAGTCCGCTTTGTGAACTCCGGCACAGAGGCCGTTATGACGACAATCCGCGTAGCCCGCGCCTTCACGAAACGCAATAAAATCATCAAATTCGCCGGCTGCTATCACGGCCATTCCGACCTTGTACTCGTTGCCGCGGGCTCCGGCCCTTCTACGCTTGGCATACCGGACAGCGCCGGCATTCCGACCAGCATCGCGCAAGAAGTGATTACGGTGCCGTTTAACGATCTGGATGCCCTCAAGGAAGCGCTGGAGCGCTGGGGTGACGATACGGCCGCCGTTATGGTGGAGCCGATTGTCGGCAACTTCGGCATGGTTATGCCAAAGCCCGGATTCCTGGAGGGTCTCTGCAAAATGACGCGCGAAGCCGGAGCCCTTGTTATTTATGACGAGGTTATCACGGCATTTCGTTTCCACTACGGCACTACGCAGACGTTTAATGTCTTCCCGGATTTCAAAGCCATCGAGCCGGACCTTACCTCACTTGGCAAAATCATCGGCGGCGGACTCCCGATTGGCGCTTATGGCGGCCGCAAGGAAATTATGGAGCAGGTTGCTCCGCTTGGCCCTGCATACCAGGCAGGCACGATGGCAGGCAATCCCGCTTCCATCTCCGCCGGAATCGCGTGCCTTGAGGTGCTTCAGGAAGCAGGCATCTATGACCGCATGAACGATTTGGCGACAACGCTCGCAGACGGCCTGCGCGTCTCGGCAGCAAAGCACGGCATCCCGCTGACGGTTAACCAAATTCGAGGTTCGTTCTCGGCCCACTTCTGCAATCATCCGGTGACCAACTATGATGAAGCGCAGGATACCGACGGCGAAATATTCGGCCGCTTCTTCAAACTTATGCTGGAGCAGGGCATCAACCTGGCCCCATCCAAATATGAAGCATGGTTCATGACCACTGCCCATACGAAAGAAGATATCGCAGTTACTCTCGCGGCTGCGGAGCATGCCTTCTCGAAGTTGTAAAAGATATAAAAGCTGTTCCGTACGAAACGGAACAGCTTTTTCATTTATCAAACCACTTAGCGGCCATTAAGGCAAATAAGACCCTCAAAGGGTCTTATACCGATCATTTCCACTAATCGATCTAATGATAAGACCCTGCTGGGGTCTTATTGCTCTGCTCACCCGCACCGCACTAACGCCGCATGAACAAGAAAAGAGGGTATCCCATAAGTCATGAACATGACGATTGGACACCCCTTTTCTTCGCCAATACAACCCTCGGGCAGCATGTTGGCGCAATAGTGATGGTGGCCTCAATAATTAGTGTGGCTTTTTGCGCTCAAACGTGCCTCGAGCGGGCATTTTTGCGCAATAGTGAAGGTAGCCTCACTGTTTGTGAGGAGAAGCGTGCGCTTTAGGCGGAATTACTCACTATTTCGAGCTTGAAGCAGCACCGAGCACCGCTTTACGGCGGAAAAGCTCACTATTAGTGAGCTTTTCCGCTGTATTCATGCCTATCGCGGGCATTTTTGCGCAATAGTGAGTCTAACCTCACAAATTAGTGTGTCTTTTTGCGCTCAAACGTGCCTCGAGCGGGCATTTTTGCGCAATACAATTTACTAGCTGTTATAGATCTCGATTTCGTATAACGAAGGACCGTATGGAGCAAAGCCCTTCTCCGTTACGTAAATTCGAACATATTGACCTTGCGCAGGCGCATCCAGGTTGATGATCTGCTTCAAGCCGTCTCCGCTAAGCGATTGTCCCGAGACGGTATGGACTGTCGTCCAGCTCGCGTTATCGGTCAGATCGGCACCAGGCTGAGCCACTTGAATGTCGAACGATTTCCCGTAAGCTCCTTCCCAGTTCAGAACAAGTTTGCTGAAGGATTCTACGGCACCAAGATCCACGTAAATCCACTCCGGATGGTTATCCGTGTTTGTTGTCCAATCCGCGCCCCATCTCGAGCCGGAATCGCCGTCAGTTGCTTCAGCCGCCAGGAATGCGCCTTGTACGGAGGAAGCGACGGCTGTCTTGCCTAGGGCAAGGTTCACATCCGCTGCGATGACTTGCGTCACTTCCGTATCGGCATAACCCGATGCTGTCACTGTAATAGGGTAGCTGCCTGCCGCAGCGAATACGCTTGGGTTCAGTGTAATTTTGCCTGCCGCAACCGTGTACTGACCGGCTGCAAGTGCTGCATTGTTTACTTTAACGGCCGTAATCGCGCTTTCCCATGCGGAATCGCCGGTAAAGGCAAGATCGATGCTATTGCCAACCTTATTATCGGTCGTATCCGCTGTCAAAGCTGGACCAAGCGGCAATACCGGATCGGGACTCAACGGATTGCCGTATACTTCAACCTCCCACAACGAGTAGCCCCATTGGGTACCTCTTGCCGTACCATAGATCCGTACATGACGCGCTTCTTCGCCGTGCAGCGTAATGTTGTCGATACCGCCGTTGCCGGAAGGCTCGGTAAAGATTGTTGTCCAGTCGTTATCCCCCGGCGTTTCCGCCGAAGAGACTTGAACCGTATACGTCTTGCCGTAAGCCCCTTCCCAGCTCAGCGTCATGCTGTCCAGCTTGTAAAGCTTCTTCAGATCAAGCGAGATCCACTGCGGATCCTGTGCAGCGCTCTCCCATCTTGTTCCGGCCTTGCCGTCAATCGCGTTAGACGCAGGCTGATTGTTGGTCGATGCGGTTGCCGTGCTGCCAAGCGCGATGTTCTTCGCGTTGGTCTTCACTTCCTGCGAAACTTCCGCTGCCGCATATCCATTAGCCAGGATGGCGATCGAGTACGTCTTGACCGATGGGAACAGGGACGCGTCAAGCGTGATTTTGCCTGCTGCAACCGTATATTTACCTGCAGTCACAGCTTCCCCGTCAACCGTAATACCCGTAATGGCGTTACTCCACGCGGCATTATCCGTAAAAGTCAGTTCAATTGGATAGGTCAGCTTATTATCCGTCGAATCTGCTGTTACTGTTGGCGGTGATACCTTCTCGCGGACAGCTACTTCATCGATATGAATCGTATGCTCGCCGGATGGTGTCGTGATGTCCCCGCTAATCACGTTACCGAGCAAGTATTTCACCGTCAGCGTCATGTCGGCTGTTGGCTTCAATACTTTCGTGTAGACCGTAGAAGAGTCGCCTGTAAGATTGAACAACACCTGCTGATTGCCGCTATACCCGGTCAACTCGACCAGAATCGGACGGTTAACGGTCGACCAGGCTTTAAAGCTTAGCTCATACGTTTTGCCGGATTGCAGCTTGATGCCGGATTGCATGAACTGCGTGGACCACGTATACGGAACGCCCCATTGCGGATCCATGCCGCCGTTATAGTTGATTTGGATTGTCGCCTTCTCATCCTCTACCGTAATCGAAGAGTAGTCGTCGGCTCCTTTCCACGATTCCCAGTTCGCCGTACCGTTCGTAAAGCTGCCGTTCAATACGAGGTTGCCATCGCCGGCGAAAACTTGCTGCGTCAGGACAGCATCGCCGTATCCGGTCGCGGCTACCTTCACAGGGTAGTTGCCGTCAACGGAGAAGACATCCGAATGAAGCGTCAATGTACCTGCCGTGATGGTGTATTGCGAACCATTCAGAGCAGCACCGTTTACGGACACCGACGTAATAGCGCCTCTCCAGGCAGCGTCATCCGCAAAAGGAATCGCGATCTCTTGGCCAGCAAGGTTATCCGTACTGTCCGCTACCATCGTAGGCGGACGCTTCACCGGCGCATTTTCCACTTCAAGCACCACGTTGTCGATCCATACGGTACCTACCGCACCGCCAGGCGTCTTGCCAAGCATGATTTTAAGCGCCAGCAATTCGTCGGCTGTAGGGCGAACCGTAAATTTCAGATGCGTCCAGTCCGTACCGACTGTTTGCATGCCGGAATCAAATCTCCGGACGTACGATGCATTTTCCAATGTCGCTTGCAGGTCGCGGGCAACGGAGGCTTTTACGTCAAACTCCAGCGTATATGTTAAGCCCTTCTTGAAGCTCATTCCGCCTTGAATCAGCATATTGCTATACGGCTGATTGCCCAGGCTTGTGATATTAAGCTTCGCGGCGCCATTCTCCGTAGAGAATTGCGCAGCTCCGCCATCTTGCGTATTCTGCTCCCAATTCAGAAGGCTGGCGAAGAAATCGCCGTTCTTCAGCGGGAACAGATCCACGCCCGTGAAGTCGAAGTTATTATTTGTCGTGCGGATCAAGGAGACATTGTCGATTGCAACATCCGCATCATTGCCGCCTAGTCCAAAGACAAGCTGGCCTTCCTCATCCGTTACGCCAACCGGCATGGTAAACGCGAACTCCTGATTGCCCATTGCCGTGCCGATTGTAAAGTCCTTCGAAGCATAGACCGTATGGCCGTCTTTGCTTACGAATGAAACCTTAATGGAACGTTCCGAGTCTGCCGAAGCCTTGAAGTTCAGTTTATAGGAATCGTTTTGCAGCAGATTGATTCCTTTTTGCGTTAAGGTAATGTTGGGTGGACTGTCTCCGCCGTTTGCGATGGCTGCATCAAGCTGTCTTGCATCTGGGTCAACCGAAGCGGCAGCATTCGCGCCGCCTGAAGTTTCAAAGTTCCAGTAAGTCATACGGTCCATCGATCCCAGATCGAAATTGCCGTTGTACACATGCTGTCCGTTGCCAAGCGGCGCTTTTGCCCCGTTTTGCTCGGATACCGCGTCAACCTCTTCGATCTTGATATTGCCGATCCATACCGTATTGGTATTGAGACCAAGGTTAAGCTCCAGCCGCGCGGCAAGATCGGTATCGTTATTCATCAGGAAGCGGTATTCATAATGCTTCAGATTGGTTGTCAGCGCGGCATCGAAATTATCCGAATAAGCGCCCCAGCCGTTATCCGCATCGCCGCCTACCTTCAGGCTGATATTTCTTGCCGCCGCCGCTTTGGCGTCAAAGCTGATTTTGTAAGCATGGCCTTTCGTAATGGTTGCATACTGAATCAATTGCAGAGCGTAATTCTGGTTGCCGCCACCCGTAATCGATACTTTGGCGAACTTATCGTCGCCAATGGTATCCACAACCGCGGAACCCGCGCCGCCAAAGTCCGGCGTATGCAGGAAGTTCCAGTAGTTCGCATCAAGCGCCTGCGTGGAATCCGTAATATCGGTCAGGCCATGCTCGAAGTCCTGATCGACAATCGCTTTTGCGTTAGCCGGAATCTCGTCCTTCGAATCCGGCTCTACCGGCGTACGGTAAGGACGGCCCGTCAGTTCGTAGGCGCGAACATAGTCCACTTCCATTTTAGCTGGCAGATCGCTGTCAGCCGGAAGACGATTGCCGTCAAATTGACCGCCGACGGCCAGGTTTAGAATAATATAGAACGGTTTGTCAAACGGCGCGGGATAAGCGTATTTATCCGGCTGATCGGCTCCCCAGCTGTTCCAGTTGTTAACCGTTTGATAGAGATTGCCGTCCACGTACCAGCGGATCTCGCCCGGCTCCCATTCTACCGAGTAGGTATGATAGCCGGAGATCGATTCGCCTTCGGGGAAGGTGTAAGCCGCACCCGTTGCTTTATTGTTCGGAGCGTTCTTGCCGTAATGGATCGTTCCGCCGACTTCATGCGGCAGACGGCCTCTCGCTTCCATAATATCGAGCTCTCCGGATGCTGCCCAGCCGCCGTATTCGCTATCGGCTGGCATCATCCAGAAGGCCGGCCATATGCCTGTTCCTTCCGGCAGCTTCATCCGGGCTTCGAATTTGCCGTAGGCTTTCGTAAACGTATTGCTGGTCCAGAGACGGCCGGACGTATACGGCTTGCCGTTAAACGTCTCTTTTTTCGCGGTAATAACCAGATTGCCGGTTGCCGGATCAACGGCGATATTTTGCTTGCGGTAGTATTGCTGCTCGTTATTGCCCCAGTCCGCAACGCCGTATTCGGAGCCATTGCCTTCCTGGTAGCCCCACTTCGTCAAGTCGACGCCGTTTGTATCGGGAGTGACGGCATCGCCGTTAAACTCGTCGGACCAGACCAAGCTCCACATTTGCTGCGCCTCGACCGTTTGCGTGACTTGCCCCAGCTCGTAACCGGTTGCCGCAATAACGATAACGTAATCGCCTGCTGCTGCAAATACGCTCGCTTTGATCGTAATGCTGTTTGTTCCCACCGCGTAATCTTCTGCCTCAAGCGCTGTTCCGTCCACGGTGATCGCGTTAATCGAGCTGCTCCAGCCCGGCTGGGATGCAAAGGTCAGCGTAATGTCCTTGCCCAGGCTGTTGTCCGTCACGTCAGGCGTAACGATTGGAGCCGAAGTAAGGCGGATATCGTTCACGAGCGATACCCTTTCTCCCAATGCTTCCTTGGCGCCCTTCCGCTCGAATCGGACGTTGTCGATAAAGACATCATGAGCTGCCAGGGCATCGCCGTTCTTGCCAAGGAGGTACTTCAAGCCTACCGTATCATCCTTAGGCATCGTAAACTCGAAGGCGTAGCTCTTCGTTGTTTCGCCTAGCGTAAATTTTTGATTCAGATAACGGGTATAAGTGCCGTTCTCCGCAATAACCTCAATGGTTTTGGCCACTGTTGATCTTGCATCAAAGGTTACGATATAGGTATTATCCTTCTTCACCGGAAGCGGTTCTTGGAAGAGCATCACATCCCAAGGATTCGCGCCTACATTCTCGACATTGATCTTTGCTCTGCCGCTTGTAAAATCAAACGTTGCTTTCGAAGTACCGTCATAGACGCCTTGAATATGTTTCGACCAGTTCGCTTCCCCGTCCGTGAAGTAGCCGTTCTTTAATAGGAAGGCTTTCTCGCGTGCGCCTTTGATTTCCACGCGTACATTGTCCGCGTACACATCATGCGCGCCTGCCGGATTGGTTGCTTGCTTGCCGAGCAGTACTTTAAAGGAGGCTAACGTATCTGCCGTAACAGGCAGCTCATACGTAAAGGTCTGATAGTCTGCCGTCAGGTGCTCCATCTTCGAGAGCAGCCGTCCGCCGGCATTATCCACGACAATCTCCACGTCGCGCTCCGCGGTTGATTTGAGATCTACGGATACAAGATAGGTATTGTCCTTGCGGAGAGTAAAATCGTTTTGCATCAGCATGACATCCCAAGGATTGTTGCCAACGCTGTTTACGTTAACCTTCATGCTTCCTGCCTCTTCGTTATAGCCGGTCACTTTATCCCAGCCGTCGTAAGAGCCTTGCACATGCAGGTTCCACGATGCTTTGCCGTTCGAGAAGTCGCCGTTCTTCAGCGGGAACTGCTCGGAGAGCGGCAAGTCGCCGATGCCATTGTTGGTCAGACGGGTCATAACCACATTATCGATGTTGACATCCGCATCGCTTCCGCCAAGCATAAAGACAAGAATCGCTTTGTCGTCGGCTGCTGCCGCGGAGTTAAAGTTCACCGTCTGTACAGCGGATGAAGAAGTCAGATTCACTTCAATTGGATCCACCGCATTCGTACCGTCCTGCTTCTGAATGCCAACCTTGATTGTACGGTCGGAAGCTGAGCTTGCGTTAAACTTCACTTGATAGTCGTTGTTCGGAATCAGGTTGACGCCTTTTTGAAGCAAGGTAATGGAAGAAGCATTCGCTCCGCCATTCGTAATATTCGCCTTGAATTCGCGATCTTCCGGATCTACGGAAGCTGTTGCCGCCGCACCGTCCGCCGTATTGAAATGCCAGTAAGTCAGACGGTCCAATCTTCCAAGGTCAAAATTGCCGTTATAGACATGATTGCCGTTAATAGGCTCTTTCGCCGCGTCCTCGTTATACGGATCCGGTGCGTCCACTTCCTCCAGCTTCACATTGCCGATCCATACTGGATTTGTGTTCAGACCGATATTAAGCTCCAGGCGAGCCAGGACATCCGTATCGGCAGCCATCTGGAACGTCATGCTGTAGGTTTTGAATTCATCGGTCAGGCTTGCCGACAAGACGTCGGAATAAGTTGCCCAGCCGCGGTCAGCGCCGCCGCCGATCTTGGCGGACATTGTCCGGTTCGTAGTGGATTTGGCATCAAAGGAAAGCTTGTAGTATCTGCCTTTGCCTACGGTAACATTCTGGATGAGCTGTACGGAATAGTCCTGCGAGCCTCCCGCCGTAATATCCGCTTTAGCATACGTTTTGCCGCCAATAACGTCGGTTCCGATGGAGCCGTTGCCGTTATAAGTAGGGACATGCACGAAGTTCCATTTTTCCGGATCCAAGGTATCCGAGTCTGTTGCTACGGTCTTAAAGCCATTCGCGAAATTGATATCATGCACGTAGTTGCCGTCAATGGCCGGTTTATGATTGTCAGGCAGAGCCTCTTGTTCAACCTTTGGCTCTTCAAGTCCTTCCGCTCCATATCCGCCCTTCTTATCGTAGACGCGGACATAATCGACTTCCATCGTACGGGCATTGTCGTCCAGCGGCATCTTGCCGCCGTCGAAGTTACCGCCAACCGCCAGGTTCAAAATCATATAAAACGGTTTATCAAACGGTGCCGGATAAGCATATTTCGCCGGCTGGTCAATTCCCCAGCTGTTCCAGTTGTTTTGCGTTTGATAGACAACTCCGTCCACCAGCCAGCGGATTTCGCCCGGCTCCCATTCAACGGCATAGACATGCTCGCCGCTGAAATCCGTTCCGCTTGGGAAGTTGTATTTGTTACCCGTGTAGCGGTTGCCCGGAGCGGCTTTGCCGTAATGGATCGTTCCGGAAACTTCGCCCGGCAGTCGGCCGACCGCTTCCATGATATCGATCTCCCCGGAAGATGCCCATGTGCCGTATTCGCTTGTTGCCGGCATCATCCAGAACGCTGGCCAGAAGCCTTGCCCCTTCGGCAGCTTCAGCTTCGCTTCAAACTTGCCATAGGCTTTGGCAAACGTATTTTGAGTGAAAATCCGGCCCGAAGTATAAGGCTTATTATTGCTGTTCGCTTCTTTTTTCGCCGTAATCACTAGCTTGCCGTCTTCCACCTTCATATTGTCCGCTTCATAGCTTTGCTGCTCGTTATTGCCCCAGCCGTCAAGGCCGTATTGCGAACCCGTGCCAAGCTGATAACCCCACTTGTCGAGGTTTACGCCATTGGTATCGAGATTGCTGCCGGATCCGTCAAACTCATCACTCCAGACCACTTCCCACTCATCAACCGGCGTTGGTGTTGGCGTTGGTGTCGGGGTTGCCGTCTCCGTTGGCGTTGGCGTCGGTGTCGGGGTTGGCGCTGCAGTCGGCGCAGGTGTTGGCGTCCCACCGCCGCCGTTGCTTCCACCACCGGTTCCCGGAGTACTTCCGCTGTCTACGACATAAGTCTGATCCTTGTCCAGATCTTTCCCGTTCAAGCTGGAATCGGATTGATTACTGTTCAGATGATCGATATCCGAATTGTTCGTCTCCAGTACCGTATCGGAATTCAAATCCATCGTTCCGACCTCCGAGCCGTCAACAATGACGCGTACCGGACCTTCCTTCTTATCAACAATGATAGCTGGCACGTGCACATTGTTCAGGTGAATACTATGTACCCCGCCGCCGCTGATAAAGATGGTTCCATTCACTTCCGTGTTTTTCAGCGTAAAATCGCCTTCGCCAATCCCAGCGGTCAAATAGAGATTCCCGCCGATTGCCGAATTCTCGATCGTTACCCCGTCAAGGTTCACCAGCCCGTTGCCCGCCAGCTTCTGATCCTTGTATGTCTGTGCTTTCACGTAAACCTCGCCTGCCAGACGGCTTAACAGAACAACCGCTTCCGCACGCGTAATCGACTTAAGCGGCTGAACCGTCCCGTTCGGGAAGCCCTTCAAATAACCTCCGCTTACCAATTGGCCCAGCGGCTCTACCGCAAACGCGCCAACCTGCGATTTATCCTGAAAGGCTTCAAGCGGGTCAGCAGCCGTTACTGCCGGCAAACTGAACAGTCCCGCAGCCATTTTTGCCGCTTCTTGTCTTGTAATTGCCGCATTCGGTTTAAAGGTTCCATCCGGATAACCGTTAATAAAGCCTGCTTTCTTTCCGATCGACACCGAATCGGCATACCATGCATTTGCCCCAACATCCGAGAAGCTGTTCTCTCCTTTTGCCGTAAAGCCAAACAAGCTGTTAATCAGCTTCGTAAATTCCGCGCGCGTAATGCCTTGCTCCGGCTTAAAGGTTCCGTCCGGATAGCTGTTAACGAGACCCTTCGATGTCCAATCCGTTACCTGCTGCGAAGCCCAATGCCCCGCAACATCCGGCGCAGCAGCACTTGTGGCTACCGCTGACGTATCCGAAGCCGCAAATACGGCTGACGGCACATAACTTACGGCAATAACGACCGACATCACTAACGACAATAACCTTCTTGTTTTTTTTCTAGTCAACACTGTTTCCCCTCTCAAGCAAGATGACCAGGGTGACTGTTCTAGTTGTAAACGTTTTCAGAATTTTCAATAAATGATTACCGGCAAAAGAAAAGGAACGCCTGACGTAAATATGGCGTTCCTTATCCTGTTGCTAGCAGCTATTGCTAGATTACTTCGAAGCCGAAGCGTACCAATCGTTAACTTCTTTCGTTACTTGGTCGCCGCCGGATTTCTTCCAGTTCTCTACCATTGTATCGAACGAATCCAGCGGTGCTTGACCGTAGATGATTTTGGAGAACGATTCGTTAACCAGTTTGTTCAGCAATTCGTTTTTGGACTTCATTGTTTCCGTCAGAGGACCTTGGAAGTAGTTTTTCATACGGATATCTTTTTGATCCATAACGATCTTCATCGCTTCCAGATTCTCCGGTTTACGAACGGCTTTTGTCTGCTCTTCGTATGGCGTTGTTGGAGCTTCGCCGTTATACAGCTTAATCATCGTGTCCGCATACAGAGCCGGTTGACGAGCGCCTTCAAATGTCAGCGAGTAGTAGATTGGCTCTACGAGATGCGTGCGGTCCGCATAGTTCGGGAACAGGTCCGGATATTTTTGCGGATCCTTCGTGATCGTGCCGTCCGGCAATTTAGCCCAGTCGTAGCCTTCCGCGAAGCCGTTTTCGAACTCGCTGCCTTTTTGCGGGTTCGCCCAGTTATCGAAGAAGAAGTTGTAGTAGCGGAGCAGCGCTTCAGGATGAGCCGCCTTTTTGTTGATCAGCATCCAGCCGTTAACGGAAGGGTTGCCGCTTTGGGAACCGATTTTACCGTCTGGACCGGCAGGGATTGGATAAGCTTTGTATTTCGCGCCCGGAACGTTGTTGATCAGATCGCCAAACGGCCAGTCCGGCAGCCAGTTACGGCCAACGATTGCGCCTGCTTGACCTTTCGTGAAGAACTCGGAACCGGAAGTATCGTCTTTCAAACCGGAGTCTTTCGAGATCCAGCCTTTATCCATCCAGGTTTTCAATGTGCTGAGAGCTTGCTTGGCAGCCGGATCTACGGAGCCGAAAGCCAGCGTGCCGTCAGCCGCTTTGTTCCATTGGCCCGGCATTGTGCCGTAAGCGCCAAACAGCCAGCTCACGTCCGTCATCCAGTTCAGGAAGCCGTTTTTGAAGCCGAGAGCCATACCGAATGTATCCGCTTTGCCGTTGCCATCCGGATCTTTATTGGTGAATGCATCCATGATGGCTTCAAGGTCGGCAACCGTTTTAGGAGCTTGAAGGCCTAATTTATCCATCCAGTCCTGACGAAGCCATAGAACCATATCGTCGTTGTATGCGTAGTCGAGAACCGGAAGCGCCATTTTCTCGCCGTCGCGCGTTACCGGAAGGAAGGTATCCGGGTTTAGTGCTGCCGCTTTTTTGTACTCATCGCCGGCATACTTGTCGAACAGCTCGTTAACCGACATGAATTGACCGGAGTCAATCAGCATATTAACGGTTTCCATATCGCCGCGGTACGTAATAACGTCAGGCATTTTCTCGCCGGAGGAAAGCATCAGGCGAAGCTTCGTTTTGTAAGCGTCGTTTGTATCCGTTACAACCCAGTCGTATTTAACATCGATGCCAAGGTTGTCTTTCATATACTTTTGCAAAACGTTGTTTTCCATCGTTTCGCCCGTTTTGAAGAAGTAGTTCGTACCTACGCCTTTAACCGTTGTCAGAGTGATCGGCTCTACGTATTTCTTGCCGTCCCAGCCCGTCTCGTCCGCACCGCTTCCCGCGTTGTCCGTGCCCGCATTGTTCGTTGCTGCCGCGTTGCCGGAGTTCGTTGCTGCAGGGTCGTTAGATGGCTTATTACCGTTATTATTGTTGTTTGATCCGCATGCCGCAAGGCTTGCCGCAAGTACGCCAGTCAACGAAACGAGCATAAGCTTTTTCATTGAATTATGCATTTTTTTCCCCCCGTAAAATGATTATTATAGCATGAGAGCGCTTTATTTACTCTCAAGTAATACTATAGTCTTGGTTTTTACTGATAGAAATACCATAATTTTGAGTAACATGCCATTTTGTTATCTTCTTAATTTCTATTCTTTTACCGCGCCAAGGACAATCCCTTTGACGAAAAACCGCTGCAGGAACGGATACACGACCAGAACCGGAAGCATCCCGATAAAGATCTGAGCCGCCTTCACCGTACGCTGGGAAATGTTCTTGAGTTCATTCACGTCCGGGTTCAGCTTGCTGAAGTCCTGCTGAACGATAATCGTCTGCAGGAAGGTTGCGAGCGGATAGTTGCGATAGTCGTTAATATAGAGCAAAGCGTCAAACCAAGCATTCCAGTTGCCGACAATCGTAAACAGCGACATCGTAGCAATCGCCGGCATAGCCAGAGGCAGATAAACTCGGAACAGAATAGAGAAATGTCCCGCTCCGTCGATAAAGGCTGCTTCCTCAAGCTCCTTTGGCGTGGCGCGGAAGAAGTTCATCAAGAGAATCATGTTGAATACGGCAACGGAGCCAGGAAGAACAAGCGCCCAAATCGTATTCATCATATGAAGATTGCGAATGACGATGTAAAGAGGCACTATACCGCCGCTGAACCACATCGTAAATACGAAATACCAAGCGTATCGCGAACGGGCTTTGAATGCCGTCGTATCCTTCGACAGCGCATAACCGCCTAACGTAATAACCGCCAGCGTAATGGATGCGCCAAGTGCCGTACGCCCGATAGAGATCCAGAACGCCCGGAGGAAATTCGGATTGTTCATGGTTTTCGTATACGATTCGGTATTGAAATCTACCGGCCACATGCCGACCAAATGCGCATTCGCGGGAGCACTGGCACTAAAGCTGATCGCGAGTATATGAATGATAGGTATAATACACAACAGGCCTGCTAGAGCCAGGATTAAATAGTTAAATACCGAGAATGCCCGATAACCAAATGTCTTTTGATACATGTGCGCAGGTACCCCTTTCTAGAAGATTTTATAATCCGCATATTTTTGAGCGAGCTTGTAACCGACGATAATTAACACAAAACCGATTAGTGATTTGAAGATGCCAACTGCCGTGGCCAAGCTGTACTGCCCGTTCAGAATACCCGTACGGTAAACGAACGTGTCTATAATATCGCCTTTGCTGTAGACAAGCGGATTATACAAGTTGAAGATTTGGTCGAAGCCTGCGTTCAAAATATTGCCAAGCGCCAGCGTCCCCACTACGATTACAATCGGCAGAAGCGAAGGAATCGTTACATGCCGCGTCTGCTTCCAGCGTGTCGCGCCGTCTACCTCCGCCGCCTCATAGAGGGAAGGATTCACCCCTGCCAACGCCGCGAGATACACGATTGTGCCGTAACCGAACTGCTGCCAGACATCGCTAAGCACAACGACAAACCGGAACCAGTTCCCATCGCCCAGGAACAGAATGGACTCCTTCACGCCAAACCAGTTATGAAGCACCGAGTTAATAATTCCGTCCGATGCGAGCATGTCGTTCAGAATCCCTCCCAGGAACACCCAGGAGATGAAGTAAGGCAGATAGACCAGCGTCTGCACCGTACGCTTGAAAGGATTAAAGTTCACCTCGTTCAGCAAAAGAGCAAACACGAACGGCACGATAATGCCGCATATAATTTTTAGTCCCGCAATCAGTGCGGTGTTCGTAATAACCTGCTTAATGTCCGGATAATCGAACATAAATTTGAAATGCTCAAGCCCTACCCACTTGGAATGGAAAATGCCATCGTACGGTTTGTAGTCTTGAAAAGCGATAACCAATCCTCCGAGAGGTACGTACACGAATATAAATTGCAGGATTACCGCCGGAAGCAGCATGACGTGAAGCGGCCATGTCCTCTTCAAAAATCCTCTCGTTTTCGATTTGTCAGTCTCCTGCCGCAAGACCTCATTGCCGGCTATCGCCTTTGTCGTTGTCCCCATCCCCATTGTCCTTTCCGCTATTCTATTTGTCGATTGACAGAGTTTCATCATGATGTATAGTAAGTATAGCAATCGGGGAATCGCGAAGTCTGCGCCAATGATTTTAGAACGATACCCAAATTTTTTGTTTTCATCCACTTTGCTGCGGGGAGACGGACCAGAATGTCGCTGCGATTGAATACGTTTACAAAAATAGTCGGCATCATCGTTTTGCTGCTCATTCCGATTATCGCCCTCTACTGGTTTTCGAATAAGACAAGCATGGACGTTGTTATGAACGAAGTGGAAATCTCCATGCACAAGGACTTGTCCTACTTTGCGGCCCAGACCGATGAAACGGCGGAACAGCTGGCGAAGAGCGGCCTTATGATAACCGAAGACATTAACGTCCGTACCCTCGAATTTTTGGAGATAGCCACCCTATATGAACAAACGGACCAGAAGATTCGCATTGCCGACAAGCTTCGGCTGATTAATGCCTCCTCCGATTGGGATACAACGATTAGCATCTATGCGCCGGCCACCAACACCTTCGTTTCAACCGACTTCCATCTGGAATACGATAAAGATCTCGTAACGAAAAACTATTCAAAGGTTTGGAAATATACCGAGAACGTTGCCCCTTATTACCAGAACAATCCAAGGTTTGTAAGGTTTCTCAGCGAGCCCTATGACAGCTCATCCAGTAATGCGGGAGTTATCGTTGAGGTCAGCTTCTCTGCGGATGAATTAGTGAAAGCGCTCGAACGCTTCAAGGCGGGCAGCAAGGGAGATGTCTTCTTCAGCTCGCCGGATCAGAGGATTCTTGCGGTTAACGGCTCCGATGCCGAGCTGCAAAAGAAGCTGCTTGCCAAGGTGAATTTGGAAAAGCTTTCGGAATCGCAGTATACCCGCATTAAGCTTGATGGCATCGAATACACCGTCAACAGCGTGTACATGCCCGAGCTTGGCTGGTACCTCTTTGATTACCTGCCTATCGATGATGTTGTCAGGCCGATTACGGCGAACAGCAATCTCTTTTACATCTGCATCGTCTTTCTCCTTATCGGCAGCACGATTGCGGCTTATGTGCTGTACACCAACGTGCAGGTTCCGATCCGGGAGCTGATCCGCGGCGTGAAAAAGCTGAAGAAAGGCGAATATCCGAAGCTGAAGGTGTTCCATCCGAACAACGAGTTTCACTTCCTGCTCGTCAGCTTTAATGACATGGCTTCTCAGATCGAGCAGCTCATCCAAAACGTGTATCTGGAGCAGATTCGTTCAAGGGATGCCAACCTGAAGCAGCTGCAGTCGCAGATTAATCCGCACTTCCTCTATAATTGCTTCTCTCTGATCCGCAGTCTTACGAGGCTTGGGGAAAAAGAATCCGTTATGGAGCTTGCGCTGCATCTCAGCCGGTATTACCGGTATACAACCAGATCCGAAAGACAACTCGCTTACCTGCGTGAGGAAATCGAACTGGTGAAGAGTTATCTGGCGATCCAGGCGATGAACGTCCAGGATATGACCTATGTCATTACGATTCCGGAAGCGATGGAGGAACTTGAAATTCCGCGGTTAATCCTTCAGCCGATTGTCGAAAATGCCGTTCTGCACGGCCTTGAGCCGATCGGCGGCGGTGAGGTGCAAATAACCGGCTCGCAAAATGACCGGTACAACGTCATAACCGTCACCGATAACGGAGTTGGCGTAACGGAGGAACAGCTCGCCCAATTAAAGCTGCAAATGTCGATGCCTCCGACGGAGGATAAAGGCTGCGCCCTGTGGAATACGCGCCAGCGGATGACTCTGCAATATGGACAGGAAGCCGGAGTCCGGCTGATACGCGGCGATGACGGCGGACTTACCGTCGAGCTGTATTGGCCTAATGACAGTGAAGGGAACCAATGACCCAAGCACATTCATAAGCATAATTCTTAGGAGGAATAAGAGATGCGCCAACTTCTAATTGTAGACGACCAATCGATACTTGCCGACGATCTGGCAGATATGCTGCCATGGGAGGAAGCCGGCGTTGACGTTGTCCATAAAGCTTATTCCGGTCCGGAAGCCATTGGGCTGTTGCATGAGCATGCCATTGATGTCGTGATTACGGATATCCGGATGCCGGGAATGACAGGACTGGAGCTTATTCAGGAAATCAAGCAGAACTGGAAGCATACCAAATGCATTCTGCTATCCGGTTACTCCGACTTCGAATATACGAAGCAGGCTTTGAAGCTGAAATCCAGCGATTATCTGCTGAAGCCAGCCTCGGACGATGAGCTGCTGACCTCGGTTCGCCGCGCAATCAAGGAGCTTGAACAGGAGTGGCTTGAGATCAGCTCGATGCAGCGCGCGATGTACTCCTTGCGGGAGCAGCTGCCAAAGCTGAGAGAGTATCTGCTTCTGGATATGCTGAGCGGCAAGCAGTCATTGTCCCCGCAGCGCTTGTCCAAAAAACTTGCCACTTATACGGTACCGTTCCAAGAGAACGATGACTTCCATGTGATGCTGCTCCGGATTGATGACGAAGACCGTCTATACGATGACGGCGAGAGCGAGGCTTTAATCGATTATGCGCTGGCCAATATCGCGGAGGAAGTATTCGGCGACCAGCTGGATATGTGGCATTGCAAGGATTCGAACGGCTTTATCGTTTGTCTCCTGAAAGCCAAAGCCGGTTCAACCATAACAAGCGATCTGGATGAGTGGATTGAGAGCCATGCCTTCCAGCTCCAGCATGTCGTGAAATCGTACCTCAAGGTCGGCATCTCTATTCTTACGAGCAAGAGAGGATCCTTCCCGCAGGATGTTGGCCCTCTCTATCAGACTTCCATTACGAACTTCCGCCAGTTCATCGGCAGCGAACAGGAATTGTTCGTGTCGCTCGCGAAGGAGCCGACACGCGGCACGCCGCAGCTGCTTGGCGAGCTGTACCGCCCGCCTTCCGTGCTGCAGATGCTGGAGCTTGGCCAATGGGATGCTGCCGGCGAGAAGCTTGAAGCTATTTTCCGAGAGATTGAGGAGGAATGGCGGGGATCCCAGGAGCATGTGCTGGAAGCCTACTTCTCGATTGCGGCTACGCTTGCCGCCCTGGCTCATAAGAACAAGAAATGGCTGTCCGATATGATTGGCGATGACTTCCACGCATTTGCGAACGGCAGCCCGATTCATACGGTTGATGACCTGCGTACATGGACAGCCCGGACAATCGATTCCTACCGCAAGTCGGTTAACTCGGAGGATAAAGACTCCCGCTCCAGCATTATCCGCAAAGTTCAGGAGTTCATTCATAATCATCTGGAGCAAGCTTCCCTTCACTCCATCTCGACGCATGTTTATCTCAACCCTTCCTACCTGTCCAAGATTTATAAGACAGAGACGGGCGAAGGAATCAGCGAATACCTGCTGCGAGCAAGAATGGAGAAATCGGCCGACCTGCTAGCCCAGACGGATGAGAAAATCTATGAAATCTCGGTTATGCTCGGCTATCAGAAGCCAAGCTACTTTATCCAGCTGTTCAAGAAGCATTTTGGCATTACGCCTCAGGAATATCGGAATAAAGTGACAAATTGACGTACGCGCATACGAAAGACGCTTCCTATCCGCAAGGACAGGAAGCGTCTTTTTCATTTATTAGATCAAATCCGATTTCGATAGCAGCCGCTGAATCATAACAACAGCTTCTGCTCTAGTAATATTCGCAGCGGGAGCAAGAATCGAAGCGCTTTGACCCGATACGATTCCGGCTTGCAAGCAAGCCGCAATGCCGCTTGACGCCCAAGCCGAGATTTTTGATTTATCCGAGAAAACATTGATCAGGGCATTTGCGTTGCTCTCTTGTAGATCGGTTTCGGTTTGAATACCCGTTAAAGTCATTGCTTTGGCTATAATCGTCATCGCTTGTTCACGGGTGATGCTGTCATTCGGATGGAAATTGCCGTCCGGATACCCGTTAATGAGCTGATGCGAGTAAGCCGTCTGAACATCATCGGAATACCAAGCCGATGCTTTCACATCCGAGAAGCTGCTTGCGCCGTTCTCCATGCGAAGCCCCAGCGCGCGAACGATAATCGCAGCGAACTCCGCACGGGTAATCGCTTTGTCCGGGTAGAACAACCCGTCTCCCGCTCCGCCGACAATCAGGCGGGACGCCATATCATTCACCGCGTTCTTGGACCAATGATTGCTCATGTCAGAGAAGGAAACGTTCTTGTTCACGAGCGCATACAAGCTGTTCGTAAGACTGCTGATGAGGGCATACCGCTTGCCGTCAATGGTAACCAGCTTCGTTGGCACTGGCCGTACAGCCCCGTCCGGCTCAACGACGATCGCCGTTAACCCCGGATTTTGGGCAATGTTATCCGGAATAGCAATCATCCGTTTCACGTAGGAAGCAAATGCGGTGAGCTCAACCTTCTTGTCTCCATAAGATATCGTTATCGAGAATTGAACAGGCGATGCTGCCAGGTTAAGCTGATTCTGTAAGGCAGCCTTTTGCGTCAATGCTGTCATTGCTGCCGTCGGTTTGCCGATTTCCACGCTAACCGTGACATCCTTGGCGTTTACGCTGCTATTAAACAGCTTCGCTAAATCGATAAGCCCGGTTGGCAAAGCGTATACGGCATATTCCGTCTCAATTCGCAAGGTGGCTTGCTTCTGAATAAGCAGTTGCAGCAGATCGCCGGGAATTTCGCCAATGGAGACATCCGCTCCCGTCTTGATTGGAAGCACAACCGTAACCTGCTGATCCGATGAAGCCAGAATTTCCTTCAACTGATCCGTACTCAGATGGAGCGTCGATACCGTTTGCTCTCCCCGCGTGGAAGACTTCAGCTCGCCTAAGCGGTAAGACTTCCCGTCAATGACGATCTCAGAGCCGAATGCCGGATTCGAATTACCGCCACCGCTGTTGCTGCTGATTACGGCAAATGAAGCCGTAACAGTCAGGTTACGGTCTACGCTAAGATCCGTTCTTGTTGCGGTTCCCACCCCGTCGCTCCAACCGGCGAACCGGTATCCGGAATCAGGAACAGCCGTAACTTCCGTTCCGTCCGAGCCGTGAGTAACCGTTTGGAGCTTATCGCCGGTCAGCGTTCCATGATCCCCAGCCGTGTAGGTCAACGTATATTCGTTAATCGCGAAATTAGCCGTGACGGTCAAGTCGGCCACAATCCCGGTATCCCGGCGGGTATCCGTCTGAACACCGTCGCTCCAGCCGATAAAATGATAACCAATCGCCGGTTCCGCTTTTACTTCCGTACCGTCGGCTCCGTAATTGACGTCTTGCGCTGCCCCTCCGGTCACGCTTCCTCCTGCTCCCGCGGAGTAAGTGAGCGTAAACGTGTCGATCGCGAATTCCGCCGTGACGGTAAGATCGCCATTCGCTTTCAAGTCCGTACGGCTGGCCGTCGTTACGCCGTCATCCCAGCGGACAAAGTGATAGCCCGCATCGGCTGCTGCCGTTACTTCCGTTCCGTCCGAGCCATGATTTACCGTTTGGAGCTTATTGCCTGTCAGCGTTCCATGATCACCCGCCTTGTAGGTCAACGTATATTTGTTAATCGCAAAATTAGCCGTGACGGTCAAGTCAGCCACGACCCCGGTATCTTGGCGAGTATCCGTCTGAACACCGTCGCTCCAGCCGATGAAATGATAACCAATCGCCGGTTCCGCTTTTACTTCCGTACCATCTGCTTCGTAATTCACTTCCTGCGTTGCCGTTCCGTTCACGCTTCCCCCGCTTCCCGCGGAGTAGACAAGCGTAAACGTATCGATCGCAAATTCCGCCGTTACGTTCAGATTGCCGGTTACGTTCAAGTCTGTGCGGCTGGCCGTCGTTACGCCGTCACTCCAACGGACAAAGTGATAGCCCGGATCCGCTGCCGCCTTAACCTCCGTTCCATTCGAACCATGCTCCCGCGTCTGATGAACAACGCCGGTCAGAGCCCCATGCGCTCCAGCAGTATAATTCAATTCGTACTCGTTTATCTCGAATTCCGCCGTTACCGCAACGCTCGCTTGAACATTTTTCTCCTGGCGGGATGCCGTGAGCACGCCATCGTTCCAGCTTACAAAATGATAGCCCGTGCTTGCTACCGCCGTTACCTTCTTGCCATCCGTTCCGTAATCGACGGTTTGAGCGGCATCCTGGTTAATGCTTCCCCCATTGCCGGCCGTGTAGGCCAGGGTATATTTATTAATGGCGAAAGTCGCCGTTACGCTTTTGCTAGACACAACTGCGAGATCCGTCCGGGATGGCGTCGCAACACCGTCGCTCCAGCCGACGAAGCTGTAACCCGGATTCGGTATAGCCTTTACCTCGCTTCCGTTCGAGCCATGCGTGACCTTCTGAGAGATTAGGCCGTCCAAGCTTCCGCCGTCCGCTGCCGCGTAAGTCAGCGTATACTCGTTAATCGCAAAGCTGGCCGTTACGCTTTTGTCCGTCCTGACATCGCGGTCTACGCGGGTATCGGTCTCGATTCCGTCACTCCAGCTAATGAAATGATAACCCGGATCCGGCATGGCCGTTACGGCTTGACCATCGGAGCCGAAATCGACTGTCTGCACCCGCGATGCTTGTCCATCAATGCTGCCACCCGGATTTGCCGTATAGGTAAGCTTGTAAGTATCGATCGCAAATTGCGCGGTGACGTTCAGAGTAGCCGTAACGTTACTGTCCGTCCGGCTTGCATTCGAATAGCCATCGCTCCAGCTTACGAAGTGATAGCCCGGATTCGCTACGGCCGTTACGGTTGCAGCATTCCCGCCATGCGTGACCGATTGAGATTTATTGCCCGTAAGGCTGCCGTTCGGACCTGCCGCATACGTGAGCCCATAAACGTTGATCTCAAAATTAGCGGTTAAGCTGACATCGCCAGTAATATTGTTGTCCGTACGGTTTGCGTTCGCGACGCCATCGCTCCAATTGAGAAAATGGTAACCGGTATTTCCAACGGCCGTAACGGGAGTACCGCCGCCGCCCGTCCGTACGCCTTGCTCCGCATTGCCGCTAATCGTACCATTCGGGTCCGCCGTATAAGTGAGTTTATGCTGTGCCATAAGGATGGTACCGTTCGAGCCAAGCGCCATAAATTCTCCGTTGACGTACGCCGCCCCGTACAGAACAGCCGTCGTGCCGCTTGCGCGCTGCTGCCAGTTCTGACCGTCCGGCGAGCTTAGAATCGTACCGCTGCCGCCAACGACTACAAAGGTGCCTTCCCCATATGCGGCTCCGTAAAACGCACCGCTTACCGGCGGAGTAACGGACGTCCAGTTCGCTCCGTCGGTTGACGCAAGAATTTTGCCGCTGCTTCCGACCGCAACGAATAGTCCATTGCCGTATGTAACTCCCCGCAATGTCGTTGTGACACCCGAGTTTTGCGGTGTCCAATTCACGCCGTTCGTTGAACTTAGTATCGTCCCTCCGCTGCCAACCGCGACATAGGTTCCGCCGCCGAATGCTACCGCATTAAGCGCTCCGCTTGCCATCAACTGCTGGCTCCACGAAGACCCGTTGCTTGAGGTCAGAATCGTTTGGGTTTGATTAAAATTAATATCGTTGCTCGCGCCAACCGCTACGTAACCCGAGTTTCCGTACGTTACGCCGTATAGCGTTTCTCCCGATTCGCCGGGAGGCGTCACGGACTTCCAATCCACCCCGTCGTTGGAGGTCATTATCTTTCCGTGATAGCTCTGTTGACCGTACATAATATACTGGGAATAACCTACTCCCACAAAATTAGCAGGTCCGCCGTATACCAGGCTTCTAATCTCGTGATTACCCGTTGATAGAGCCGACCATGCCGCGCCGGTTGTTGAAGTGCGGTACAGACTTCCAGCGTGCATATCGCCTTGATTGCTGCTTATAAACGGCATTGGCGGGGTTCCCGTTGCAACGATTTTCCCGTTGCCGTAAGCCGCCGTACGGAATGAATCCGTAGAATCGGTCGAGCCCGATGGCTTTACTACCCACGACAAGCCATCCAGCGCATCCGTTCCCCCGCTTGCAAATGCCTTGCCATATACCGGCAGCAGGCCTGCTACTATTGCAAAAATTAATACAATTGCTAACTTCCTGTTTAATGCATGACGACCTATTGCGCTTCCCCAGATGTTCCTACTCATCGCCTGACCCATCCCATCCTCAAATATGACAACGATAATGCTAAACAGTATCATATACCATACTAACGAACTAATATATTATACCTACGACCTATTCTATGGTTTATAGCGGAATAGTACTGTCAACGCACATGAAAAAACCGGCTATCGCCGATAGCCGGTTTTACAACAAAGTCTATTTATTAATCAATTGCCTGTTATTTCACGGCATCTGCTGCCGCAAGCGCGTCAAGGAAAGACTGATGCACCTTGCCGTTGGACGCTGCGACGTTGCGGACGGCAAGACTGTACGGCTGCCCTAGCGTATCGGTTACGGTACCGCCGGATTCCTGAATGAGCAGCGCGCCTGCCGCCAGGTCCCAGCTGTTCAGGCCAATCTCCCAGAAGCCGCTTAACCGGCCGGCCGCGACATACGCCATATGAAGCGCTGCCGAACCGCCCGAGCGGATATTGCGGACTTGCGGCGCCATCGCCTGCAGCCCTTTCATGTTAAGCGGCAGCGCATAATCCAGATCTGCCGGGAAGCCCGTAGCAATAAGGCTGGTCTTCAGGCTTTCCTCTTGGGACACGCCCATCCGCTTGCCATGCACGTAAGCTCCTTTGCCTTTCTCGGCAATAAACAATTCGTCGCGCATCGGATCGTAGACAACTCCAAGAATAACCTCGCCTTTATGGGCAAGCGCAATGGATACTACAAAGAACGGAAAGCCGTGCACAAAATTGGTCGTCCCGTCAATCGGGTCAACAATCCACAAATATTCGGCTTCGCTTACTTCCTCCAGCGCGCGTGCGGATGCTTCCGGCCCCGGCTCAACGCCTTCCTCGCCGAGGAAGGAATGATGAGGGAAATGCGTCAGCACTAAACGCTTGATAAGCGTCTCCGAGCCTTTGTCCACTTCCGTCACCAAATCATGAGCGGAATACTTTATATCAAGCTTCTCATAGTTTCCTAGCTTAGACTTAATCCATTCTCCAGCTTTAGCCGCGCAGTTAATCGCCACGGCGGCGAAGCTTTTGCCTCCGACGACGGTGCCCTGCTGATCACTTACAGTCACAGTCCATCACTCTACTCTCATCATAATTTTAATAAATTGCATGTTCATATGTTATACGAACGACTTCCCCTGCAAGTTTCGCATAAGTTGTATAGAGAAAATGTATACTTCGTATATTTTTAAAATATTACCGTAGTGTTAAAGCTTCGTCAAACCTTCGTAGATTAATTGGGCCGCCAATAAGAGCAGCGTTATCCGAAGCAGCCAGAGCAGGCCTTTTCCGCTCATCCGACCGGCGATTACAGCTCCAACCTTCCCGCCAATCCATGCGCCCGGCACCAGCGCCAGCACGATCCAATAATTGATCTCTCCCAGCCAGCCATGCATCCCGCTCCCCAGTATCGATGAAAGAAAGATGACGAACATAGACGTTGCGGTCGCCGTATGCGGAGGAAAACGGAAAAGGAGCACCATAAGCGGAACAAACAAGGAACCGCCGCCTATACCGAACAAACCGGATATCAGACCCACCGCAAACCCGATGGCTAGCGCGGGAACAATCGCATAACCATACGTATGCCCCTGCCCCTTCGCATCTACGATCGTACGCTGAATCGGCCATTCCCGGTTGATGGGCTTCAAATAATCGCGAGCAACGAGCAGCCCGGCCATAAGCAGCATAAAAATACCGAAGGACAACGAAAAGGCAGCGCCTTGAAACCGGCTGGTCAGCGCGGATCCGATCATGGCGGCAGGTCCGCTTGTAATGAAGAACATCCAGCCGCTTTTGAAATCAACCAGCTTCTTCTTCGCATAACTCAGCGTAGAGGCAAGCGCCGTAATAATAAGCATCGTCAGCGAGGTGCCCACCGCAGTGGCATGGCTGATCTCTCCCCCCGTCAGCTGCGGTCCCAGCAGCATAAGCACCGGCACGATAATAATACCGCCGCCTAGACCTACTATACTGCCAAACATCGCTGCAACTACGCCAAGCAGCACCAGCAGAATCCATTCCAACACGATCCTTCACCGCTTTCCCGCTCATGATGTCTTTACGAACTATGTATCATCCGTGCACAAAATAACACCGCCAACGCCGTCCTGTTGGCGGTCCTTGGCGGTGTTATCGCTTAAGGGTCGATCTCCACGGTTCCGCCATCCAGGATCCGGATTCCGTTTCCTAGCGCGGCCATTTCCTTTAGGTCCTCCATCAGCTTGAGCAGCGCGGCATCCTTGTGCTTCGCCTCCAGCATGCAGTCGATCCGCGGTGTTGCAGCCGCAACGCTCCGGAGAAACTGCACCAGCGGCTCCGGCTCCACGTTATCCGCATGCCCCCGGGGATCGGATAAGCTTTTTGGGCTTGAAGCATGGATTTTGGGCGGAAGGCCCCCTTCTTCAAGACCGAGACGCTGTTCCTCCAGCGTCCACGTACGGGCAATCCGCGGCCATAAGCCTCCGGAGAGCTCGTCCATCGGCACATCCCCGCTGTTCACCGCATGATGGTGGATGTCGAGGACCATAGGAACGCCAACGGCTTCGGCTGCCGCAATCGTTTCCCTGACATCAAACGTTTTATCGTCGTTTTCGAGAGTAACCCGATGCTTGTACCGGTCAGGCAATGCGCCAAACTGCTGGACGAACCTCTCGCCGGACAGCTTCTTATCGCCATAGGCTCCGCCCATGTGAATATTGCATTTCACCGTCTCCGGCAGCTCCATCGCTTCTAGAATCCGAATATGATAATCGAGATCCCGTTCCGACTTGACCAGGACATCAGGCCGATTGGTACTGAATACGCAGAAATGATCGGGGTGGAAGGAAGTCCTCATCCCTGTCTTTTTCGCGTAGTCGCCAACCTCTTTCATCGACGGACGAAGGATGGGGAACGGATCCCAGTCCAGAAGATCCTCATGCGTTGCGAGCGGAATCAGCTTGGACGAGAACCGGTACATATGAATGTCATGGGCATTCGCATGCTTCATGATCCGAAGCGAACTATGCAGATTTTCCTCCGCGATCCGCTCGATCTTCCTTATGCCTGCTTCTCTGTCATTCAGCTTGCTAAAGTTCGCAAACGTCATCGTCCGAGACGGTGAAGCATTCTCTAGAATCGTGCTCATGGCGACAAATCCGAACCGGACGATCATAGTCAATTATACCCTCTCTCCGAAAAACATCTCGTACGCGAGAGCCGTCTGAATGCGCGCCTCCTCTTCCGTCAGCTTGCGCACCAGCTCCATCTCCACTTCCGTCACTTCTTCGCCCTGGAAATTGATTTCCGCAATGGAGGCGAGAATGCGAACGATCGCAATCGCTTCGTTATTAGGCGTATACGCGATTACTTTCTGGCCGGTCGGGAAGACGCGGAACCCGCTCTTCACCATTTTGCCCCTACCGTATTCAAGCAATTCATACAGCTCTTGCTCCGATTTGAATTTGCATACGGAATTAAACTCTGTCGCAAAACCCATCTCTATCCCTCTTTTCCTTGTAATCCGATTTATAGCATCGCTTAGTTGCCGCCGCTGCTTCCGTAATCAATCGTCCGTCTATCGGCATAACGCTTGAACGCCAGGTCGATCAGCTTATCCAGCAAATCCTTGTAGGGCAGGCCCGACTCCTTCCACATAAGCGGGTACATGCTGATTGGCGTAAAGCCCGGCATCGTGTTCACTTCGTTAATGAACAGCTGGCCGTCCGTCTTGCGAAGGAAGAAGTCTACCCGCGACAGCCCCGCCCCGTCAATCGCCAGAAAAGCCCGCAGCGCCATATCCCGGACTGCATCCGCCGTCTTGTTCGGAATATTCGCCGGAATATGAATGGTGGATTTGCCGTCCACATACTTCGCCTTGTAGTCGTAAAACTCGTTGGACGGAGCAATTTCCCCGGGCACGGATATCTTCGGATCGTCATTGCCAAGAACGCTGACTTCGATCTCCCTGGCATCGACGAACTCCTCCACGATTACCCTGCGGTCGAACCGGAAGGCAAAATCGATGGCCGCAATCAGCTCGTCGCGGTTCTTAGCTTTGGATATGCCGACGCTTGATCCAAGGTTGGACGGCTTTACGAAACACGGGTAACCCAAGGCGACTTCGCATTCCATAATAAAAAAGGAGGCGTCCTTCTCCCACTGCGCCCGATTGAAATACCGGAAGACGCATTGCGGCAGACCCTCGTAGGCGAATATCTTCTTCATCGTAATCTTGTCCATCCCTGCAGCGGAGGCTAGAACCCCCGCCCCGACATAAGGGATGTCCGCAATTTCGAGCAGGCCCTGAATCGTACCGTCTTCTCCGAAGGTACCGTGGAGCAGCGGGAAAACAACATCGATCGGCTGCCCCCCGCCTGGCAGCGCACCGCCGGCTAAGCGGTCGAGGAGAGGGGCAAGCGGTAGATCCGGTACAATAGGCACCGGTGCCCCGTCCACCGGCGCAAGGCGCAGCTCGTCAATTGCTCCCGGCTGCCCGCCAAGCATCGAGCCCACTCTCCATTCGCCTAGCCTGGTAATATAAAAAGGCGTTATTTCATATTTTGCGTAATCAAGCTCCCCCATCACCGCAAACGCCGTCCGCAGCGACACGTCATGCTCTCCCGACTTCCCTCCGTAAATCAACCCTAAGTGTACTTTCTGCCCCATTAGGTATCCTCCGGTATGGTTATTTTTAGAAGTGGTCCGCAATATGAAAAAAACGATATCTTGTTTGCTCGGTCCAAGCATACGAATCCCGGTAATCCCAGAACCGGTGCCTGCTCGGAACCGTATTTGCGTTCACAAGCGGCATGCCTGCCGCGTCGAAGGCGGTAATGATGGTGCTATGCTGGTACCGGTTGTCACCGTTCCAGTCATAGGTAATGACATCGCCCAGCTGCAGTTCTTCCACGGATTGAACAACGGTTGCGTGCAGGCCGGAATTGCGCTTGCCGGATAAATAATTGGTCAGCGCATTGGATACCGCCCAGCTGTAGCTCCACCATTCCTTGCCGCCGCTAAAGCCTTTGTACCACCAGCCGCTTTCTCTTTTACCAGTATAGTTCATAGGCGCGTGGCCTGCAAAGAGACACTGGGAAATATAGTTAGTGCAGTTCACGTCGAATTCCTCGTAAGCCGGGTTCCCTTCATTCCACCATCGGTCGGCGTACGCCGCCGCCAGCTCGCGGCGATAGGGAATGCCTTTTACACGTTGCTTCAACTGCGGATATTGATCCGTGTTCAAAAAAGGAGTTGACCGGAAAACAGATGCTTCGCGGATCTGATCCAGGTCTTCCTCCGTCGCTGTCGAGTATTCGGAAACGCCAAACCGCGGCCTCCGCTCGGCAATGACGGGCTCGATCCGGAAGATGCGCCAGTCGCCTGCCGTCTGATTCAGCCATAACCGCTCGATTTCGGTCCGCTCCTCCAGGTAATACAGTCCTGACTGCTCCATCTGTCTTTTAATATGAAGCTTCACTAGTACGGATACTTCGGCGGTGGATTCGTTCACCTTAATAAGTTCAGCTTTGGTCTCGCCCCTGGCGGGCAGAACGCCGCGGTACAGATCCCTTTCCCGCAGCCGCTCCAGCCGGTAACGAAGCCTCAAGCAGTGGTCTTTGTCTTCTATATAATCATCAAGAGCGGCATAATGCTGATCCGTCTCGGCCTTATTATATAAATTCACATATTTGGATATAACGGATTTCCACTCGCCTGCCTTCTCCCTTTTCCCTGCACCTGACTGCTCGGAGGAACGAAGCAAAGAAGAAAGCTTCGCCCCCGCCTGCTTCCCGGCGGTATGTCCGGCAGACGGCTGGGCAGACTTTGTAGGTGCGGATTGGACGGGTAGCCCAGCGGGCAGGGATTGACTGCCCCGCTGCTCACGGGCGGCATTTTCCGGTATCACGACAGAAGGACGCTGCGTTTCAGGCTCATCTGCCTTCAAGAACCCGGACGGCTGACTTGTGCGCACCGCCGCCGGTTGGAGCACTAAAGCTTTGTTTGGCCGCTGCTTGTCGGGACGATTCCTTGGTTGATCCGATCGCGTAGACATGGCTACCCCTCCCATTCCTGTATTTGCTGGTTCATTATATGAGCAAATGTAAGATTTCATGTAACAATCGCCAGGGGGCTTGGGAACACTACCTGAGGTAAACAGGAGATATGAATGTTGAGTACATGCTTTCGAAGCAAGTTTGCTTCGCAAACTTTTAGCGGATGCTTTCGAAGTAAATTTACTACGTAAATTTTTTAGGAGGTCAGTAACGTATGTCCACGAACAACCCTTTTGCGCAGCGCAGCACGCTGGATGCTGCCGGCAAAACCTATGCGTATTACCCGATCGCGGGGCTGGAGAAGCAAGGGCTGGGCCCTGTATCGAAGCTCCCCTTCTCGATTAAAGTGCTGCTCGAGGCCGCTGTCCGCCAATTCGACGGCCGTGCGATAACCGAGGAGCATGTGAAGCAGATTGCCTCCTGGGCTAACGGCCGGATCGATAAGGAAATCCCCTTTATTCCAGCGCGTATCGTCCTGCAGGATTTCACCGGCGTCCCTGTTGTTGTTGATTTGGCGGCGATGCGGGATACCGTCAAACGCGCGGGCGGCGACCCCAAAAAGATCAACCCGCTCGTGCCGGTCGATCTTGTTATCGACCACTCGGTGATGGTGGATACCTTCGGCACCCCGGACGCGCTCGAGTACAACATCAAGCTTGAATTCAAACGCAATGAGGAGCGCTACCGCTTTCTGCGCTGGGCGCAGACCGCCTTCGATAATTTCCGGGCAGTGCCTCCGGACACCGGTATCGTTCATCAGGTCAATCTCGAGTACCTGGCTTCCGTTGCCGCAACCAAAAAAATCGGCGATGATACGGTCGTTTTCCCGGATTCCTTGGTGGGCACCGATTCACATACAACTATGATCAACGGGCTTGGCGTAGTAGGCTGGGGCGTGGGCGGGATCGAGGCGGAGGCCGGGATGCTGGGACAGCCGCTTTATTTTGTCATGCCGGAGGTTATTGGCTTTAAGCTGACAGGAAGCTTGGCCGAAGGCTCCACGGCTACCGACCTTGCTCTGACGGTTACCCAGATGCTCCGCAAAAAAGGCGTTGTCGGCAAATTTGTCGAGTTCTACGGACCCGGCCTCTCCAATATTAGTCTGGCCGACCGTGCAACGGTTGCGAATATGTCCCCGGAATACGGCGCAACAATCGGCTTTTTCCCGGTGGATGAGGAGACTCTCCGGTTCCTGCGGGATACGGGACGCGATGAGGAGCAGGTCGAGCTGGTCAAGGCTTACTACCAGGCGCAGGACATGTTCCGTACGGACGAGACGCCGGATCCGGTGTTTACGGACACCTTGGAGCTGAACCTGTCGGAGGTTGTGCCTTCCCTTGCCGGACCAAAACGTCCTCAGGACCGCGTCGAGCTTACTCACCTTAAAGAAGCGTTTAACGATATCATCAATCTGCCCGTCGAGAAAGGCGGCTATGGCTTAAGCAAAGAAAATATCGATCAGAGGGTTCCGGTTCATCATAAAGACGGCCGCGAGAGCGAAATGGGTACCGGCGCCGTGGTCATCGCCGCTATTACTAGCTGTACGAACACCTCGAATCCAAGCGTTATGCTGGGGGCCGGGCTTGTAGCGAAAAAAGCGGTCGAACTGGGACTGAAGGTACCGGCTTACGTCAAAACTTCCCTGACCCCAGGCTCGCTGGTTGTAACGGAGTACTTTAACCGCGCGGGGCTGATGGAGCCGCTCGAGGCGCTTGGATTCCACGTGGCCGGCTACGGCTGCGGCACCTGTATCGGCAACTCCGGCCCGCTGCCGGACGAGGTCAGCAAAGCGATTGCCGATCACGATATGACGGTAGCAGCCGTATTATCCGGCAACCGGAACTTCGAAGGCCGTATCCATGCCCAAGTCAGAGCGAACTATCTGGCATCGCCGCCTCTTGTTGTCGCTTATGCGCTCGCGGGTACGGTAAATATCGACCTGTCGAAGGATCCGATCGGCACGAGCTCTGACGGCAAACCGGTTTACTTGAAGGACATTTGGCCTTCCAACCAAGAGGTGCATGAAGCGATCAAATCGGCAGTCCGACCGGAAATGTTCCGCGACAAGTATGCCAACATTTTCACGCAAAACGACCGCTGGAACGCGCTTGAAGTACCTAAAGGCGAAAGCTATGAGTGGGATCCGGGCTCGACCTACATCCAGAACCCTCCATTCTTCGAGAATCTGAGCGGAGACGTCGGCGACATTGAAAATATTCCTTCATCGCGCATACTGGCACTGCTTGGCGATTCCGTAACAACGGACCATATCTCCCCTGCAGGCAATATTAAAGCCGACAGCCCGGCTGGCAAATATTTGACCGACCACAATGTTGAACGGGTCGACTTCAACTCCTACGGCTCCCGCCGCGGCAACCATGAAGTCATGATGCGCGGCACGTTTGCGAACATCCGCATCCGAAACCAGGTGGCTCCGGGTACGGAGGGCGGCGTTACAACCTACCTGCCGACAAACGAAGTGATGTCCATCTATGATGCTTCAATGAAGTACCAGAAGGACGGAACCAGCCTTGTTGTTATTGCTGGCAAGGAATACGGCACGGGCAGCTCCCGCGACTGGGCGGCAAAAGGCACTTTGCTGCTTGGCGTCAAAGCGGTCATCGCCGAAAGCTTCGAACGGATTCACCGTTCCAACCTGGTTGGCATGGGCGTGCTCCCGCTGCAGTTCCTTGAAGGCCAAAGCTGGAAGACCGTTGGTCTGACCGGCCGCGAAACCATTGATATTTCCGGTTTATCCAATGACGTGAAGCCCGGGCAGAAGGTCCATGTCAAAGCGACCGGCGAAGACGGCAAGGTCACCGAGTTCGACGTCACCGTACGTCTCGACTCCATGGTAGACGTCGACTACTACCGCAACGGCGGTATCCTGCAAACCGTGCTCCGCCAGATTATGTAGGCTTAATCCCATAAACAAAAGCGACTGTGCTGCTACTACATCAGCACAGTCGCTTTTTCTTTCCTCTTAATAAAAAGGTTAATGGCAAGCGGAGCATTTCGAATGATTCTTGAGAAAGATTAAGCTTACGAAGCAACTTTCTTCCAGAAAGTTTTTAAGCGTCCGCCTTTGTTCGGGGATTCCATCCCCTAACTAGTTTATTCAGGGAAGCCCCGAACAACAGCGGTCGAAAGAACATTCGAATGCGGAGTTTGCCACTTAAACCTGTACGAATGCGGAGTTTGCCACTTAACCGTCACTTGATCATTGTGCCCATACGTTTTGCGAATTCAATCAGAACCGTTGAATATTCGCTCATAGTATCCATCGTTAGGCGGCTGGATGGTCCGGACACGGACAAAGCCGCGGCCACCTTGCCATGCCGGTTAAAGATTGGCGCTGCCAATGCCGCTACCCCCGGCTCGCGTTCCTCGAAGCTGGTCGCGTAGCCCTGCTGCGCGATTTCCTCCAGCTGCTGCTTGTATTGATCAAGGTCGATTGCCAGCAGCCAGGCCGGATCGCCAAAAATCTGCTCCTGCACAAAACGGTCGGAATAAGCGATCAGCACTTTGCTGGATGCACCGGCATACAGCGGCAGCCTTGCGCCAACCGGCGCTACCCGGCGAACCGGCTGATTGCTCTGAACCGCCTGAATCCGCACGCGCTCCGATCCGTCGCGTACATATATGCTAACCGTCTCCCCGAGCCGGTCGCGCAAACGCTCCATCTCCGGCTGCCAGATGACGGATTGGTCATCCGAGCTGGATAGATGCGCCGACAGCTCCCACATCCGCATTCCGAGATGATAACGCTCGGATGACGGATCCCGTTCAACGAATCCACGGTTTTCCAACGTTGCCAGCATGCGGTGGACGGTGCTTTTATGCAGGCCTACCTTATCTGCGATCTCGGACATTGCCAGATCCGTGCCCTCTGTGAAACAGAGCAAAATATCCAGCGCCCGCTCAACCGCACGTACATTTGATTTGCCTTCTTCCATCCAGTCCGCCCTCCCTTATTCCGCTCAAATTTTGGTTTCGCACAATGAAACTTAATATCATCCAGTATACCTTAATTCGACGATACTGGTAAAGAAAAGATCTTTCATTACAGCCTGATTACAAATGCTTAACATTACATCGACATCAATTGACAGGCTTAACCCTACGGGTCTACGATAAAAGTACTAGATATGTAATAGCGCTTACATAGTTAGTAGTGAGGGAGGGACAATGCGATGAGCACAACAATAATGACACCAATGCCGCTTGAAACCGGCTTTCCTCAAACGCTGCAGCCTTTTCCGCTGCAGAAACAGCGACCACAAGCTAAGACGCGCAAGCATTTCTTCATCGCGCTTGTTGCTTCTTTCACGGCGCTATGCCTGCTGCTTGTTCTCGTCTTCTACGGATACGTCGCCTGGATGCTGACTTATCCTTATGTAGCACCGCTTACTTCCAACCCGAAGGCCGCTGCCGGCCTCGATTATGAAGATATTTTATTCCCAAGCGCCAGCGGAAAAACAACCGTCAGCGGCTGGTATGTACCGGCCTCGGACAACGATTCCGACGCTGTTCTGGCAAGCTCCACGGCAAAATCGGAACGCACCGTTATTTTCAGCCACGGCTATGGTGCCAACCGCGAAGAAGACTGGGTACCGATGTATGATCTGACGAAGCTGCTTCACGGGCTTCACTATAATGTGGTGCTTTTTGACTACGGCTATGCCTCGCAGAAATACAAAGCGCCGGCTACCGCTGGGATTGAAGAATCGCAGCAGCTGCTCGCAGCCATCAACTTCGCCAAGTCCCGCGGCGCCCAGGAGATTGTCGTATGGGGCTTCTCGATGGGAGCAGGCACGGCTCTCCAAGCCGCGCTTCAGACGAAGGATATTGACGCGATGATTCTGGACAGCACCTTCTTGGCAACGGCCGATACAATGTTCCACAACGTGACGCAAATTCTGCCGCTTCCGAAGTTCCCGTCCAAGCAGTTGATCGAAATGCTGCTCCCAACCTGGTCGGGCACAAACCTGAAGAAGGTACCGGTTGATCAAATATTAACGAAATCCTTTGATATACCGTTGTATATTATGCATGGCACGAGCGATGCCAAAGCACCTTACCAGTTAGCCGAGCAAATAGCGGCGGATCAGACCAATCCGCTATCCCGCTCCTGGATCGTACCAAACGGCCAGCACGAAATGCTCTTCCGTGCTTCACCAACCGAATACATCCAGCGCGCGGCCCTTTTCCTCGGTCAGGTCGATCAGCAATTCCAGGAATTGCATCCTGCCAAAGACAATACGCAAACCACTTAGCATACTGCCCTTATATGAATGACAAAAAAGCCACCGCGGCATCAAGCGATCTAACAACGCTTGATGCCGCGGTGGCCTTTTATTTTAAATCCGCTATTGCTTGAGCAAAGACAGAAACTCCGAACGAAGAGCACTGTCCGAGAACACGCCACGAACCGCCGACGTAACCGTCTTGCTGCCCGGCTTCTTCACGCCGCGCGCGCACATGCACAGATGCTCGCCTTCAACGACAACCATCACGCCTTGCGGCTTCAGCACTTCTTGCATAATGTCCGCGATCTGCGTCGTAATCCGCTCCTGCACCTGCAGTCTTCTCGATACCGCTTCAACCAGTCTTGCAAGCTTGCTGAGACCGGCAATTTTGCCGCTTGGAATATAGCCGATATGCGCTTTCCCGAAGAACGGCGCCATATGATGCTCGCATTGGCTGTAATAGACAATGTCTTTGACAATAACAAGCTCTTCATGCCGCTCGTCAAAGGTAACGCCCAGCACTTCGCGCGGATCTACCTCGTAGCCCGCGAAAATCTCTTCATACATCCGGGTAACGCGAGCTGGTGTCTCCAGCAGCCCTTCTCTTTCGACGTCTTCGCCAACCAGCTTCAAAATTTCTTTTATATGGTGCTCAATTTGATCCCGGTTGCGCGATACCGCCGAATTGACGTAGTCTTTCATTCCCGCCATTTCGAACCACCTCTCCGGCTACTACAAACTAACCGCACTTTATTTTCGTGGCATTTTCTGATTTTTCATCATTTGCTGTGCACGATTCATCTGCTGCTTGTTCAAGTTGTAGCCCATTTGTTTGGCCATTTTTTGAATCATTTCAGGGTCGCTCTGCATCTTCTCAAGCTGCTTGCGAAGGTAGAATACCCCGATAAAAAATCCGCCTGCAACCCCTACGATTAAAGTTACAATCGGAATAATGATGTTCCACATAATTACGAACTCACCCGGCCCTTTCTACTAATCCAGCCTATAGTCTATAATGACCCCTATAATAGCATGTAAAGCAGGCATTCGCAAACGTCCCGCGGAAGTAATTTTTCCTAGCTTTCACGCGGGATCGAAGCTCCTTCCTCCGCTCTGCCGAGGTCAGCTTCCAGACTGGCAATCGCACGTTCCAAATAGACTCTGGCTTCCTCGTCCGACTCCTTAGGCAGCGCTTCTATCAAGGCTTCCATCGCTTCGTCGCCGCCTATCCGGGAGAGTGCCCAAGCAGCCGTTCCGCGCAGCACCGGTCGCGTATCGTCCTTCAGTACGCCAATCAAGTCGGGCACGGCGCTTTTCTCTTTAAAATTGCCCAGGCCGATAACCGCGTTGCGCTGAATCGGCTTCTTGCCGCGCCATGCGGAAGAGGTATGGCCGTAACGCTCTTTGAATTCCCGGTTGCCGATCGTCAGCAGCGGCACGAGCAGCGGCTTGACCAGCTCGGGTTCCGGCTGAAGCTCCGGTTGATGGATCCAGTTCTTGCCCCGGTTCACCGGGCAGACCGTCTGGCATGTATCGCAGCCATACAGCCGGTTGCCGATCTTGCGCATGTATTCATCGGAAATAAAACCTTTGGTTTGCGTAATAAACGAGATGCACTTATTCGAGTCCAGCTGCCCCGGACCAACCAGCGCGTCCGTCGGACATGCGTCGATACATTTGGTGCATTCCCCGCAGCCTTCCGTCACCGGCGTGTCCGGCTCGAACGGAATATTCGTAATCATCTCGCCGAGGTAAATCCAGGAGCCCAGGTCCTCGCTTAAGATCGAGCAGTTCTTCGCGCTCCAGCCGATCCCGGCACGCTCGGCAACCGCCCGGTCGGACAAGGCTCCCGTATCGACCATGCTCTCGAACCGCGCTTCAGGTACGCGTTCCTTCAGCCATGCCTCCAGCTTAGCCATCCGGTCCCGCAGCACCTTATGATAATCCTCGCCCCAAGCGGAGCGCGATAAAATACCCCGTCTGGCTCCAGGCTCCGATTTAGGCGGATTAGGCAGCTTCGCCGGATAAGCGACGGCAATCGCGATGATCGATTGAGGGTTATCAAACAGCAAAGCCGGATTGGTTCGCTTGTCCAAATCCGGCTCCTCGAAGCCCGACTCGCGGCCAAGCTCGCGATGCCGGATCAGCCTTGTTTTCAGTTCGGTAAACGGATCGGCGGAAGCAAAGCCAATCTTGTCGATGCCAAGGCTTGCCGCCGCTTCGCGTAATTCTTCTTTTAACAGTACCCAGCGGCCGCCTTCCATTAGCACCCGGCTCCCTTCCTCCTATAGTCACAACCGTTTAATCGCTTCGCGGGCAAGCTCGTCGCAGCGGTTATTCCACTCGTTGTCGCTATGCCCTTTTACTTTGATGTATTCCACCTGGTGGCGCTTCATCAGATCCCATAGGGTTTTCCACAGATCCTGATTCTCCACCGGTTCTTTCTTGCTGTTCTTCCAGCCGTTACGCAGCCAGCCGTGAATCCAGCCCTTCTGGAAGCAATTCACCACATATGCGGAATCGCTGTATATCTTTGCTTTGCACGGTTCCTTCAGAAGGTTCAGCGCTTCAATGACCGCCTGGATCTCCATCCGATTGTTCGTCGAATGCTTCTCGCCCCCGGAGAGTTCTTTCCGGTGGACACCATAGAATAGAACGGCTCCCCAGCCGCCAGGCCCGGGGTTCCCCGAACAGGCGCCATCCGTATAGATAGTGACTTCCTTCATTCGTCCATCTCCTACAAAGAATTGCGAAGCAATTCTTACTTCGAAAGCATAAGCTTAAAGAATTGCTCCGCAATTCTTTAAGCTTATAATACCTTCACCTGTTTGAACGGCCATAATATAATATCCGCTCTGCCGTGGATCATGGTACGCGGTACGGTGCCAAAAATCCGGCTGTCCTTGCTGGCTCTCGCATGGCGGTTGTCCCCCATAACGAAATACTGCCCTTTCGGAACAATGATAGGCATAAAGTCCAGATCCTCGATCTCGACATCGGTATAGGCCTCCGATACCTGTTCCCCGTTACGGTAGAGCCGTTTATTGTATATTTCGATGCGGTCGCCCGCTACGCCAACAACCCGCTTCACCAGAAAATCTTTTTCGGTGCCGTAAGCGGAAGGATCCTCGAGAATAACGATATCCCCAAGCTTGGGATTGCCGATCAGATAAGCTGCTTTATTCACGAACAGCCACTCCCGGTCCTGAAGCGTCGGCTCCATGGAATGCCCTTCGACTGTCGAGAGGTTAAAGACAAACAGATGCAGCACCATAACGATCAGAAAAGAAATCGTAATGGTCTTCGCCCACTCCAGCACTTCCTTGAACCAATGAGGCTTTTCACGAACCTCCCGCGGGGCGGTTTCATTCAGATCAGAAGGGGAAACACTCATCCAGCCTACCCCTCGCTTTCCCCACAGGTGCTATGCCAGTCTGCATAGTAGCTTTGGACAATGTCATCCTGAAAAGGCACCGCTCCCTCGTCCATTCGTCTGAGAAGCGCAGCCAGTCCTTGCTGAACCTTGTCCTCCACCATCTGCGGATAATGATAAGCCAGCTTGTGCATCTGGTACTCGTCCTGATCCACGACATAACGGTTGCCTTCGGTCGTGCGGATAACGTCCAGATCATAATCGATATAAGTAAGCACGTCCCCCTGCAAATAAGGAGGAGATGCGATATTGCAATAGTAACGGATGCCGCTGTCTTCCAGCAGCGCTACGACATTAAACCATTCACCGGGAATAAAGAACGATACCGCCGGCACGCGGCTGATCCATTGCTTGCCGTCGGATTCCAATATAGGCGTCTGACGATTTATTAGCACAATGATTTGGTTATCCCTGTGCACCGGCGCAAGCCGTTCTTCCGGCACAAGGTAGTTGCGCTGCCATGTTCGGTGAATATGACCGTCGTGCTTGAAGCTTTTGATAACACAGTGCCGATAAATGTCCATGACGCCTCTCCTTACTTATTGTGAAACGGGCCAAGGGCGGCATCAAGCGCCCCATTCGTATGTTCCAAACAATAGTCCTTTTAAATAGAAAAGCATATCTGACCGCCAAAAGCAATGGCGATGCAGATATGCCCTGCACAATATGGCTATTAGGCTGAATTTGGAAGCCGTTTAGCCTGCTACAATACTTAATTTCTGGAATGAACGGAAAAAGTCGTTCGAAGCATAACCCATCGCTTCATATAACGGCAACACCGGTTCATTATGCTCGTCGGCGGTAATTAATATTTTGGAAACGTTGCGCTGCTCGAAGCGCTGCCGCAAAGCTTGTATAAGCGCCTTGCCAATTCCTTGGCGACGATACTCTGTATGAACAGCAATACGATAGTAATAACCTTTGTTATTATCAATCGTGCCGATGATCATACCTACAATTTCCGACTCTTCGACAGCGACAAGTACAAGCTCACTGTCCCATGACAATTGACGCGCAAAAGCTTCCATCGTTTGTTCGTAACACTCTTCGGATAATACTTCCTCAAGGAGTGTAGTTACCGGTCTGTAATCAGACAACTGGAAGGAACGAACGTTCATTAATTATACACCTTCTATACATTGTCATAGTGCTGCATTTATATATTTTACGACATTTTTTAACGAAATCCTCTTTTTGTCTTAAAAAAAAACTTAAAAATTTTAAAGAAATTTGCTAAATTACGTTGAAAACGCTTTATTTTAAGCGCTTACATGTATTTATTAGCTGTTTACTCTGGATTTGGCTCGTTTTCTAATGTTTTTGCATATTTCCTTGATCCCCGTGACATTCTACAACTCGTAGTCCGTCACCATTCGACTTTTGCAACATTAATGTTGATTTATGTACTCGGATAAGGGATAATATGAGAAGAGTTTTACATAACCTATTTATGGGAGGCTGTTAATCATGGCTCATCAATTACCTGCTTTGCCTTACGCTAAAGACGCTCTTGAACCGCATATCGACGCGCTTACAATGGAAATCCACCACGGCCGTCACCACAACGCTTACGTGACTAACCTGAACGCTGCTCTGGAACAAGCTCCTGAGCTGCAAGACAAGTCCCTGGAAGAACTGCTGGCTAACAACCTGGCAATCGTTCCGGACGCAATCAAAACGGCTGTACGCAACAACGGCGGCGGCCATGCAAACCACTCCCTCTTCTGGGAAGTAATCGGCCCTAACGGCGGCGGCGCTCCAACTGGCGCACTTGCTGCGGCAATCGACAGCGAACTGGGCGGCTTCGACGCGTTCAAAGCTGAATTCGCGAAAGCAGCTACAACTCGCTTCGGCAGCGGCTGGGCTTGGCTCTCCGTTAAAGACGGCAAGCTGAAAGTATCGAGCCTGCCTAACCAAGACAGCCCGATCTTCGAAGGCGAAACGCCTATCCTTGGTCTGGACGTTTGGGAGCATGCTTACTACCTGAACTACCAAAACAAACGCCCTGACTACATTGCAGCGTTCTGGAACGTTGTAAACTGGGCTGAAGTTGGCAAACGTTACGAAGCAGCTGTTTAATAGCAGTTGGTTGAATACAACAAGGCTGTCCCTTTTGGGGCAGCCTTGTTTATTTTTGTCGCAATATGTCCCATAGCTGCTGCTTCGTGCACACGGATAGGCATCCGCCGCATAAGATGGATCAGGATGATTGCCTAATCTGTCATACGAAGGAGTCTGACAAAACGCATGAGCAGCTATACTTATAAGTATATCGAAGGGAAAGGCAACAACACCGTTGTGAGCAACTGCGGCTGCGGGGGCACGCGGACGTTAATGCCTGGTCCGCCTCCGCCACCTCCTGGACCAGGGCCAGGACCAGGGCCAGGACCGGGGCCAGGGCCATTCCCGCCAGGGCCGGGGCCATTCCCACCGGGGCCGGGGCCATTCCCGCCAGGGCCGGGGCCATTCCCGCCAGGGCCAGGGCCGTTTCCACCGGGGCCAGGGCCATTCCCGCCAGGGCCGGGGCCATTCCCGCCAGGGCCAGGGCCGTTTCCACCGGGGCCGGGGCCATTCCCGCCAGGGCCAGGACCGTTTCCGCCGTTTTTCCCGCCGTTCTTCCCGCCGTTCTTCCCGCCGTTCCCTCCTCAGCCCGGACCGGCATATGTCACTGTTGTCATTAACGGCGGACGTTTCTTTCCGAACGTAACGAATGCTTACCGCGTACCGTTCTGGCCTGGCATGAGCATTCGCGATTCGCTTGCTCAAACCGGCGTAGTACGTTTCTCGTTTAACGGCCAGATTGCTTCGGTAAGCGGAATTCCGATCGGAGGGCCAATTCAGTGTATTCTCCGCTTGAATGGCCGCGTTATACCGCAAACGCTGCTGACATTCCCGGTACAACGCTTTGATACGGTTGCAATCGAGTTGATTTTCACTGCAACCGGAAGATCTGACGAAGAGGATGAACTACCGCAGGAGCTGACGGACATTGCCCATCTGAACGTTGCCGAACACTTCGCCACCTATGATCCGGAAGAGGTATAAAGATAAACCAAGCTGGAAGGCCGAGTACGGCCTTCCAGCTTTCTTTTTTGAGCGATTCCGCTCGAGCCCGGCATGCTTAAATTGCACGTTGCACGAATGACAGCATAAACAGCCAATTGGGCTGGGTTGAGCCAAATATACTGTACAAAGTGCCCTATAATTCGTCTAACCGAGGCAATATAGCCAACCCCATGCCCAATATCCTGCACTCTGTACAGGGTATTTGGTGTTCCAACACTCAAACGCTCCATTACGATGTATTTCGTGCAATTTTTGCGGACTATTCCCCTCTAGCGCTGAGCTGGTTAGCTGCAGATTACCGTTTATGATCGAAAACAGCGTCGACCGAGCCAGCTTCCTTATAGGGCAAACAACAAAAAGGCCGCGAGCCTCTACCCGCGACCTTTCCTTCAAACCGTTCAGCCTCATTTAGCCTTGACAGGCTTATCTTGCTCTTCACCTTGCTTGATGACTTTACCCTTGCCGCTGATCAGCTTGAGCTGATCGTTCTCGTAGCCAACGTCGTAGGTAACCTGATACTTGCTGAGCCGGTACTCTCCGTCTACCCGTTCATCAACCGAGATGATCGCCGTGACAATCGCCTCGTCGTTGCTCTCCTTGGTGACATGGATGTTGTCGATAACGACGTTCCGGGTCATCATGTAACCTTGACGGAACACCTCGTAGCTAGTGCCAAGCTTCCAGTTGCCGCCAAGCAGGGAATAAGCGTAGACATAGTCGGCATTGTTAAGACTGTCGTAAAAGTGAGTAACCAAATATTCCGCATACTCGGTAATCGATGCGTCCTTCTTCACATTACTGTCATCCTCGGATGGCTTCCACTCCGGCAAGGACTTCATCGGATGCTCCGACCATGCCTCGGCCATATCCAGCACGTTTACGATGGGTATGCTGAAGCCAATCGAGCTTTGCTCGATCCCGGCGGAGTTAATGCCCAGAACCTCGCCGGTCTTCTTATCGACCAGCGGCCCGCCGCTGTTGCCCGGAGCAATTGGCGCCGAGATCTGGTACAGATCGTTATACGTGTAAGGCTTGATCTCGAAGCTCCGGCCTACGCCGCTGACAATGCCGGTCGTAACGGTATTCTGGAAGCCAAGCGGACTGCCGATCGCGATAACTTCGTCGCCAATCTCCGCCTTATCCTTCCGTACCATCGAAAGCGGTTCTACTCCCGCTAGTCCGGCAACCCGTACAACCGCAACGTCAGTCTCCGTACTGATGCCGATGACATCTCCTTCGAGCTCGCGCGCATCGGCCGTTTTTACCGTTACCTTGCTCGCACCGGCAACCACATGGGCATTGGTAATCAGGTCGCCTTTATCGTTATAGACGAAACCCGAGCCTTGCGTTCCGTCCTCCGTTTCGATCATGACAACCAGCTTTTGCGTTGCGTAAATAATATCCTTTAACGACTTAGGCGCGCCGGCGTTAGCATCAGCGAGTAAAGGCAGGCCGCTTAGCTGCTTCGGCACCTCCGCATGTATATACACAGCGGTGCCCGCTCCCGCACAGAGCACCGCCACAGACGCGATGAGACTAATCCATGTTCCTTTTTTCATGACTAATTCCCCTAATCCAAATACCAAGTCATATGATCGATAGCCACTGTTGCATTCTCATCCTGCACATGATGAACAACAAAGGAGAAGCTGAACGTCTCGCCCGCCTCAATATAAGAAGGGGTTGCATCCACCTTGCCCGTTGTAATCACTTTTCCTTCCGAATCATGAACCGTATATTCAATGACCACGGAATAAATCGGCCGGGTAGCTGCGTTGAGCAGTTCCCCCTTCACGTTAAAATCGCCAAAAAGATCAAGCTGCGCATCGATATGCTTCACTTTAACCGCCGCCGTCTGATTGATCAGATCCTCTTCCGCCGCCTTCTGCATCGCCTGCTCAATCCGCTGCTGCTCCGCGTCTTCGAAGTTTTTCTTCTCTACTACAATCCGGTCATACAGCTTAGTCAGCTTATCGTTGTCAGGCGCGTAGATGAGCCCTTTTTGCGCTGCCGTAATAGCCGCCGAGAAGTTCTTCTTCTTACGCATCGCGTCGGCCTCGTCATAGCTGATATCCGCAATCTTCGCTTCGATCTTCTGTCGCAGCGCAAGCGCCTCGTCTCCGGACAAGCCCTTCACCTGGTTATACTCCCCCGCAAGGTCGTCAATACCGGTCATGCTCTCATACTCCGCCGATACTTGAAGCACCGTTACCTTCGTCGACATTTCGTCAACCAGATCCCGTACTCTGCCAAAAATCGGCTCTTCCCGTCCGCGAAGCTTCGACTTCACCTGCTCCAGCTGGATAGATGCTTCGCCCAGATCCTGGTCGTCCAGGCGCTGCTGAATTTCCGTCAACGTACGGTCAAGCGATAAAGCCTCTTCCACAACCTTCAAATCTGCCTGCACCGGCTTGAAATCCGGACGCGCATCCGCCGCTTTGTTCAGCTGCCGGAATGCCTCCTCGTATTTACCCGCCAATGCCTCCTGTCTGGCAGCATTCTGCCAATCCAGGACTCGGTTATTTAATCTGGCTTCATATAAATAATAGGACAACAGTACCGCTGCAATACCAAAGAGTACAATGACGGGGATCAGTCCGATGAACAAACTGCCCCGGCCAGTCTGCTTTAACGGCGGTTGCGACGTCTCCAATGCTGAGCTTGCCTGGTCCTTTGCTATATCCCATTCTTCAAACGCTGCCGCCTGATCATCTGTTCCGTGCTGCAAATTCCGCTCTGGCTCCAGCAGCCTGCCGCATCTGCTGCAGTATACGGCATCCGCATCATGCTCCCTAACGCAATGATGGCAATACAATTTCATTCTCCTCCAACTTGAGTGTTCATCTCTTTATATCTCTTATCTATTCTATATGAAAAAATAAATGATCTCCATTTTTCCTTTACGGAAAATAAAAAAAGTTTCTCCAACCCTTACCAATTTTAACGCCAAAAAAGCCGAACCCCGCTTCAGCAGGATCCGGCTCATCTTAAATCGCCTATTTTACTCCAATCGGCACCATATACATACCCGTTCTTTCATCGCTGCGGATGGCAACCTCGATTCCGTAAATCTCCTTCATCGTATGCTCCGTCACCACGAATTCGGGAGGCCCCTGAAGCAGCAGCTTCCCTTCCTTCATTACAAGCAAATGGTCGCTGTAGCGGATCGCCTGATTCAGATCATGCAGCACCATGACGATCGTTAGACCATGCTCGACATTCAGCCTGCGGATAAGCTCCAGCAGCTCATATTGGTAGAACATATCCAGAAAGGTCGTTGGTTCATCCAAAAACAAGATTGGCGTACGCTGCGCCAGCGCCATCGCAATCCATACGCGCTGCCGCTCTCCGCCCGACATCTCGGTCAAGCGCTGCTTCCGCCCCCCGGACAAACCCGTCAGCTCCAGCGCCCATTCAATGGCAGCGTCGTCCTCTTCCCCGCCGGGCATCCACATATTGCGGTGAGGCAGCCTTCCGAAGGCAACAAGCTTCTCCACCGTTATGTCGGACGGCGCTTCGTTCTGCTGGTGAACGACCGCCAGCTTGCGGGCGAGCTCGCGCGGCTTGTACGCCGAGATCGCTTTGCCGCCCAGCACCGCTTCCCCGCTTTGCGGCAGGTAGTGCCGCGACAATACGCCAAGCAAGGTAGACTTGCCGCTGCCGTTTGGCCCGATAATGGTTGTAATTTTCCCTTCTTCGATCGAAGCAGTCACCTCATGGAGGGTATGTGACTTCTCCTTATAAGCAAACGTCACCCGGTTAAGCTCCAAATTCGCGTCCCCCTTTTCTCAGCATAAAGACAAGAAACGGTCCGCCGATAACGGTCATAATAATCGAGGCGGGAATTTCGGTAGGCGCCAGGACCGTGCGTCCAATCGTATCCGCGGACAAAATAAGCAGCGCTCCGGCCAGTGCCGAGAACGGAATAAGCGCTTTATGGTCGGAACCGATAAGCAGCCTGGAGATATGCGGAATCAGCAGGCCTACGAACAGGATTAGACCGCCAACGGCAGTAGCCACCGAAGCAAGCAGGACCGCAATAACGGAAATCACAATCCGCGCGCGGGCCACGTTCAGCCCGAGGCTGCCCGCCGTCTTATCCTGGAGCGACAGCATATTGCACCATGGAATGACCAGCAGCGAGAGCAGCAGGCCGATAACCCCGTAAAGACCAAGCACCTGGACATCCGTCCACGTCTTCATCGTAAAGATCGAGCTGATCGCCTGGTTCACCGACGTCACCGCATAGCTGCCCCGGTAGTTGAAGGACTGCCCAAGTCCCGTGAAGGTTGCGTTGATCGCGACGCCCACCAGCAGGGTTCTCATCGGGTTAAGTCCGGATTTCCAGGACAACGAATATACGAGCAGGAAAGCAAGAACGCCTCCGGCAATCGAAAAAACAGGCATCCAGAAGAACATTGCCGGAAAGATGGTCACCATCAGCACGGACACAAAGCCGGCGCCGGAGGAGATTCCGATGACCCCCGCATCCGCCAGCGGGTTACGCATGACAGCCTGAAGAAGAGCACCCGATACGGCAAGCGCCGCTCCGCTGAGCATGGAGACAATAATGCGGGGCAGCCGCAAATCGCGGACGACCGCCACCTCTTCGTTGTTTCCGTTTATTAATCCGTCGATAAGCTCAATAAATCCAACCTTAATGCTGCCCGTTGTCATCGACCAGAAGGTAACGCCAAGAAGCAACAGGAGGACAACGGCAAAGCTGATTGTTTTTCTCATCGCGTTATGCAGCATCCTTCTCTTCGGGATACAACATCGGAACAAGCGATTTCAGCGCTTCGGCCGCGGCCAGGTTAGCCGTTGTGCCAAACAGCTCTTCCGGAAGATCGTAGACCCGCCCGTTCTTCACCGCGTTAAAATGCTTCCAGATATCGTTCTTCTTGAACTCTTCGTCAAACATCTTGATAACTTCGTCAGGCATCCCGTGAGCGGCTCGCAAAATTATGTCCGGATTGGACTTCTGCAAATATTCGGTGTTGGAAGCCAGATACTCCACCTTCGCTCCGCTCGCGATATTCACGCCGCCGGCCAGCTGCACAAGGTTGCCGATATAGGATTTTTCCGTCGCCACGAGATAGCTGCCCGGAACGCCAAGCAGAATAAGCACAGTCGGCTTTGTTTTGCCCTCCGTCGTCTTGCTGATCTCGGCAATTTGCTCGTCGATCTTACTCACGACCTCCGTCGCTTGCCCCGTACGGTCATACTTCTGCCCCAAAGTCTTGATCGCCTCTTCCATGCTCGCAAGGCTCGTCAGATCCAGGAAAGTCGCGTTAATCTTCGCTGCTTCGAAAGCCGGCTCCAAATCCACCTTAAGCGTGGTGACGGACAACACCTCGGTTGGACGCAGCGACTTCACAAGCTCCATATCCGGACTCATTGGATTTCCGACTTCCTTAACCTCCTTGTAACGATCCGGCAGCGTCTTCACGCTCGTCGGAATGCCTACAAGGTTAAGCTCAAGCGCATCCATGATTTGAGTAACGGCTACGGTAGTGGATACGATACGCGTCTCTTCCTTCGCGGATTCCGTTGCCGCGGGCTTGCTTGCATTTGCGGCGGTCGATTCCGGCTCCTGTGCCGGCTTATTGCCGGAGGAACAAGCAGCTAAGGCGCTTATGGATAAAGTTACGACCAGCATTTTCGCCAATCTGGCAAACATCTTATCTCTCCTTTCCGAAAAACAAGGCAGAGGACGTCCGGCCTCCCGGACATCCCCTTGCGTACTTTTATTTCGTTGCTGCTTGCTGCGCTGCTTGCGCAGCCGCAAAATCCAGAGCGCGAAGGATCAAAGTCAAAGCCTCGGCGCGTGTTGCATGGGCAAGCGGGTCAAACTTGTTATTGCCTTTGCCTTGGAGAAGGCCGTATTTCACTGCCGTGGCAACGGCTGCTTTCGCGTACTCAGGCACACTGTTTGCATCCGCAAAGTTCAAAGACGATGCTGGCTCAAGCGGTAGGCCAAGCGCTTTTACAACCATAACGGCAATCTCCGTGCGCGAAATCTCTTGCGCCGGACGGAACGAATCATCGGCATAACCGCTGATGATTCCCGCTGCCGCCGCTTGCTCGATAAACGGCTTCGCCCATGACGGAATGGAGGACAGATCGCTGAAGTTAACCGTTGTGCCGTTTTCAGGAGCTTTAAGCTTCAAGGCACGGCTGATCATAGCCGTAAATTCAGCGCGGTTAATAACGCCGTCCGGTTTGAAAGTACCGTCGCTATAGCCGGTTACGATACCAAGCTGGGCGGCGCGTTTGATCGACTCGTTCGCCCAATGCTTTTCAACATCCTTGAAGGTACCAGGTTGTTCGGTCGAAGGATCCGTTGTTTCTTCCTCTTCTTCATCAGGAGTGGACGGAATCGACGGATTACCCGTCCAACCCGGCTCGGTGTAAGTGAAATAACTGCCAAACTTGATTTGAACGTTATATTCTTCGTGATAATTCATGGAATCCCAGTCGATTTTGACCCAGCCGTTCTGGATTTGAGACAGGTCACTGACTGTAAACGTCACGTCACGCGTGTTTTTCTCTGTATTGGTATTGCTTGGTGGCGTTACACCATTTACCTTGAAGCCTGTAATTTCTTTGCTTTGCGTTAAACGGAGAGTTACGGTATATACATCGTTATTTGCTACGAGAGTAGCAGGATGGACCACATAGCCGTTCATAACCGAGGCTTCGGTAGTACCTTCTTTCAGAATCGTGAAGTTCAGGCTGTACGTGCCGTTCGGGATCTTAGGTTCAACCGGCGTAGTACCGCCGCCCGACGCGTTTGCAACGGCAGTTGTAAGAGCTTGTAATTGAGCAAGAAGCTCCGCTTCGCGGGAAAGCAAATGATCAACCGCGGCAGCGGCAGCGATTGCTTGCGTTAATTGGGTGCTCTTGTTCGCGATGGCGTTAGCTTCCGTAAGCTTCGCTTTCAGCGCCGCTCTTGTTTCAGCCTTCGCATCCTGATTGATAATGATATACATCGGGTGGTTGCCTTGTTGCGGGCCAGCCTGGTAAGTGATTTTTCCAACGATTGGATCGGTAAAGCTTGCAATCGCATAATCGTAAACATGCCCGATAACCGCATTGTCCGCATTGTAAATCGAGGACACCTCAATAGGCGTAACGCCATCGATGACAAGCTGCAGATTGATGCCAGCATGCAATACACTTACGCGTAAATACTTTTGACCATTAACTTCATAGGTTTTAGAATCGTAGTAATTTCCTCCGACCCTATTATCGAAAGGTGCATTTTTGTCTGCGAAGTTCACGTAGTTCAGCGTAACGGCTGCAGGCTCTACTGTTTCTCTTGCAATAGCAGTCGTAAGAGCTTGTAATTGTGCAAGAAGCTCCGCTTCGCGGGAAAGCAAATGATCAACCGCGGCAGCGGCAGCGATCGCTTGCGTTAATTGCGTGCTCTTGTTCGCGATGGCGTTAGCTTCAGTAAGCTTCGCTTTTAACGCCGTTCTTGTTTCAGCCTTCGCATCCTGATTAATAATAATATACATAGGGTGGTTGCCTAGTTGCGGACCAGCCTGGTAAGTGATTTTGCCAACGATGGGATCGGTAAAGCTTGCAATCGCATAATCGTAGACATGGCCGATAACCGCATTGTCCGCATTGTAAATCGAAGACACCTCGGTAGGCGTTACGCCGTCGATGACAAGCTGCAGATTGATGTTCGTGTGCAAAACGCTTACGCGTAAATACTTTTGGCCATCAAGTTCATATGTTTTTGCGTCGTAATAATTTGTTCCGACTGTTGCATCGTAAGATACTGTTTTATCCGAGAGTTTCACGTAGTTCAGCGTAACGGCGGTAGGCTGTACCGTTTCTTTTGCAACAGCCGTTGTAAGTGCTTGAAGTTGGGCAAGAAGCTCCGCTTCGCGGGAAAGCAAATGATCAACCGCAGTAGCTGTAGCGATTGCTTGCGTCAATTGGGTGCTCTTGTTCGCGATAGCGTTAGCTTCTGTAAGCTTAGCCTTCAATGCTGCTCTCGTTTCAGCTTTCGCATCCTGATTGATAATGATATACATAGGGTGGTTGCCTAGTTGAGGACCAGCCTGGTAAGTGATTTTACCAACGATTGGATCGGTAAAGCTCGCAATCGCGTAATCATAGACATGCCCGATAACCGCATTTTCTGCATTGTAAATCGAAGACACCTCAATAGGCGTAACGCCATCGATGACAAGCTGCAGATTAATACTCGTGTGCAAAACGCTTACGCGTAAATACTTTTGGCCATCAAGTTCATACGTTTTTGCGTCGTAGTAATTTGTTCCGACCGTTGCATCGTAAGATACCTGTTTGTCTGTCAATTTCACGTAATTTAACGTAACATCCGTAAGCTGTACATCCTCAGCTGCATGAGCAGCCGTAGAAAAACCTGAAAATAAAGCGATAACCAATGCGATAATCAGCATTATCGAAACCTTTTGTTTTACCTTCTTTTGCAGAACACTCTCCAACATTTCCGACAACCTCTCCTTATGTAAAAATGAATAAAGTTCAAAACCTCATCTATTGTCTGGTCGAACGTTTGCGCCGTTGGACGATAAACATCACTGCCCCGGCTATAATGACGGCAGCCAAAATATAAATAACTTTCAAATTCCGGCCATTGTCGTCTGCCGGCTGTAAAGCCTCCTCAGCAAGCGGAACTGAAACCGCTTCTGCATCGGCATCGCCTGCCGATCCTGCGGCTGCAGCTTCATTGCTGCCCGAATCGCTCGCTTCCGCTGCACCCGGTTCTCCCACCGCGGTTGAATCCTCCGGCGTGCCTGGAGCCTCGCTCGCTTCCGGACTATTCGCATCGGCTGCCGGTGTGGCTGACGGCTCCTTCGTAGCGGATGCGCCAACCGCTTCAGAATTCCCTTTGCTATCGCTGGAACCTGCTGCCGCCGTGCCGCTTGCCCCCTTCTCCTCCGTAGAGGTTGGCTTCGCCGTTGAAGCCGGGGAAGGCGACGGCTCCTTGCTGCCGGACGGATTTGCCGTCCCGGTGCCTGTGCTTGCGCCTTTATCAGCCGCCGGCGTTTCCTTTGGTGTTTCCTTCGGCGTTTCTTTAGGCGTCTCGGTCGGTTTTTCCGCAGGCTTCTCGGCGGCTTTAATCAGCTTGAAGCTGTTCGTATCAAAAGAGAATCGGATCGTGTACTTATGGTCGTATCCGATATCCTCAACCGTTACGTGGATCTTGGCGGAAATAGGCTTCGAGAGATCCTCCGTCCGAAACTCGACCGTTCTTTTGTCCGCGGCTTCATCCGTGCTCACCACTTTCACGGCGGTGTAGGATCCGCTTCCCGACGGGACGCTGAACTCTTTCACCCACTTACTGTGATTAATGGTCATCCGGACCGTAGCCCCGTTGCCCGCAACCGTGACGGTCGCCGGCTTCTCCCAATAATCGTTGGCGATCGACGCGGAATCATCCTCGGCTCTGAGCACCACGTAATCGGCCGAGTAGCTTCCGGCTTCCAATGAGGATGCGGCGGCTGCGTAAGCTGGAATACAGGCGATAATGACCATTAAAGAGAAGATCCAAGCGCCTATTCTCCCTATTCTTGTTTTCATTGAAACCTCCAAAATTATTTTACTTAATACCATTTATTTACTTTTAACAAATGGAAATAAGAGAAAATAATTATTCAAAAGTATTGCGACAACACTTTATTGATTATCATTCTCAATAAAGACCAAAAAAATAGGATCTGCATCCTCCCTCCTACCTCGCAATAAAATTTGGGGCTATAAGCAACCCTAGTCCTTCAATATTCAAGGATTTCGGGCATGAAGAAGTACATTGGGCCCAAATAATACCCATAACCTTCCATCGTTCTTCCTCGCATGCCAGACCTCATGTAAACTCAATGAGAAAATTATCACAGTTTAATTGAGAACGTCAACCATAAATATGAAATTCATCTCATTTATTTTTATTTTTTATCATCAAAAATTTTTATCTAAAAAATTCCTGAAAAACTATTGACGTTTTAAGTGAGAATGAATATCATTATTGTCAAACTGAGAATCGTTCTTGATTACTTGGCCATTTTTACCCATAAAGGAGGGCAATCATGCGTAATCGCTTATCGCTAGTAGCAGCCGTTGCGGCCATTATCGTTATAAGCTGTTGCGCTTGCGGCAATACTGCGTCGCCTGCCCAAGCAGGCAGTGAAATCGCGATCAAGGACTTCACCGGAAGAAGCCTCGGCTTTAACCATGTTCCGGAACGAATTGTTGCTCTTGGCAACGGCGAAACCGATATTATCTACGCGCTTGGCGGCAACCTGGTAGGTCGCCCTACCTCCGAGCTGCCTCAAAGTCTGGAAGCCTTAAGCGAAGTGAAGCAGATCGGGACGGCCCATGAGGTCGATCTCGAGAAAATTACGCTGCTGCATCCGGATGTTGTGCTTGGCAACAGTCCGATGAACACGAAGGACATCCCGACCATCGAGAGCATCGGCTCCAAGATGCTGCTTACGAGCGCTAATTCCGTGCAGGAAATTACGCAGCAAATCGAATTGTTCGGCGAGCTTCTTCAAAAAGAGGACCGGGCAAACGAGCTCGTGGAGCAAATCAACGGCCAGCTGGCTGAGTACAAGGCAGCCGCTGCGACAAATGGACCAAAAGTGCTGCTCGTATACGGAGCTCCCGGAACGTTTATGGCCGCCCTTCCGTCTTCGCTTGGCGGCAACATTCTTGAACTCGCCGGAGGCATCAATATCGCCGCTGATTACCCCCGCCTGCAAAGCTACCCGCAATACGCGCAGCTTAGCAATGAAAGGATCGTACAGGCGAATCCGCAATACATATTTATCATGACGCACGGGAATGCGGAGCAGGTAAAGGAAAGCTTCTTGAAGGAAATGGCGGACAATGCGGCTTGGAACAATGTAGACGCGGTAAAGCAAGGGCATGTCGAGATTCTCCCCAATGATTTGTTCGGCACCAATCCGGGAACCAGGGTCATGGAAGCTTTGACACTCATGCGCGATCAATTGTCCGCAAGCTGAAAGGGAAACTCATGAACATCAAGCAACGTACCAAACGTCGAAAACTCGTTCTCTCCATCGCGCCGGTCCTCGTTATCGCAAGCCTGCTTCTTGGCCTTATGGCGGGCTCCGTGCCTGTCGCGCTCGAAGATATTTGGCATGCCTTAACGGCCCGGGGAGAATCGCCCCAGGATACGATCGTCTTCGATCTCCGGCTGCCCCGCGTTCTGATCGGATTATTAACCGGCGCTTGTCTTGCCGCCTCCGGCGCTATCCTGCAGGGCGTCATGCGCAATCCGCTTGCCGACCCCGGCGTGATCGGCGTATCCTCCGGCGCTGGCCTGGCAGCCGTCATTACAATGGTTCTGCTGCCGCAATTCAGCTATCTCTTGCCGGCGGCAGCCTTCCTTGGCGCCTTAATATCATCGGTCATCATCTACACGCTGTCATGGGATAAAGGCGCTTCCCCGGGCAAAATCGTGCTCGCCGGCATTGCCTTAAACGCGCTGATCGGGGCTGTCATGAACGGCGTGATGGTCATGTACAGCGACCGTATTCAAGCCGTGCTGCCTTGGCTGTCCGGCGGACTAAACGGCAGAAGCTGGCATCATCTCTCCTTCATGCTGCCTTATGCGGCGGTAGGCCTCGTATTGTCGTTCTTGGCCATCAAGCCTGTTAATCTGCTCATGCTCGGGGATGATTCCGCCAAGCTGCTCGGGCAAAAAGTAGAAATGCAGCGCATGCTGCTTATTCTCCTTGCCTCCCTGCTGGCCGGAACGGCTGTCAGCGTTGCCGGGCTGATCGGCTTTGTCGGACTGATTGTCCCGCATGCGATAAGACTCATGATCGGCGACGATTACCGCTACCTAATGCCGGCATCCATTCTAGGCGGCTCAGCGCTTGTCGCGCTGGCTGATACGGCCGCCCGGACGGTGCTCGATCCCGTCGAGCTGCCCGTTGGCATTTTGCTGGCCGTCCTTGGAGCACCGTTTTTCTTATATCTGCTTAGGAAAAGGAGCAATTGGCGATGACAGCAGCAGAGACAAAAGGACTGACGCTGGAGCGGGGCATGTTCAAACTCACAGACGTCAATGCCATCATTCCGAAGGGGAAAATAACCGCTATCGTGGGACCAAACGGTTCCGGCAAATCCACCCTTCTCTCTCTTATTACCGGACTGTCTTCTCCCGATGAAGGCAGCATTACGATATTAGGCAAGCCTGCCGAGCATTATTCCAGGGCAGATTTCGCCAAGGCGGTCTCCATGCTCCCGCAGTCCAAGGAGTTTATGCCTAATGTCACGGTCCGGGAATTAATCGAATACGGCCGGTCCCCTCACCGGTCCATGTTCTCGCAGAAGCTCTCCAAGGAAGATCACGACGTGATCGAATGGGCGATGCGCCTGATGAGAATCAGACGGCATGACGACCGCATGTTTGCCACCCTCTCCGGAGGGGAGCAGCAGAAAGCCCGGATCGCCATGGCGCTCGCCCAGAAGACCGGACTGCTTCTGCTGGACGAACCAACGACGTATCTGGATATCGCGCATCAGCTTGAAGTGCTTGAAGCGCTTGTCAGTCTTAACCGACAGCAGCAGACAACGATTGTTATGGTATTGCATGACCTGCAGCAGGCTGCCGCTTATTGCGATCATCTGATTGCGATGAAGGATGGAGAGATTCATTCGGCCGGCGAGCCTAAGAACGTATTATCTAAAGGATTCATGAGAGAAGTGTATGAACTGGAGGCAAAGGTCAGCTTCGACGGCCATTACCCCGTTATTATTCCGGTTCGAAAACAAAACGAGGAGGAACAAACGATGATTATTGTAACGAACACGTCGCAGATCGTAAAAGGCAGCGGTGACAAGCTTGTTGAACGTTTTGACCGGATTGGCAAGGTAGAACAGATGGAGGGCTTCCTCGGACTCGAGGTATTGTGGACGCAAAATCTGAAAGAGTATGACGAGGTAGCCGTTGTTACCCGCTGGACTTCCAAGGATGCTTTCCAGGCGTGGACCAAAAGCGAAGCGTTCCGCGAATCGCATAAACACCGCAACATCCCGGACTATATTCTCGACAACAAAATTACGTTCCAGGAAATAAAAATTAAACGTAACCCGATTACGGAAACGGCGTTGAATGAGACGGCAGCGCAATAAATAATAGACAGATTCGGCAAAGCCCTCGTGTTGAGGGCTTTGCTTTTTTTACGAAAAACTACGCTGGAAAATATACCGTTGGAGGAAAATCTCTCTAGAACATGCGAAGTAGCTTAAATGACTAATTTTAATGGAGCAAATCCAATGTAGGCAATGGCTGCCGTCGTGGATTTGTTGGCTGTGTCGGTTCGGCAATAAGATAGAGATATCTTACGAGAATAATAAAAAACGCTGCTGCGTAGGGGTTTCCCCCTTCACAGCAGCGTACTTTTCCTATCCTTAGCCGAGGCGCTCGCGCAAATATTTGCGGACTTCCTCCGACAGATCCTCCCGCTCCAGGGCGAAATCAATCGTCGCTTTCACGAAGCCCAGCTTATCGCCCACGTCATGGCGTTTGCCCGTGAAGCGATGCGCCAGAATCGGAGCGAAATGATTCAGCTGCTGAAGGCTGTCCGTCAGCTGAATTTCCCCGGCCTTGCCGGGCCTAGCATGCTCCAGCAGCTCGAAGATCGCCGGATCCAGCACATACCGCCCAACGACCGCCCAATTGGATGGCGCCTGCCCTGGCGCAGGCTTTTCGATCAGGTCAAGAATGCGGTTACGGGAAGGATCAGCGTTATCAAAAGCAGCGATGCCGTATTTATGCGTCTGATTCCAAGGCACTTCCATCAGGGCGACAACCGAGGAGCCCGTCTCCTCGTACTGATGGATCATCTGCTGCAGGCATGGCGGCTCGGAACGCAGGATGTCATCGCCAAGCAGCACCGCAAACGGCTCGTCCCCGATAAAACGCCGCGCGCATAGAACAGCATGTCCAAGCCCAAGCGGCTCCTTCTGACGGACGTAATAGATATCGGCCAGATGCGAGATATCCCGGACGATGGCGAGCATCTCTTCGTTGCCGCGTTCCTCGAGTTCTTTTTCCAATTCATAAGATTTGTCAAAATGGTCCTCGATCGCCCGCTTATGCCTCCCGCTGACGATAATGATGCTGTCGATGCCGGACTGCACCGCTTCTTCTACAATATATTGAATAGCCGGCTTATCGATAATCGGAAGCATTTCCTTCGGCTGCGCCTTGGTAGCGGGCAGGAATCGCGTACCGAGTCCCCCTGCCGGAATAATGGCTTTGCGTACCTGCTGCCTCTTCTTCTCATGAAACATGGCCGTCACCCTTTCTTGTTTCACATTGGCGGTTCTGCGTTCAGCGGCAGCCGGACGACAAATACCGCCCCTTGCTCCGCGTCCTCGATCTCGATCGTTCCGCCATGAATGTCGATAATCTTCTTCACAATAGATAAGCCAAGCCCGCTTCCGCCCTCGGAACGGTCCCTCGACGGATCGATTTTGTAAAACCGTTCAAATACCCGGTCCCGTTCCTCCTCCGGTATTCCGCTGCCCGTATCGGAGATTCGGACGACGGCATAGCCGTTTTTCTCCGACAGCTGGAACGAGATTTTGCCTTCCTCCGGCGTAAATTTAATGCTGTTGGTAAGCAGGTTGATCCATACCTGGCTCAACTGATCCTCGTCGGCTTTAATCACGGTTTCTTCCATTAACAGCTCTACCGTCAGCCGCTTCGCAAGCCAGGTCGGCTCACAGGACAAGACGACGTCGCGGAGCTGCCTGTCCAGCCGGTAGGTGACCGGCTTGTACGGGTGATGCTCGGAATCGAGTGATGCCAGCTTCAGCAGATTTTCGCTTAAGCGGGATAGACGGCTGCTCTCCTGCTTAATAATACCAACATAACGATTCCGGTCCCCTTCCGTCAAATCCTCGCTGCGCAGCGCCTCGGCAAACCCCCCGATTGAGGTGAGCGGAGACTGGATTTCATGCGATACGTTGGATACGAAATCGCGTCGCATCGTCTCCAGCTGCGACAAGCTATGCGCCATCCTGTTAATGCTGTCCGCAAGCTCGCCCAGCTCGTTCTTGTGCGACATCGGAAGCTGTACGCCAAAGTCGCCTTTGGCTATGCGGGTTGTGGCGGCCGTCATCATTTTGAGCGGCTTCACCAGATAACGGGCAGCGAACAGGATCAGAATACAGCCGACAACCAGCAGCGTAATCAGAATGGTGAACGTATTCCGTTGGAAGCTTCGGACCTGCCGGACATGATCCGGGGTAATAAATACGGCCCATTCCGTATTGCCGAATTGAGCCAAGCGTCCGTATGCCGGAGGAGAAGGCGGCCCGCTCTGATGCTCGTCCGCGTAGTTTACCCTTTCCGTTTTGCCTCCAAAAATGTTCTCGACCGTCTTATAAGTCAAATGATTCACAATCGCCCGGCTCGTCCGTCCGACTTGAATAACAAGCCCGTTCCGGTTAACCGCAACGATCGACATCTCCTGAAGACTCGAGACCTGCTCAAGGAACATCGGCAAGGAGCGCGGAGACGAATCGTTGTACAACCGCTCCAGCCGGGTAATCATCATTTCCTCCAAGCCATTCTGCCCCTGCAGATCCCGCCTGAACAGCTGGTTAGCCGTATAATAGGCAATACTAATACTTACTAATACGATGACCAGAAAAGTCACCGCTATTCTTACATATAAGCTGCGGATCATGCCCGCTCCTCCAATCGGTAGCCAAGGCCGCGGATCGTTACGATGCGGAAGCCAAAATCCTCCTCCGGGAACCGCTCGCGAAGCCGCTTAATATGTACGTCAACCGTACGCTCGTCCCCTTCGTAGTTCATCCCCCACAGCTGCTCGATCAGATGCTCCCTCGTGAAGGTCTTGCCCGGATAGCTTGCCAGCTTGAAGAGCAATTCGAATTCCTTCGGCGGCAGCAGGATCTTCTCGCCGTTCGCGACAAGCTGGAAGTCCGAGCGGTTCATCGAAAGTCCGCCCAGCTCCACTACCTGCGAGGAAGCAATGCGGTACCGCTTAAGAAGAGCCTTGACCCTGACGATCAGCTCCGGCGGATCAAACGGCTTCACAACATAATCATCGGCGCCAAGCTCAAAGCCTTTCACTTTATGAGCCGTCTCGCCCTTGGCCGTCAGCATCAAGAGCGGCATGTCGAACGACTCGCGCAAAGCCGAGCATAAGGCCCAGCCGTCCATTTTGGGCATCATCACGTCAATCACCGCGAGATCCGGCTTGACCGCCTCCAAACGGTTTAACGCATCTTCTCCGTTGGTGGCTTCAATCACTTCGTAACCTTCTCTCCGCAAAAACAAGCTGACCAGCTCGCGTATATTGGGATCGTCATCCACGACGAGTATTTTCGGCATAATGGAGCACCTCCTGTACACTATCTTTCTACAATAATACATCTAGATGAAAATAAGATGAACTGTGTTGACAAAGTTTACAGATTGTAATAATTTTAAACTAGAAATTGCGACATATACCAACAACATATAGATTGAGTGGAGGAATTCTTCATGTACAAAACAGTCATTATCGGTACCGGCCCTGCCGGATTAACGGCGGCGATCTATCTGGCGCGCGCAAATATGGAGCCTCTCGTTATTGAAGGCTGGCAGCCAGGCGGTCAGCTCACAACAACAACGGAAATCGAGAACTTCCCGGGCTTCCCTGAAGGCATTCTTGGCAGCGAATTGATGTCCAATATGCGCAAGCAAGCGCAGCGTTTCGGCGCATCCTTCCGCAACGGCTCCGTAAAAAGCGTCGACTTCAGCAAACGTCCTTATACGCTCGACGTTGAAGGCATTGGCGAGATTCAGGCCGAATCCGTCATTCTCTCGACAGGCGCTTCCGCGAAATACCTCGGCATTCCGGGCGAGCAAGAAAACATCGGCCGCGGCGTCAGCACTTGCGCAACTTGCGACGGCTTCTTCTTCCGCAACAAAAAGCTTATCATCGTAGGCGGCGGCGACTCCGCAATGGAAGAAGCGGTGTTCCTGACTCGCTTTGCTTCCGAAGTAACGGTTGTTAACCGTCGCGAAGAGCTCCGCGCTTCGAAAATCATGCAGGACCGCGCACGCGCGAACGAAAAAATCAGCTGGAACCTGAACAAGACTCCGCTTGAAGTCGTTCCTGGCGAAATGGGTCTGAAAGGTCTGAAAGTACGCAACAACGCAACCGGCGAAGAAGAATTCGTAGAAGCGGACGGCGTGTTCATCACGATCGGCCATACGCCTAACACGAAATTCCTCAGCGGCCAAATCGACACCGACGAGCAAGGCTACATCATCGTGAAGCCCGGCACTTCGGAGACCAACATTCCTGGCGTATTCGCATGCGGCGACGTACAAGACCGTCAATACCGTCAAGCGATTACTGCGGCAGGCAGCGGCTGTATGGCAGCTCTGGATGCGGAACGCTTCCTTGAAGCGCAAAGCCATGACGCGGTGCATGCTTAAGATTTTATAAATTCGGGATTGCCTGTGGCCCGTTCGGACGGTTCATAGTATAATGAGGAAGTTCGAACGACAATTTAAAGGCAATGCTACCTATAAAGGTACAACCTCGCTGATTATTATAATTAGCAGGTTGTGCCTTTTTCTGTTTTCTACCCCACTATCCGATTGGAGTGATTTTACCTTATGCTGCTGGAAGCGATCTATCACAGGCCGAAGCAAAACTGGGCTTACGCTTATAACCATACCACCCTGCATATCCGGATTCGCACGAAAAAAAGCGATGCCCGGAGCGTGGAGCTCATTGCCGGAGACAAGTACAACTGGGCTGGAACGTTTACGATCACCGACATGGCCGTACTATCCTCGGATGCGCTTTTTGATTACTGGGAAGCTTCCATCACCCCTCCCTTCCGCCGGCTTCGGTATGCGTTCCGCCTGACGGATGGCGATGAAACGGTGATTATGACGGAGAGCGGCTTTCCGGCCGAGCTGCCGGATAATCCAAATACGTTTTTCGACTTCCCTTACATTAACCCGGTGGATGTGTTCTCCCCTCCGGCTTGGGTGAAGGACGCGGTGTTCTATCAGATCTTCCCGGAGCGTTTCGCAAACGGTGATCCTTCGCTGAACCCGGAAACAACGGAAGCCTGGGGCGGCAAACCAACGCCAACAAATTTCTTCGGGGGAGACCTGCAAGGCGTGCTGGATCATCTGGACTATTTGGCCGAGCTTGGCATTAACGCGGTCTATTTCACCCCGCTGTTTGAAGCAACAACCAATCATAAATACGATACCGAGAACTATATGCAGGTGGACCGTCATTTTGGCACAAACGAGAAGCTGAAGGAGCTAGTCGAGGAATGTCACAAGCGCGGAATCCGGTTGCTGCTGGATGCGGTGTTTAACCATGCGGGCCGTACGTTCCCTCCTTTTGCGGATCTGCTTAAAAATGGCGAGAAATCCGTCTATGCGAACTGGTTCCATGTGCGGGAATGGCCGCTCCGGATTGAGGACGGCATCCCTACTTACGAGACATTTGCCTTTGAGCCGATGATGCCTAAGCTGAATACGGAAAATCCGGACGTGAAAGCCTACTTATTCAATGTGGCGCGTTATTGGATTGAGAAAATCGGAATCGACGGCTGGCGGCTTGACGTGGCCAACGAGGTGGATCATCAGTTCTGGCGGGAGTTCCGCCAAGCAGTGAAATCCGTAAAGCCGGATGCGTATATCCTCGGCGAGATCTGGCATGACGCGATGATGTGGCTGGAGGGCGACCAGTTCGACGCGGTGATGAACTATCCGTTTACGAATGCGGTGCTCGACTTCTTCGGACATCAGACGATTAACGGCAAAACCTTTGCCGATGCCATTGGCCGGCAGCTTGCCGCTTATCCGCAGCAGGTAACGGAGACGGCATTCAACCTGCTGGACAGCCATGATACTCCGCGCCTACTGACGATTTGCGGCGATGACGCGGATTCGATGAAGCTGGCGGCTCTGTTCCAGCTGACCTATCCGGGTACGCCGTGCATTTATTACGGCGATGAAGTAGGCATGGACGGCGATGGCGATCCCGACTGCCGGAAATGCATGGTGTGGGAACCGGAGCAGCAGGATCGGGAGCTGCTCGCATTCTATAAGCAGGCGCTTGCGCTGCGGAGCAAGCACGCCGCGCTGCGCAGCGCAGACATCCGCTTCCTGCAGGCAGCGGATGGCGAAGACGGCGGCGTTATCGTATACGAACGCCGCGAGGGGGACGAGCGCATCCTCGTCGCGATGAATGCGCGAGGGCGCGAGGCCGTTGCCGCCGTGCCATCCGGCGGCAGCTGGGTGTCGCTGCTCGGCGATGAGCAGCGGCTTGAGCCGGCAGCCGGGAAGCTGCAGCTGCGGCTCCCGGGGTACGGCTACGGTATTTGGAAGCAGCTTGTCTAAACAGAAAAAAAGACGGACACAGCATTGTGCTGGTCCGTCTTTCCGTTTTCCCGTCTTATTTAGCTGCTTCCCCACTCGGCCTTACGTCCAACACACTGTAACTCGGTTTTTCCGTCTTATTCGGCTGTTTCCTCTTGCGGCCTAACGCACAAACTCACTGTAACACGGTTTTTCCGTCTTACACGGCGACTTTCCTCTTCGGCCTAACGCCAAAACACGCTGTAACACGGTTTTTCCGTCTTATTTAGCTGCTCCCCTACTCGGCCTAATGCACAAACACGCTGTAGCTCGGTTTTTCCGTCTTATTTGGCTGTCCCCGCGGCTCGCAATAAAACGCACCTTCTCTCCAATAAGGGAAGGTGCGGTACAAAGCCTGTTACCATTCCGCGAACGAACCGTCGTCATAGGCCAGCCGCGGCGTATCCCAATCGCCTCCGAAGCTGCGTTCGATCAGCGCTTCTTCGTTTATTTCAATGCCAAGTCCCGGTCCTTCCGGGATGGCGACATGGCCGTCGATTACTTCGAACGGCTTGCTTAAGTAGCCTTCGCCCAGATCCCACTTCTCCGCCATGGAAGGATGCTCCTGAATGAGGAAGTTTGGCGTGCAGGCATCAAGCTGCAAGCAGGACGCGAGCGAGATCGGTCCAAGCGGATTATGCGGAGCGACGGAAGCATAGTAGGTTTCCGCCATGGCGGCGATTTTGCGGCCTTCGAAGATGCCGCCGGCATGGCACAAGTCAGGCTGCACGATAGCAACGGCACCTTTTTCGAGTGCCTCGCGGAAGCCCCAACGCGTAAACAGGCGCTCGCCGGTTGCTATTGGAATACTTGTCGATTCGGCGACGCGCAGCAGCTGGTCCACGTTTTCCGGCAGGCATGGCTCCTCGATAAACATCGGGTAATACGGTTCAAGCGCGGCGGCCAAACGGATGGCCATTGCCGGGCTGACGCGCCCGTGGAAGTCGATGGCGATATCAACGCCGCTGCCAACCGCCTCCCGCGCGGCAGCAAACTTGTTCACTTGGCTCTCGACGAAAGCAAGCGAGTCCACGTTGCGGACAGGCGCGTCCACGCCGGTCTTGATGGCCTGAAAGCCCGCGGCCACTCGCTTCTTCGCGTTCGCGGCAAATTCCTCCGGCGTTGCGCCGCCGCAATGGCTGTACATGCGGATCTTGTCGCGGACCCGCCCGCCCAGCATTTCATAAACAGGCATGTTGTAGAACTTGCCCTTTATATCCCAAAGAGCCTGCTCAATGCCGCTTATCGCGCTGACGAGAACCGGACCGCCGCGGTAGAACGTGCCGCGGTACATGATTTGCCAGTGATGCTCGATGCGCAGCGGATCTTCGCCGATCAGATAACGCTTCAGCTCTTCGATAGCCGTCGCAACCGTCAAAGCGCGGCCCTCTACGATGGGCTCGCCCCACCCAGAGATCCCTTCGTCGGTCTCAATCTTCAGGAACAGCCAGCGCGGCTTGACATGGTAGAGCTTCATATCGGTTATTTTCACGATTAGGACTCCTTTATTTGTTGAACTCGGCAGCTGCCGGTTAGCCGTTAGTCCCTTTCTCCGCCCATACGGGGAGAAGAGCACCGCCATCCATATAAAGCGTTGTTCCCGTCATATAACCCGCATTCCCCGAAGCAAGGAATACGGCAGCCGCCCCAACCTCTTCCGGCGTGCAGAACCGCCCCATCGGAATGCGGGAAGAAATATCCGCGATGGCCTTCTGTACGCGTTCGTCGCCTTCGGTCCAGCTATTCCTCGTGTAGCCCGGCGCGATCCCGATGACCCGAATGCCGTGAGGCGCGAGATCAAGCGCCATATTTTTGGCAAGCTTGTTTACGCCAGCCTTCGCCGCCGCGTACACCGTCGAATTCGACCAATTGCCCTCCGCATGATTCGAGCTGATATGGATAATGACGCCGCGAGTGCCCTGTTTGACCATCAGGCGCGCCGCATGCTGCGAACAGAAATACAAACCGCGCAAATCGGTATTGATGACCTCCTCGAACAACTCTGGAGGAGTCTCCAGGAATGGCTTCATCCGCGTGATGCCCGAATTGTTCACAAGCACGTCGAGCCGGCCGAACTGTCTCTCCACCTGTTCAATCAGCATAGCGATCTGGTCCAGATCGGCGATATTCGCCTGCACCGCTTCCGCCCTCACGCCATATTCCAGCAGCTGGCGGACGACTTCCTGAGCCTGCTCGGCGCTTTTGTTGTAATTGACGCACACATCGTAACCGGCCTTAGCAAACTCATGCGCGATTCCTTTGCCAATCCCTCGTCCCGAACCCGTTACCAAAGCGACTTTTCGTTCCAACTCGATCCCCTACCCTTTCAGCCCCGTGAAAGAAACGCCTTTCTCAATCAGCTTCTGACAGGACGTAATAATGATCATAAGCGGTATCGTAGCGATGACGAGACTTGACATAATGACGTTGGAGCCAAGACTTCGCCGCTGCTGGAAGTCGTTTAGCGCGACCGTAAAGGTCCAGACGTTTTGCGTTCTCGCAACAACAAGCGGCCACAGAAATTCGTTCCATACCGCGATAAACGTCATGACCGCCACGACCGTAAAGATTGGCGCCGACATCGGCACAACAATGCGATAGAAGATCTTCATCTCGCTTGCGCCGTCAATCCGGCCCGCCTGCAGAAGCTCGCCCGGCAGCTGCTCGAAGAACCCTTTGAACAAGAAGATCACAATCCCCCAAGCGGTATGCGGCAAAATAATCCCCCACAGAGTATTGACCAGATGCAGCTTATCCATCGTCAGATAAAGAGGAACGAGTATCGCTATCTCGGGAATCATGATTGTAGCGACGAAGAAAAGCGTCAGCCAGCCGCTGATTCTGCCTCGCATAAGATGCGCCAGCGCATAGCCAGCCGTACCCCCAATGATAAGCTGAAGGATAATCGTTGCGCCTGTGACAAAAACGCTGTTCAGCAAGAAATGAGGAAAACCGTATGATGCCGTGTTTGTTTTGCTGTCCGAGCTGCCGGTCATTTCCCACAGCACGATATAGTTGTCGAACAGCCGCTTCCAGTCGCTTATTTCATCGATTGTCTGCACCTTTCCCTTGACTACTTTTGATTCGGACAGCCATTTAAGCGCATTTGCCGCCTGCTGCGGCAGCTCGGCGGGGATCGCCGTTTCGCCGCCGTACTTGCCGCCTTCCTCCATGTAGTCGAAGTTCGTCAGCTTGCGGTCCCGAATCTTCTGCAGCTTGTTTTTCATCGTGGCATGGGTAGCGACCATCGTAGGAACAATCTCGGAGCGTCCCACCGTAAACTTGTAGGAAGGCATGGAGGCTTTGTAGACAACAACGCCGTCTTTCACGCCTGTTACCTTCATCGCGCCAACCGCTTCATTCTGCATGCGTTTCCACGTGAACCAGATGGCTTCCATCGCATCAAGCTCGTAATCTTCCTTCTTCAGATCCGTGCCGTCGTAATTAAGGGTCACGCTGACGGATTTCGGCACCTCCGGAACCCATGTCGGCGGAAACTTGTAGATAGTGATGTTGTCTTTCATCGATGAACTGACCATCCAGAACAACGGCACGATGGAAGCCAGGATAAAAAATATGGCAACCGAATAAGAGACGATTTTTACCGATAATGAACCTTTCTCCTTAATGCGTCCGCGTCCAGCCATGAAATGCTCCTTCCTGCTTAGCAAATTCCACAAGAACGTTTAATCCCTGTTCGACAATTTGATTTGCAAATAGGTAATGACTGCGATAATGACAAACATAACAAACGAGATCGAACCCGCCACGCCAAACCGGAACTCCTTAAACGAGCTGTTAAAAACAAGCATGGAGAGCGTCTTCGTGCTGCTGGCCGGGCCGCCGCCCGTCATAATATACATGGGGTCGAAGGTTAGAAAAACGCCGCTAATAAACGAAATAAATTGAATGCCGATTACGAATTTGAGGCTTGGGAACACAATGGAGCGCATCCGGCGCCATGGACCGGCACCGTCGATTTTCGCCGCTTCGATGTTCTCGCTCGGAATGCCCTGCAGCGCGGAATAATAGATCAGCATCCCCATTCCCGTTGCAAAAACGCCCGGCAGCACGATCGACCACTTAGCCATTGAAGGATCATTCAGCCAGCCGTATGGGCCCAGTCCGATGAAATGGAGCAGGTAGTTCAATAAGCCGTAATCCGGATTATAGAGCCACTTCCACAGCAGGTAGCCGGCAACCGCGGGAACCGCCGTTGGCAGCAAATACAAGGACCTTAACGTCTTGCTCGCGAACTTGATCTCGTTAAGCAGCACCGCCTGCACAATCGGCACCCAAAACGTGAGAATGAAATAGATAAAGAAGAACGCAAAGGTATTTCGGAATGCATTCCAGAACTCGGTGGAATGGATTAAATACTTATAGTTATCCAGCCAGACGAAATTGCCCGGCGGGTTGATGACTTTGTAATCGAAGAAGCTCATGTACACGGCTTGAAGAAGCGGATAATACTTGAATAACAGGAAACAGACAATGGCGGGAGATACGAAAGCTATGGCTGTCCAGGAAATCTTAATCCGGGGTCTAACCCGCGCTTGCACCTGAGGCTTCCGGCCTTCTATGGCTGCTTTCAACGTTTGACGCCTCCTTTCCAAATGGCAGGCGGAGCAGCCTGCGGCGTCTTCACGCCCGCTAATCAACTCCGCCTTCCTTCAAGTCCTCTTATTTCTTCACGGCTGCGTTGTACGCGTCGACAACTTCTTTTTGCGCGGCATCCTGAGCTTCCTGGAGCAGCTGCTTCGGATCGGATTTCTCGTCCGTAAGCGCCTTTTGAACCGCTTTAACGACATACGGAGTCAGACGCTCCTTCAGGAAATACTCCAGATGCGTATCGGAAGCCGCTTTGTTCACGGCCGCTACAAGCTCAGGCGAAATGTCTTTTGCGAATTGAGAAGGATCAACGTCGGAGCGAACGGACAGCAAGTTCGGGAAAATTCCGTTGTCTTGCTGGAACTGAAGGTACTTTTCCGCAACCTCTTTAGAGTTCAAGTACATGATGTATTGCCAGGCCGCGTCTTGCTTCTCTTTGGTCGTCTTTGGATTGATGATCCAGTAAGCGCCGCCGATTTGTCCCGGACCTTTGCCGCCAGGACCTACCGGATAAGGGGCAAAACCAACGTCGTTCAAGTCCATGCCTTGCGCAACATAGTCGCCGAACCCGCCGGAGGCTGCATTCGACATCGCCGCACGGCCTTGGAAAATATCGTTCATATTATCCTGGTAGCTTTGGAGCACGTTGTTTTGCACGATTTTATGCGTCCACTTCAAATCTTTATAGAATTGCAGCGCGGTTACGGAGGGCTCTTCCGTAAAGGCCAATTGAACCGTACCGTCCGGATTGACATGCGTCAGATCGCCGCCTGCCTGCCATACGTAGTATTCAAACCACCAGTCCGCCCATTCCATGCCGAGCAGCGTGATCCCGTACTGCTTCTTGGCCGGATCCGTCAGCTTCTTGCCGAATTCAACGAGCTGATCCCAGTTCGCCGGAGGCGTATCGCGGTCAAGTCCCGCTTCTTCGAACATCTTCTTGTTCCAGAACAAGCCCGTTACATACATGTCGTGCGGAATGCCATACACTTTACCGTCGATAGTGCCTGCTTCCATGGAGGAAGGAATGAATTTATCTTTGTCGGCGTAGCTGTCCCAATACGGCGTCAGGTCAAGCGCGAGACCTTGGCCTACCCAGTCCGCGATAATCGGGAAGTGAGCCGAATGGTAGGCATCGGGGCCATTGCCGCCCGCCATCGCCGTTACGAATACTTCACGGTCGTTTGTGCCTTGCGGCATCAATTCGTGTTTTACTTTAATATTCGGGTGCGCGGTTTCGAAATCCGCGTATACCTCTTCTTTGATGGATTTCATCGTGTCGTCCGGATTCGGCTGATCCCATACCGTAATTTCGACGGTGCCCCCGGTTGAAGCCGTATTGTCCGCCGGTGCTTCCGCATTGTCAGACCCGTTGTCGGTCGCCGCGTTGGTGCCGGAAGAGTTATTCGTTGCATTGGAAACGTTTGTCGTGTTGCCGTTATTGCCGCCGCTGCAAGCTGATACCACTAGCATTAAGACAAGAGCAATTGCCAGACTGGACCACGTTCTAAACCGCTGCTTATTCTTCAATCGAACGCCCCCTCAAATGGATATCGGATTTACAAATTCAGTATAGGACTTAAATGATAGCGCTTTCTATATAATATCTTAACCTCCTATTAGGAATATTTTAAGCAACTTTGGAATCAAGACTCTCCTAGAAACAGGAAAACAGTTAAAGCTATCGAATACTTTTTGAGTAAGCGGTTACAGATGTGTTAGGGGGTAGCTTGAACATGTGGTCTCGTTTCCTCAACCTGAACATGCAGTTCCGCAATAAGATGATTCTTTCTTTTTTCATCGTCATCAGTCTTACAGCCATTATTATGGGCTACTCCTACTATCGCATGATGAGCCGCGAGCTCGAAGCATCCACGCTGCAGGGCCTGGAGAGGATGACCACGCAATCGGTTGATACGCTGGATCTTCATTTCAAGACGGTCTCCAATATCGGCTACAGCTATTTCAGCGATACCTCCCTGCAGAAGTTTCTCGATGGCCCTCCCAATACCGACAATGAACAATATTACCGCAACCGAATTATCTCTAATAAGCTGCAAAACCCTCTCGTTTCGTTCATTTCCATCACCCGCCTGGACGGTCAGCAAATTTCGAGCTACTACTATTACAACCGAAGCGTCAAATCCCTTCTGGACGAGGAGCAGGCGAGCTTGTTCGATAAATCGCGCCAAATGGACGGTACCCCCTTCTGGACCGTCTCGCACACGACCATCAGCACAACCGTTACTCCGGTTAAATCCATCAGTTATATTCAGCTGCTCAAGCGCATTACGATGAATGAGCAGCACCCGATCGGCTACATCAAAATCGATATCGACCCCGGCGTGCTGGACAAAATTTTCCCGGAAACGCAGAAGAGCGACGCCGGCAAGTACTATATCGCGGACCGCTCCGGCCATATTATTTTCGCGCGGAACAAGGAGGATATCGGCAAGTCCATTGCGGGCAGCCCCTTGTTCGCGGCATACAAAAAGGCGCCAAGATCAAGCGATTACGTGAACTTCCGTTACGAGAATCAAAATAAAACGTATATCGGCTTCTACGAACGGCTGGATGCGGGAGACTGGATCGTGATCGGCAACATTCCGCTGGACCAGGTGCTAAGCAAGGTGAACTCCTTCCGCCATACGCTTATCGTTATCGCCATGATCAGCTTTCTTGCCGCGATGCTGATTGCTTCTCTTATTGCCGCGGGCGTTACCCGTCCGCTGAAAGAGCTGAACAAAAAGATGAAGCAGGTGGAAATGGGAGATTTCGGAGCTACCATCGAGGTAAAAGGCAAAGACGAACTGTCTACCATCCAGCATAGCTTCAATAAAATGACCGCCGAGATCAGTACCTTGATCTCCAAAGTGTACGAGACGGAGCTGCTAAAAAAAGAAGCGGAGATAAAAGCGCTTCAGACGCAGATAAACCCTCATTTCCTCTACAATACGTTAAGCACGATCGACAGCATTTCATCGATTGACGGAGACGAACGGGTCTCTTTCATATGCGTCGCGCTCGGAAGCATGCTCCGCTACAACTTGAACGGCGGCAGTCTCGCTACCGTTCAGGAGGAAATAACGCATCTGAATCAATATTTGTCCATCTACCAAATTCGGTTCGCCAATGTGTTCGCTTACGAGATTGAAGTGGAGCCCGGTATTGAGGATCTCATTTTGCCGAAGTTTCTCATCCAGCCGTTAGTCGAGAATGCCATCATTCATGGCTTGGAGCAGAAGGTCGGAAGCAAGAAGGTGCGAGTCACGCTTGGCAGCGTAGACGAATCTTTCTTGAAAATCATCGTGGAGGACAATGGGGTTGGCATGGACCCTGCCATGATCGAGCTTTTTCACCGCAAGTTGAGCAATCCGAACGCGATCGTGTCCAGACAGACCTCTTCCAGAACGATGATCGGCTTGGCGAACGTATTCAAACGGATTCAATTGTATTACGAAAGCGATCCGAGAGTTGAAATTTACAGTCAGCCGGGTGCTGGCACCAAAATTTATTTCGAGCTGCCGAAGCGGACGGCGTAAGGGGATGATCGGATGAAGGTGCTTATCGTGGAGGACGAGCCGCTTCTGCGGGAAGGTTTAATTCGCAAAATCGATTGGGAGACGCTTGGACTTACGCTTGCGGGTGAAGCCGGAGACGGATTCGAAGCCATGTCCCGGCTGGTTAGCTGCCAGCCCGATATCGTCCTTACCGATGTGCGTATGCCCGGCATGGACGGGCTTCAGTTCATTAACCAGGCACGCACGATCTCCCCGAATACGAAATTCGTCATTATTAGCGGCTTCAATGAGTTCGAATACGTACGCGAAGCGCTGCTCAATCACGTGAAAGATTACTTGCTAAAACCGATCGACAAAGAGAAGCTGCGCGTGCTTCTTGCCGGCTTAGTGGAGGAGCTGCGCGCAGAGCGGCAGCAGGAAGCGGATCTCTCCAAGCTGAACGCGCTGGACGAAATGATCCGCCAGAGCCATTTGCAGCCGCTGGATTTTCAGCTTACGCATCTGATTACGGAGCAGGACGCCCACTTGGACGGACTCCCCGCCGGGCTGGTTCAAAGCTGCTCGTTCGTTGGCATCACCGCGCGTATCGTCTTCCGCAACGAGATCTCCCGCTTTAAGGAAAACGAGGAGCCGCTCGCGCGATTTGCCGTCCAGAACAGTATTGAAAACGCGCTCGCCGCGCTCCCGGTTGAAGTCCTGGCGTTCAAGCACGCTTACCACTCGGAGGAGATTGTTGTCTTTCTCGCCTCTCCTACAGGTGTCCTCGACATGGAAAGTATCATAGAAACGTTAACGCAGACGGTTGGTTGGATTCGCCAGCATTTTGGACTTGTCGTATCCGTCGGCGTCGGCGGCGTAAAGGAACAATTGACGCAGCTTAGGCTCTCCTGCATGGAAGCAAGGAAGGTGCTTCAGAATAGGCTGCTATTCGGAGGCGGCAGCGTCTATACGGATACGGTCAACCAGTCGCATGCGGCGGCGGTATTTCCTCTTCTTCATCAGGCGGAGCGCGGTTTAACCGCCTTGCTGGAGGATGGACAGCACCGCGAGTTTCTCGCTTTTGCTTCCGAGCTGTTCCACACCCTGGCGGAGTCGCCCGGCGCACGGTATGAGCACGTCGAATATCTGTACACCGAGATCATTCATGTTCTCCGCAAGCATGCCGCCAAGACGGCCTTCGAGCTGCCGAATTGGAATCTCGGCACGCCTATCGCAAGCCTCGAGAGCTTCACGGATTGGCGGCAGATTATTTCGGTGATCGAGCAGCAGCTAAAGCGGCTGAGCAGCGTGCTCGATGGCGGAGCAGAGCGATCCTGCGACGATATAATCGATAGCGTTCAGCAATACGTTCGGCAGCATTACAATGAAGAGCTGTCGCTGCAATGGGTCAGCGACAAATACTTTATCCATCCTAATTATTTCTCGAAGCGGTTTAAACAGATCGTTGGCATTAGCTACAACGACTATGTAACGCGAGTCCGCATCGAACGGTCCAAGGAGCTGCTCAAGACGACAACGCTAAAGATCGCCCGAATCTCGCAGCTAGTCGGGTACGAGGATCAAGGCTATTTTTGCAGCGTGTTTAAGAAAGTAACCGGCGTTAGTCCGTCGGCGTACCGGATTTGAATCGATACCGGATTAGTGTGATAACCGATTGAATGAAGAGCAGCAGCAGGATGCCGCTTAAGAACGAGTAAAAGTTGATGTAAATCGTATTCGTATAGGGGTTTAGCCAGCCAAATTCATTCGTTCGGCCATCAATCCGATCACGTATCCGCTGGGCTTTATCCACCTGCAGCAGGAGCGATACCGCAAGCAGGGCAAGTAGAATTACCGATACCCGTACTCTATTGTACTGCACCAGATACCGCTCCCTATGTACGATTAATGCAATGCCGGTCAACAGCAGCAAGTACGCCGGCAACTCGATGAGCCACAGAATAACCGCCGGGTTCGAGTTGCCGGAAATGCTTATGCCCGGGATCATCTCGATCGTAAACCAATCAACAAGAAAAATAAGAACAACATTAATCAAGAACACAATGAGCGTGGCAATCCGCAATGCTTTCGTATTCAATGTTCCGCCCCTCCTATAACCCGAGCTTACTCAGCTATCAATTTCCGCAGACTACTATTGTACCGCTCTAGGGGTTGGTTCAAACCCCAGTCACTTCGGTTTCCTCATCGGAGCCTTTTTCCTGCTTACCCGCCAATCGCCAAGCTCAAACCGATACTGCCAACATTGGCTCCTCCTCGGACTCGAGCTTTCTTGCTCCACCCGCTGCAACACGGTTTTTCCTTGCTATTTCGCTACTTCGCACTCGAGGAATCACGATTCACCCGCTGTAACACGGTTTTCCCCTGCTATTTCGCTATTTCAGACCCGAGCACTCACAAGCCACCCGCTGCAACACGGTTTTTGCCTGCTATTTCGCTACTTCGGACTCGAGCACCCCAGCTCCACCTGCTGTAACACGGTTTTTCCTTGCTATTCAGCTACTTCGCACCCGAGCACTCACGAGCCACCTGCTGTAACACGGTTTTTCCTTGCTATTTCGCTACTTCGGACTCGAGCACTCACGATCCAACCGCTGTAACACGGTTTTTCCTTGCTATTTCGCTACTTCGGACTCGAGCACTCCAGCTCCACCTGCTGTAACACGGTTTTTCCTTGCTATTTCGCTACTTCGGACTCGAGCACCCCAGCTCCACCTGCTGTAACACGGTTTTTCCTTGCTATTTCGCTACTTCGGACTCGAGCACTCACGATCCACCTGCTGCAACACGGTTTTTGCCTGCTATTCCGTACACATCTGGCACGTCAAACAACGCCTGCCGAGCTGCAGCAAGTTTTTTGCCTGTGCGTTACGACCGGGTGGCAAGAAACCTTCGTCCAAACATACAACAAAAAATCCGGTGCCTGAGGCACCGGATTCGTCTACTTCAATATAACGCTGCTGTATGGCGGCAGCGTGACGCCGCCGCCGCTTAACTCGGCGGCGTTATCGCTCTTACGGCTCAGCTCCGCGAATGAGCCGAACTCTCCGGCCAGCTCCGCCTTCTGCGGCTGGCCGGACAAATTATGCAGCACGAGCACGCGCTCGTCTGCTGTTGCCCTCACGTACGCGGATACTTGCGGTACCGCGTTCTTCAAGCTGTACGCGGCGATACCCCCGTCGCGCAATGCCGGCTCCTCGCTGCGCCACTTGAGCAGCATCCGATACCAAGCAAGCAGCGACTGAGCATCCCGCTGCTCGCTTTCCACCGATACGGCCGATCCGGCAACATTGTATTTACTCTGCTCCCAATTTGTCTGGCCCTCCCCGCCTTCCGGGCTTGCATACCAGACCATTGGCTCGCGCAAATACTCATCCGGCTTAGCCCCAGCCATGCCAATCTCTTCGCCGTAATAAATAAACGGATTTCCCGGCAGGGTGAGCAGCATGGCCGCAGCCATCTTGGCATGGGCCAGATTGCCGTTTAAAGCAGTCATCACCCGAGTCTGATCATGGTTGCTCAGAAACGGCGCATCCACATACGTTCCGCCCGAGGACTTCTCGTACAACCCGTATGCCTTGCCAAGCGTAAAGGCCAGATCCGAATCCCGCTCCCGGTCAGCCGCGCTGATCAGCTTGCCAGCAAGATCGAAATCAAAAGCCGAGTCCAGCCCCTTATCCAGATAAGGAGCAATAACAACCGGCGAATCCCATACCTCGCCTACCAGGTAGGCATCCGGCTTCACGTCGGACAAGCCACTGCGAAACTCCTGCCACCATTTTTGATTCGCCGCTTGAATCCCGGCGCTATTAATGGTTGAAGCATAGTCTCCGTAAATATGCTTGGCCGCATCGAGCCGGAAGCCGTCCAGTCCCTGCTCCAGCCAATATTGGCCGATGGACGCAAGCTCTTGGCGTACATCCGCATTGTCAAAATCCAAATCCGGCATGCCTTCCCAGAACACGCCTAAATACTTGCTTTTCCCGTCAGCCGCCAGATGCCACGGATTGCTGCCAACCGCGCCGTCCGCCTTCGCATCCTCATCGGCCCCGGCAAAATGATACCAGCTCCGATACGGACTATCCGGATCCGCAAGAGCCTCCTTAAACCACGGATGCTCCGTGCTCGTATGATTCACGACCAGGTCCTGAATGACCTTGATACCGCGCTTATGCGCCTCAACCGTCAGCTTCTTCAGATCTTCAAGCGTACCGTAATCCGGATTGACCGCCCGGTAATCCGTCACGTCATACCCGTGATAGCTTGGCGAAGGATTAATCGGCATCAGCCAAATCCCGCCGACGCCGAGCTGCTGCAGATAGTCCAGCTTAGCCGTTACGCCGTTCAGATCGCCAATCCCGTCCCCATTCGAATCATAGAAAGACCGGACAAAAATCTCGTAATAAACGGTGCCCGGCTGTTCATCCACCGGCTCCGCGGCAGCTTCCTTTACAGCAGCGGCAACCGTCGGGGCAGCCGAGGCAACAGGCTCATCTTCCACCTTCCCGACGCCAGCGTTATTCACCGAGCAGCCCGCAAGCGAAGCTGCCAAAGCGGCAGCAACCGCAGCGCGGGCGCACCAGCCTCTATAAGCCATAATCGCCCTTTATCCTTTCGAAGCGCCTGCCGTAAGCCCTTGAACAAGGAACTTCTGCAGGAAAACGAAGAGCAGCGTGATCGGAACCGCGATCAAGACAGCGCCGGCGGCAAACATCGTAAAGTTCGAGTTCTGATACGAGCTGACCAGATCCCACATGCCTACGGCAAGCGTCCAGTTCTCTTTCGAACGAAGCACCAGCCGGGCGAAAATAAAGTCGACCCAAGCTCCCGCAAACGTCGTCAGCGCGACATAGATCAGAATCGGGCGGGCAAGCGGCAGCATGATCCGGTAGAAAATCTGCAAGTGGTTCGCGCCGTCAATCCTTGCCGACTCATCAAGGCTGCGCGGAATCGTATCGAAGAACCCTTTTATCACAAACCCGTTCATCAATACCGAACCAGCGGAATAAACGATGATAATCGCTGCGTGGGTATCAAGAAGGTTAAGCTGAAGCAGAAAAATATACACCGGCACCAGGCTCATAAAGCCCGGGAACATGCCGAGGACAAGCAGGGTTGTCAGCAGGGTTTTCCGCCCCTTGAAACGGAAGCGCGACAACGCGTACATGCTCATCGTCGACAGAATCGTCGAGAAGATCATGGACAGGAAAGCAATTTTGAGCGTATTGAGATACCATCTGCCGTACAGGAATACCTTCGAATGGAACAGCTCCGTGTAGTGCGACAGCGTAAACGACTTTGGAATAAACGAATCGCTGTACAGCGAGGTACCCGGCCGGAAAGAAGACAGCAGCACCCAAAGAGCCGGATAAAGACAACAGATCGCAAGCAAGGTCAGCACCACGTAGCTGAGCGTCAGACGTATATAACGGTTCTTCGATTGACCAGCCTTCATTGGATCATATCCTCCTCTTTGAACGACTTCGTGCGACGATAGTTAATAATCGAGAACGTTGCGATAATGATGAAAATAATAATGCCAATCGCCGAAGCCATATTGAATTGGCTGTTGTTCAGCGTCAATTTGTACAGCCACGTAACAAGCAGGTCCGTGCTGCCCGCATATTGGTAATTGCCGTTCAGCGGTTCGCCGTTTGTCAGCAGGAAGATCAAGTTGAAGTTGTTGATATTGCCGGCAAACTGCGTAATCAGAATCGGCGCCGTTGCAAACAGGACAAAAGGCAGCGTTACGATTCGGAACTTCTGGTAGCCGGAGGCTCCGTCCACGTCCGCCGCTTCGTAGAGATCCTTCGGAATAGCGGTTAGCACGCCAAGAATAAGAACCATCGATACCGGAATGCCCACCCACATATTAACGAGAATAGCGGTTGCCTTCGCCCAGGTCGGATCCGTCAGCCAAGGCAGCTTGCCGAAACCGAAATACGACAGGTACTGGTTAATCGGGCCAAATTGTCCGTTGAACAGGTTGCGCATAACAAGCAGCGAGATCAGCTGCGGAATCGCGTAAGGCAGAATAAAGAGCGTCCGCCACAGCTTTTTAAACTTAACATCCTTCTGTTCAATGAGCAGAGCAACAAGCAGGCCGCCGAAATAGCAGGTTGCGGTCGCAAGCACGGCCCAAATAATCGTCCAGGTAAAGACGCCAAAAAACGTTCTGCTCCAGGATTTCAGCGTCAGCAGGTCCTTAAAGGTGTTGAAGCCAACCCAATCGACCAGCTTCGCCGGCGGAATATGTTGAGGCAATGAGTAGTTCGTGAAGGAAAGCAAGATCATGAAGACAATCGGCATAATCGTCAGGAACAATACGCCGAGCCCCGGAATGGTCAGCAGCAAATGAGGAAACTTGCGGTCCCACACATACCTGACGGACTCCCGGAAGGTCGCGGCCTGAATGCCTTGATCTCGATTCGCCCCCGTACGGTACGCATCGCGGATATTCATAATGTAAATGGTGATAAAAAGCGCCAATACCAGAACCGTAATTAGTCCGTTAATCATCAGGAAGATCGAATGATCCCCTTTGACCGTCTGATAAACCTTGCCTACCTTCACCATCTTGGATGGCGTATCGCCAAGCGTCCAAATCCCCCACAGATCATGCACAAGGCGAGGGATAAAATAAACAAGCGCTGCCGCCTCCGTCAGGAGCAGCAGTATTCCCTTCATATATTGCCGGTTGTACAGTTGGCCAAGCCCCATAGATACGGCGGACAAAATAGCACTGCGACGACCATTCATACCCGTGTACTCCTTCCACGGCTTACGCCCGCCGAAACTGCTTTCGGCGGGCGAGCCATCTGTCTCTTATTTCGCTATGCTATTATTTCGTCGTGCCTTTAGCCGCCTCTTGCACTTGCGTAACCGCATTGTCGAGAGCTGCCTTCGGATCTTTGTTCTCGTTCCAGATATCAGCTAGAGCTGCACCGATTGGATCCCAAACGCTGCCCATTTCCGGAATGGAAGGCATCGCTTGCGAATTTACGAATTGCGCCGCAAAACCGCTCGAGATTTCATCCGCTTTGAACGTTGGATCTTCCATCGCTTCTTTGTTCGCCGGAATGGCGCCAGTCAGCGAGTAGTCTTTCAGTTGGCCTGCTTTGGAAGAAATAAAGTTAGCAAACAGACGGGAAGCATTCGGGTATTTCGTAAACGAGTTCACGTACCAAGCTTTTACGCCGGAGAACGAAACAGCCGGTTTGCCGTTGATGGTTGGGATTGGAGCTACGCCAAAGTTAATGCCGAGGTTCTTGAAGTCGCCCACTTTCCAAGGACCCGTAATCGTCATCGCCAGCGATTTGTCAGCGAATTTGCCTTGGATAATGTCCGCGGAAGCGTCGCCGGATTTGATCGGCAGAATTTGCTTCAAGGACTGGAAGTACTTCAGACCTTCAACCGCGCCATCGTTGTTCAGGCCGATGTCAGCAGCGTTTGTACCGTTCTCGCCAAACACATAACCGCCGGTTGATGCGAAGAAGATGTAGTTGAAGTAGAAGTTGCCCATTTCCCACATGAGGGCATATTTATTTTTTGCGGGATCATTGAATGTTTTCGAGAATGTAACGATGTCGTCAAACGATGCCGGAGGAGTCTGTACCAGGTCTTTATTGTAGAACAGCGCGTACGTTTCTACCGAACGCGGGTAACCGTACAGGATTCCGTCCGAAGTTACCGCGTTAACCGCAGCTTCGGCGTTTGCTGTTTTCGTGTCTTCTTCGAAGAAATCGTTAGGAAGAATAAGTCCGGCTGCTACCGCTTGACCAAGGTTGTCATGCGGGAACGTCACAATGTCGGCACCAATGCCTGCAGGGCCGTCAGTTGTCAGCTTTTTCACTTGATCCGGCGACTCTACTTCCTCGATTTTGACTGGAATATTGTATTGCGCCGTAAATTCCTTCGCCATTTCTTCTACGAAGCTGCGTTCGTTCTTGGAATCCCATACGGTAAGCGTTGCGCCTTCTTCCGGTACGATCGCCTCATCTGCAGGATCCTCGCTTGCGCCTGCATTGCCTGCGTTAGCCGAAGCTTCTTCCGTTGCCGCGGGAGCGTTTGTTGCCGCGGAATTACCGTTGTTATTGCTGCCGCCGCTTCCGCAAGCCGACACGATGAACAATGCCGTGATCATCGTCGTTACAAACCATTTTTTCATTCTTAATGATCCCCTTCCGTTTTTTGTATGACTTGGATAGTTGCGCCCGATCTTACCCGTTTTCTGTGTCTGCAGCGGTCTACCGCTATTTGTCGATCTGTGCAAACGTTTGTGCAATTGGCAGCAGAAAATCAAGGGCACTCGTCGTTTTCATCCGTTTTTGGCCTTTTTAACGCCAATACTTGTCATGAAAGCGTTATATCCACGAGCTCATCATACAACAGCCTATTACGTTTGTTAAAACGTTTGCACAGATGATTAGCGCAAGTAAATTTATGGTTATCTCCCGTTTTCTTTGATTTTCTTAAATTTGCCCAATATTTCACTTATTGCTGGGCAAAGTACCGAACTGCCAGTTTACTTTAAATGACCGTTCAAGTAACATGGATGCATAGAGTTCAAACGATTGCATAAGAGTAAGGGGATCACGATAACGATGGTAACCATTAAAGATATTGCGAAAGCTGCAGGTGTTTCCCCTTCGACCGTGTCGAGGGTCGTATCCAATCATCCTCGGATCAGCAAGGAAACGTCCGCCAGGGTAAAGAAGATCATGGAAGAAATGGGCTATCACCCAAACGTCATGGCCAAAAGCCTTGTCTCGAAGACAACCAAGACGTTAGCCATCATGCTCCCCCGCCCCGCGGAAGAGCTGTTCCAGGACTTCTTTTTCGGAGAACTGTTACGAGGAATATTGACCCACTCCACCAGAGCGGGCTACGATATGCTGCTTACGACGGCAACAAGCGCGCATGACGAGACCGAGACGATCTCCCGCCTCGTGTTCGGCCGGCGCGTAGACGGCGTCATTCTGCTGTCCGCAAGAGTGAACGATCCGCTTATCCGTTATTTGCACGAGCAGGACTTCCCAAGCATTCTGATCGGCCGCGCCGGCGAGGAATACAGCCGCGTGATGACGGTCAACAACGATAACGTGCAAGCCGCTTATGACGCCACTCAACACCTGATCAAGCAAGGCCATAGCCGGATCGGCTTTGTGAGCGGACCAACCAATCTGACCGTTTCGAACGACCGGTTGGAAGGCTATAAAAAAGCGATGCGCGAGGCGGGACTGCCCATGCAGTCGGAGTGGATTGTGGAAGGGGAATTTCTGCAGGAAAGCGGCTTCCGCGCGATGTCTTTTATCATGGGACTGCCGGAACGACCGACAGGACTTGTCGTCATCGATGACGTGGTGGCGTTTGGCGTGCTTCGCGGCTTAACCGAAATCGGCTACAAGGTGCCCGATGACATCAGCCTTGTCAGCTTCAATAATATTGCGTTGTCCGAGCTTGCTACGCCGCCGATCAGTTCCGTGGATATCGGTACGTACCAGCTTGGCTATACGGCCTCGCAGCTGCTGATCCGCCAAATTCAAGACGAGCCGATCCATCAATCGCATGTCATTATCCCGCACCGGCTGATCGTACGCGAATCCTCCGTTCGCCTTGCCGCCAGCCGCGGTTTTTAAGTATGCAAAACCTTTCCTTCGCGCACACTACTGCCTAGGAAAGGAATGTGAAACCCAATGACACAAACAAATGACGTTCTCAATAAACAAATCGCCAATTGGAGCGTCCTGTACATCAAATTGCACAACTTCCATTGGTATGTCAAAGGCACTCAGTTTTTCACCCTGCACGTGAAGTTTCAGGAGTTTTACGAAGAAGCGGCTCTTCATGTCGATGAGCTTGCCGAACGGCTGCTGGCGTTAAAAGGCGCACCGGTTGCGACGATGTCGGAATACCTTAAAATCGCCAGCATCAAGGAAGCTTCCGGCAGCGAATCGGCCCACCAGATGGTCGAGGCGCTGATTACCGATTTCTCCATCGTCATCAGCGAGCTGAAAGAAGGCATGGATATTGCGCAAGACGCAGGTGACGAAACCACCGCCGATATGCTGCTTGCGATCCACACCACCCTCGAGAAGCATGTCTGGATGCTGACCGCGTTTAACGCATGATTTCTCGTTCTAAAACAAAAACCCCCGTTTCAGCCTTCCGGCCTCCGCGGGGGTTTTTGTTTTGATGCGAAAAAGATCTAAGCAACCGTTTGTCCAGCTGCCTCTACTTCCGTTTCCTCATGCTTCGTGAGCACTTCCTTCTTCAAGAACCAGGTAATTACAAAAGATACAGCCGCGAATCCAAGCGCTATAGCAAAGATATGGTCAAACGAATTGGCAAATACCGTTTGGATTTTGAGCACGAGATCCGATGGCAATCCGGCCGGAATACCGCCTGTCTTGATCGAATCCACTGTCCCCGGGTCCATTCCGCTCGACAAGCTGTTTATGCCGTCTTTGATACTCTTGGCAAGAACACTGCCGAATACGCTGAGACCAACCGTAGCGCCAAGCGACTGGAACAGCTGAACCGTGCCCAGCGCTACGCCGCTATGCTTCTTCTCTACGGACTCCTGCACGATCAGATTATCTCCGCCAAACAAAGCTCCAATGCCTAGTCCCATAACAAAGAAGGCAATAATAACAAACACCGGGGTTGTGCTTACGGCCAGCTGCGTGAGCATGAATATTCCCACAAGCGGCAGGATGAAGCAGGTAATAAACAGGTTACGATAAGCGACGCGGGTAATTAAAAATCCGTTTACGATGCTGGACGGAATTGCTCCGGCCATAAAGGCGAACATCAGATAGCCCGCTTCGGTTGGCGTAAGTCCCATCACATTCTGCGCGAAGAACGGGAAGGTTGCGATTCCGCCCATAAGCCCAAGCATTAGCGTAAAGACAAGAAGGGATAATACAACGACATTCCGGTTGCGGAACAGATGCAGCGGAATGATTGGCTGCTTCGCTCTCGACTCAATCCGAATAAACAGGCCGATCAGTACAGCTGATAGGATGAGCAGACCTATGATAATAGGCGACGACCAGCTTAATCCCTGATTATCGATCAGTACAGGCGCAATCAGGAAGGACAGCAATGCGGCGACAAGCGTTCCCGCCCCTGCCCAGTCAATCGTATGCTTTTCTTCCCCTTTGGACTCATGCAGTCCTTTGAACAAGAAGGCAACCGCGATAACCGCTACGGGAATATTGATCAGGAACAACCAATGCCAATTGAGATTTCCGACAAAATAACCACCGATGGTTGGTCCGATTAGCTGCGGCAGAATCATCAATGGACCAATAAGGCTCTGCACCTTCGCTCGCTGCTCGAGCGGGAAGGACTCTCCGATAATAACAAGAGCGATCGGCATTAATCCGCCTGCGCCAATCCCTTGAATGCCTCGGCCGATAAGCAGCTGGGCCATGGAGTCGGCGGAGCCGCACACGATGGAACCGAGACAGAACAAGGCCATACAGCTCATGTATATTTTTTTCCTGCCAAATACATCCGCAAGTCTGCCCAATATCGGCATGGCAATCGTCATAGCCAGCATATATACGCCTGCTACCCAGCCGTACAGCGATAAACCGTGCAGCTCGCGGATAATCGTTGGCATTGCGGTCGAGACGACGGTCTCATCCATCTCGGCAAATATAAGGCCAAGAAGCAAGCCGATCAGGATTAGCGTTTTATTGTTTTTATTCACATTCACAGTTAAGCACCTCTCTACTTCTTTGATCTGGAATCATCATACCCGCCGAATTTAAACGGAATTTAAACCGAAGCATAAAAAGAAAAAAAAGACTGTCGATATGATCTCGACAGTCTAACTCTTTTTATGAGGTGTTCTATACCAGCTTCACCGTGCAGCTTGCTGCTTTTTCGCCGTTAAACAGCGCTTCAAGCACGTCGCCGTCATGCAAAGCGGCTACGCCGGCAGGCGTGCCGGTAAAGATAATATCGCCTTCGCCAAGGCCGTAGCGGGAATCGATATGACGTACCAGCTCGGAGATGCTGAACAGCATATCCTTCGAGTTGCCAAGCTGAGCCTGCTCGCCGTTGCGAATCAGGGCAAAATCAAAGGCTTTCAGCCCTTCCTCGCCCGGATAAGCCATCCATTCGCCAAGCGGCGCGGAGGCTTTGAAGCCTTTGGCATCCAGCCAAGGCTGGCCTTTCGCCTTCAGCTTGCTTTGCACGTCGCGCAACGTCAGGTCGAGTCCTAGCGCCAGTCCGTCAATAATCTCGTCCGGCGACATACCAGGTTCAAGCGGACGCGCAATGCGAAGCACCAGCTCCAGCTCGAAATGCACTTCCCCGCGTCCGCCCGGAATTTCAACGACGTTGCCGTTCATCGGCGCGACCGCATGAGAAGGCTTCGTAAAGACAAGCGGCTCCTCAGGTACTTCATTGCCGAGCTCAAGCGCATGAAGCCGGTAGTTCCGGCCGATGCAATAGATGTTGCGAATCTCGTTTGCCATGATTGGAGTTCCTCCTAATAAGAATTGTCATCGAAAGCATGAACCTATTTCTTCTGAGCCGCAATCTGCTCCGCCAGCTCGTTAAGCTCCGCCCAGCGGTCCATCAGCTCTTCCAGCTTGGTCTCCAGCTGCTGCTGCTCATCAACCAATTGCTGCAAGAGCGCAGAGTCGCTGCCTGCGTTATTCATCTTTTCCGTCACCGCTGCCAGCTGTTCCTCCGCTTTCGCGATCCAGCCGTCAATCTGCTCGAATTCCTTCTGGTCCTTGTACGACATGCGCAAGCGTTCGCCGGATGGCTTGCTTCCGCCGTCAGCTGCCGCAGAAGATTCCGCTGCCGGCTTAACTGCCGCTTGTGCCGGTTTTACGCTGCCCGCCGAATCCGTGGAGACGCCGTATTTTTCCGCATACTCCTGATATTCGGTGTAATTGCCGACATGCTGCGTAATCACGCCATCACCTTCAAAGGCGAAGATTTTATCGACGGTCCGATCAAGGAAGTAACGGTCATGGGATACCACAAACACAACGCCAGGGAAATCGTCGAGGTAATCCTCGAGTACCGACAACGTCGCAATATCCAGGTCATTGGTAGGCTCGTCGAGCAAAAGCACGTTAGGCGCGTTCATCAGGACGCGCAGCAGCTGCAGACGGCGCTTCTCGCCGCCGGAGAGCTTGCCGATAATCGACCATTGCATCGCAGGCGCGAAAAGGAACCGCTCCAGCATCTGACCGGCAGAAATAGTCGTGCCGTCTGCCGTCTTCACCTGCTCCGCTCCTTCACGGATATACTCGATGACGCGAAGCGATTCGTCCATCTCTTCATGCTCCTGCGAGAACCATCCCAGCTTAACGGTCATGCCAAGCTCGATCTTGCCTTCGTCGGGCTGCAGCTTGTCCGCTATTAGCTTCAGCAAAGTAGACTTGCCTTCGCCGTTTCGGCCAACGATGCCGACGCGGTCTTCCGGTACGGCGATATAGCTGAAATCGCGGATAAGCGTACGGTCGCCAAACCGTTTGCTGACCGCCTCAATCTCCACGATTTTTTTGCCGAGGCGCGTTGATGCTACAGATACGTCCATTTTGCCGCCTGCTTGCTTCGGCGCTTGCGCCTTAAGCACTTCAAACCGGTCGATCCGGGCCTTCTGCTTGGTCGTCCGGGCTTTCGCTCCGCGCCGGATCCAAGCCAGCTCGTTACGCAGCAAATTTTGACGTTTGTCCTCCGAAGCCGCTTCCCGTTCCTCGCGTTCTACCTTCAGCTCAAGGAAACGGCTGTAGTTCGCTTCATAGAAGAAAGCCCGCCCTTTATCCAGCTCGATGACGCGGTTGCTCACCCGATCCAAGAAGTAGCGATCATGGGTAATCATGAGCAGCGCGCCTTTGCGCTTTTGCAGCATGCTTTCCAGCCATGCAACGGATTCGTTATCAATATGGTTGGTAGGCTCGTCCAGAATAAGAATATCCGAAGGCTGTAGCAGGGCAGCCGCCATCGCAACGCGTTTTCTCTGCCCGCCGGAGAATGTCTCTACCTTATCATTAAAATTCTGGATGCCCAGCCGGCCAAGCGCCGTCTTTGCTTCGCTTTCCAGCGTCCAGGCGTCCAGCTCGTCCATCTTCTGATTAGCCTTGATCAGACGCTCCTGCAACGACTCGTCGCTTGGCTTCAGCTCAAGCGCTTCAAGCGCAGCCGCATATTCGCGCACGGCGCGCAGTTGCGTCGAATCGCCGCCAAGCACATGCTCTAGTGCCGTCTCTCCGGGCGCAAAGGTCGGGTCCTGCGCCAGCATTCGCACAACGACGCGGTTGCCGATCGAGATACTGCCGGAATCGGCAGGCTCAAATCCGGCGATAACCTTCAGAAACGTCGACTTGCCTGTTCCGTTGACGCCGATAATACCGATTTTGTCGCCCTCTTCGACGCCAAAGGTCACGTCCTCGAAGAGCATTTTCTCGCCGTAGCTTTTTGTTATATGTTCAACTGATAATAAATGCATAATAAGTTACCCTACTTTACATCCAAAATGTGCAGCTGGCCTGTAGACAACTGCCATCCGTATCATACCATATTCCGCCGCCTGCTGGCACCCGAGCCCTTGCTCCATGCATGCTCAGAAGTCCCGCCTCACGCCTCACATTAGCAGCTTAACGATGTCGGGCATCGTTAAACTTAGCTTAGCCAGCCTCCTGCAACCAAACCAGTCTCTGCTGCTTCGGCCTACCTTAAGACCCTTTAGGGACCTTAAGTAGCCCATTCACACTCGCTTGAACATACCTAAGATCCCTCAGGGACCTTAACCTTCTACATTTCAACCCGTTTGCGCAAATTTCAGCGTTCTCCGCCAGCCTTAAGGTCCCTAAGGGACCTTAAGTACCCAAGTCACACCTCGCCGAACACCGTTAAGGTCCTTTAGGGACCTTAAGCTCCGACTGTTCAGCGCAAAACCGCCAGCCACATGATGCATCTCCCCGGTCGGCCGCATAAAAAAACAGGCTCCGGGGACCCGGAGCCTGCCTCATCTATTAACGTTTGCCAACCATTGCTTCCGGCTTCACGTATTCGTCGAACTGTTCGGAAGTAAGAAGGCCGCTTGCGATTGCGGATTCTTTCAGCGTCAGTCCTTTTTTGTGCGCGTTTTTCGCGATTGCCGCCGCGTTCTCGTAGCCAATGTACGGGTTCAGCGCCGTTACCAACATGAGCGATTGCTCCAAGTTGCGCTTAATAACCGCTTCGTTTGGCTCGATGCCAATCGCACAGTTATCGTTGAACGAGATCATGCCGTCCGCCATCAGAGCAACGGATTGCAGGAAGTTGTAGATAATAACCGGCTTGAACACGTTAAGCTCGAAGTTGCCTTGGCTTGCCGCGAAACCGATCGTTGCGTCATTGCCGAACACTTGGCATGCAGCCATTGTCAGCGCTTCGCTTTGCGTAGGGTTTACTTTACCCGGCATAATGGAGCTGCCCGGTTCGTTCTCCGGAATGGAAATCTCGCCGATACCGCAGCGAGGACCGCTTGCCAGCCAGCGAACGTCGTTTGCGATCTTCATCAGATCCGCAGCGAGTGCTTTTACCGCACCATGCGCGTACACGATTTGATCATGGCTTGTCAGCGAGTGGAACTTGTTAGGAGCTGTGATAAACGTTTTGCCAGTCAGAGCCGTTACTTCTTCCGCTACCTTCACCGCGAAGTCCGGATGAGCGTTCAGGCCTGTACCAACCGCCGTACCGCCAAGCGCCAGCTCACGCATTTGATCAATGCTTTGGATCAGCATCGCGCGCGTTTTCTCGAGCATGGCATGCCAGCCGCTGATTTCTTGGCCAAGCGTAATTGGAGTAGCATCCTGCAGATGCGTTCTGCCGATTTTGACGATGTTGTCGAACTTCTCCATCTTCTCAACAAATGTACCAGCCAGTACATCGATTGAAGGGATCAGCTTGTCTTCCACGTCGATTACGCCCGCGATATGCAGAGCTGCCGGAAACGTATCGTTCGAGCTTTGGGAACGGTTAACGTCGTCATTCGGGTGAATGCGAGCTTCGCTGCCGCGTTCAGCAAGCAATTGGTTCGCACGGTGAGCAACGACTTCGTTCACGTTCATGTTCGTTTGCGTGCCGCTGCCTGTCTGCCATACAACAAGCGGGAAATGCTCGTCCCATTTGCCAGCCAGAATCTCGTCAACCGCTTCGCCGATTACGCCGGCTTTCTCCTCTTCAAGCTTGCCCAACTTCAGGTTTGCGTTTGCTGCCGCTTTCTTGATGATGGCCATCGCATATACGACTTGAAGCGGCATTTTCTCGCCGCTGATTTTGAAGTTTTCCAAGCTGCGCTGGGTTTGAGCTCCCCACATTCTATCCGCAGCAACTTTGATCTCGCCCATTGTGTCTTTCTCAATCCGGTACTCCATGCTCTTTAACGGCCTCCTTCATGTTTACATGCACATAGTACTACTTTATACAAAATCACCAGGTCATTTCAATACGATTACCGCCTCATATCCATGCCGGGACGGCATAATTCCAGGCCCAGCATGCAAAAACGCCCCAAGTGGGAGCAGCTAAGCCCTCCATCCCCGGGACGTTTCAAAAACTTACAGCCCTTTCGCGGCGCGATAGGCTTCCATATAAGCGCTTGCTTTTTGCTCGATCAGCGAGAAGTCGCCTGTTGCTACGGCATCCTTCGTCAGGTCGGAACCGATACCTACGGCTACGGCGCCCGCTTTAACCCAATCCTTCAGGTTGGAGAGCGATACACCGCCCGTTGGCATAATGTTTGCCTGCGGCAGAGGACCTTTAATCGACGGAATGATGCTTGGCGAGAACAGGTTGCCAGGGAACAGCTTGACTACGTCAACACCCATCTCAAGCGCGCTTTGAATTTCATGAACCGTCATCGTGCCCGGCATAACCGGAATCGCGTAACGGTTGCAAAGCTTAATCGTATCCGGGTTAAAAGCAGGTGCTACTACAAATTCCGCACCGGCCATAATCGCGGCGCGTGCCGTTTCCGGATCAAGCACGGTACCTACGCCGATAATCGCGAAGTTGTCCGCATCCGGCGAAGCCGTGCTGGAATACTCTTTGGACAGCTGTTCAATCGCACGGAGCGCGAACGGCACTGTCATCGTAATTTCAATCGCTTTAATTCCGCCTTTGATGGCACGGCGCGCCATCTCAGCTACTTCCTCCGGCGAATCCGCGCGCAGAACTGCAACGACACCCGCCTCTGTTAATTGCCCAAGTACTTTCAGCTTCTTCATGAAAAATGACCTCCCATAGTCATAGGTGAAATAAACGCAAAAAGATTGAACATTCCCGCTCCATTATAGGCCTATGTTTAACATTCGGACAACCCTGCAAAAAAACTGGTTCCGTTTTCGCTTGTAAGCGGATACTTATAATATACGAATCAGACCTAACTAGAAAGGAATGAATCCAATGACAACGCCATCCGCTTCCCATCTGATTACGCCGGGCTCCACCCTTTTCTCCCTGATGACCCGCCACAAGGGCCAGTTAATGACCGTATCGACCGCAGCCGGCGATGTACAAGGCATTCTGACGGCTTTTGACCCGGCATATCTCACCTTAACCACGGATACAAATCAGACCAAATACGTGCTTGTCATGAATATTGCTTCGTTTGCCTTTGAGCCGGCTTATTAATCGAATTGCGCAAGCAAAAAGAGGGTGTCCCGAGCAGCCTGAACCGGCCCCAAAGGAACACCCTCCGTTGTTTATGCTTCTTTAAACTTCCGAATAATCGATTTCGAGGAACGCTTCCACTTCCTTCTCCCAACGCTCCGATACGAAGGCAACATGCAGCGGATGCTCATTATAAGCCTCGTAGGCCGCCTGGTCGGCGAACTCCATCGAGAACCCGAATTTATAGTCATTCTTCGGGCTTACTTGACGGAAAACCCGGAACTGCTGAACAACGGGAATGGAGCTGAGAATCGCTTTGCCGTCCTCGAGAAACTGTCGTTCCTGCTCCGAGCCTTCGGCATGCTTTAAGGTAAAAATAACGGAATGCTGAATCCATGTTGCTCTGGGCACGTACTTCCTCTCCTTTTTGAACGCTATGATAGGCCAAGCCTGCCCTAAGTATATAATTAATAAGGACGGTCGCCAAGAATGGAAATCCGCTCCGCTACGCGGCGGTTCGGATAATAATCGGAAGAGGCGTAATGCTGGGTCGCGCGGTTGTCCCACAGCCCAATCGAATTTTTCTCCCAATTAAAACGCACTTGATATTCCGGAATCTCCGCTTGACGGAATAAGTACTGGAGCAGCTTCTCTCCTTCTTCCTCATCCAGGCCAACAATACGCGTCGTAAAAATCGGATTCACGAACAACGTCTTGCGTCCCGTCTCCGGATGCGTACGGACAACCGGATGCTCTGCAGCCGGGAATTCAGCCTGCTTCTGGGCAAGCAGCTCCGGCGGCATGTTCCTGCCAAATGTCGGAGTAAAATCATGAATTGCGGTTAAGCCGTTAATGCGCTCCTTCACGGCTTCAGGAAGATTATCGTAAGCAGCACCCATGTCTGCCCACAGCGTGTCTCCGCCTTGAGGAGGCACCTCGGACAACCGTAGAACAGCACCCAGGGACGGCTCCAAACGCCAGCTTACATCGGTATGCCAGTTGTTCTCCTGACCTTTCATATTGGCGTCCTTCTCGAAACGGGTAATTTCGGCGGCCTCGCCTTTTGGCAGGAACGGATGGTTCTCAAGCTCTCCCCATTGTTTTGCAAAATTCAACTGCTGCTCGCTTGTAATGTCCTGGTTGCGGAAGAAGAGAACCTTCCACTCCAGCAGCGCACGGTGAAGCTCTGCTTTGACCTCCGGCGATACTTGCTCTTTAAGGTCTACGCCTTCAATCTCGGCACCGATGACCGGGCCAAGCGGCTTCAGCGTAAACAACGTATAAGGACGGTCTCCCAAGCCATCAGCCAAACGCTGCAGGAAACGAGGGCCGCCTTGAATGGTGCGTTTCGAAAAAAGATCAAATTGACGGGATGTGTCTACGGTTAATTGAGTCATGGGTAATCGCTCCTTTTATAAATGGTTTATTGGGACAGCTTCTCAAGAAAACTGGCGTCGACATGATCCTGGAAGCTAATCTTGTTCTTAATGAAGCCGTTGCCGAGCAAGAGCTCCGCCGACTTCTGCTGAGCATCCAGCTCTTCTTGCTTGTAAGCGCGAAGACTAGGCGCAGAGCTGGCAAGCAGAGCTTTTACTACGCCTGCGTCAATCTTTTTCAGATCCGCATAGATCTGCACCGCCTCGTCGTTATGGGCGTTCTGCCAATCAATCGCCTGCTTGTAAACCTTCAGGAACGCCGTGACAAGCTCCGGATTGCTCTTCGCAAAATCCGTTCTTGCAATAGCCGACACCGGTGCGGCAATCCCTTCATTGGAGCCCGCGATAATCGTCGCTTTGCCCGATGCCGTCTCCTTCGTCGTGTAAGGATCCCAAGTTACCCAAGCATCCACCTTGCTAGTCTCGAAGGCCGGCAGCGCGTCCTCCGGCTGCAGCGCAATCAGATTGACGTCCTTGTCGCTCAGCCCGTACTTCTCCAGCACTTTGAGCAGGAACACATGCGCCGTTGTGCCTTTGGCAACCGCAATCGACTTGCCCTTCAGGTCCTCGACCTTCGAGATCCCTTTATCCTTCGGCGTAATAATCGAGTTGGACAGCTTGCCGTCGCTTAGAAGAGCGATGACCTCAAAAGGCAGGTTTGCCGATAAACCGGAAATCGTAGCGCCATCCCCCAGGAAGGAGAGGTCGACGCGTTTGGAAGCCAGCGACTCAAGCAGCGGAGGCCCGCTCTGGAATTCGCTCCAGCTGACGTCGGCGTTTAGCGTCTTGAACTCCGCCTCAAGCCACCCCTTTTCCTTTGCCAGAAGCAGCGGCGACAATCCACCGTTAATAGCTACGTTGACCGTAACATGCGGCCGTTCACTCTTACTTCCGTTAGCAGATGCCGCGGATGCGGTTGACTCCTTCGACGCTTTGCCGCCGCAGCCGGCCAGCACCGTCACGAGCGCCACAACCGATAAGGCAGTTATCGTTAAAGCCCGAAACTTGTTTCTCTTCATATGCTCCATCTCCCTTAATACAACTTTACTTATTTGTTTAATCGGATTTAGAGAATAAAAAAGATCCGATCCCTATCCTTTCCCTGTGATCAGGTAAAAGGTTAGGAAATCGAATCTCCGGTCGTCCAGTCGATTCTTCATTCTCTTCGTTTAACAAACTGATAAAATGATCAATTTGTCATTTGGTGATTCTGATATTACCAGCTGACTTTTTTGCTGTCAACCACTTTTTTCCGATTATTCCAACCAGTTTGGTTTACTTTTTGACAACAAGCCTCAGCATAATATCTACGGCATGACCGGAAGGCTCGCCGAAGCCGCGGTAGCCCCATATCGACGTGCTTTGAAACAGCGACAGCAGCAGCGTTGCCAGTTCAACCGCATCCCCATCCACTATTGTGCCTTCTGTCTGCCCGTCACGTATTATATCAGCGAGCAGATCGCGGTTAGCCTGGGCTTTCTGATTGATCTCCGCTTTCTCTTCCGGATTCAGCACCTCGGTGGCCTGCGCCTGCAGCACCACCCAGAAATGCGTGGACGTCCTGCCCTTCTGCAGGTATTGCTCGATGAGCCATCTAAGCTTATCCAATGCCGTTCCGCTGCCGCCGCGGGCTTCAAGCAACAGCTCGGTGTACCTTTCCTGCGAGGACTGTACAAGTGCCAATAGAATCTTCTCCTTGGATTCGAAAAAATTATAAACATGACCGTAGCTTAATCCCGCTTCGGTCGCAATATCGGATATTTTCGCTACGGCAACGCCGCGCACGGTAAAAACGGAAGCCGCCGCCGACAATATCTGATTGCGGCGCAGTTCCCTCTGCTGCTGGTCTTTGATGACATTCCTGGCCATAATATCTGCTCCTTCGCCATGATCCTCTCAAGAGGTTCTCATACGCTCATTCCTGTTTCCTTCGCATTTCTGTTAGAATGGATAGGCATGAGCAATTTATCGGGGGTTAATACATGGATTATATAATTCTGGACATTGAATTTAACGGACGCAAATTCGCAAGCGATCTTCCCATGGAAGTCATTGAGATTGGCGCCGTACGGCTGAATGCCGATTTGCAGCAGACCGATATTTTTTCTTCCTTGATCAAGCCGGTCTACTTCTCCAAGCTGAATTCCTTTATTAAGAAAAAGACGGGTATTCCGCAGGAAGAGATTGATATAGCGCCAAAATTCCCTCGCGTGATCGGCGAGTTTATTAATTGGCTGGACCGCGGAGAGCCTTTTATGCTCTTTACTTGGGGCGGCGAAGACCTGAAACGGATCGTCTACGATACGCGGATGCATAAGCTGGATGACGCTTTTTGGCTGTCCATGGATACTTTCGACCTGCTGAAGGGCTATCTCCGCTATAAAAATATCACAAACGACGTCAGCGTAGAAGCCGCTTTGGCCGATCTTAACCTGGTCTTCGAAGGGAATGCCCACCGGGCGCTGGACGATGCGATCATGACGGCTGATGTGTTCCGTGCTATCTTCGAACATTTGGATCTCGATACTTATAAGCAGAAATACAAGGATCTGTACACTAACGCGAAGGAACGCCGCATGGTTAAAAACGCCGTGCGCGCCATGCGTGCCCAAAAGGCAGCCCCCACTTGGGAAATGCTGGTAAGCAAGCATTTGGAAGGCAAGATCGCCTTAACGGATCCTCGCAAGGAAGCCGAGCTGAAGGAATATTTCGAAGCGGAGGCCGCCAAGATGCCGCCGCGGCAGGTTCCGCCGCAGCAAAGCCCAGCCGGCAGCTAACCCTTGTAGCTGTCGCGCCATTTGAGCAGGCGCCGCTCCAGTACCCGTACCAGCGAGTCCGTCAGCTTGCCGACGGCAGCAAAAAGTATAATGCCGATAAACACCACCTCGGTGCGCATAAACGACCGGGCATCTTGAATCAAGTAGCCGATGCCCCGGTCGGCACCCATCAGTTCAGCCACGACAAGCACCAGCCACGCAATACTGATCGAAAGCCGGAGTCCCAGCAGCACGTTGGGCATAGCCGCCGGAAGAACAAGGCGGATCATCTGGTTCACTTTCTTGAATTCCAGTACTCTCGCAACGTCAAACAGCTTGGAATCCACGTTCCGTACGCCAAGAAACGTATTTACATACAGCGGGAAGAACGCTCCAAGCGCGATTAGCAGGATTTTCGACGTCTCCCCAAACCCGAACCACAAAATAAACAACGGCGTAATCGCGAGCAGCGGTACGGTGCGAATCATTTGAACGGTAGGATCTACAATTTCCTCGACCTTGCTGAACATGCCAACCGTAAGGCCAAATAGCAGGCCAAGGCTGCCGCCAAGCAGAAAGCCTATCAGCGCCCGAAGTACGCTGATCTCCAGATGGCGGAACAGCTCGCCGGAGACGATCATTTCATAAAATTCTTTAATAATGAAGGAAGGCGCCGGGAACATCATGGCATCTACGATTCCCGTGCCGCTGACGTATTGCCAGCTTCCAAGAATAATAAGCGGCAGCAAACTGCCCATCAGCAGCTTTCTTCCCTTGAAATCCCCTTTCTTCCTTGCGGCGCGAACAGCAGGGATCGGCTTGGATGCCGCCGGGGATGGCGTTACTCCTTTTAATGCTTCAGTTGCAGGATTGGACATGATTATCATCCTTTCATAGCTCCGGTTGTTTAGGGCAGGTGCTCCTTGCGGCGGTTTGTTCGGTGCTGAGGCTTCGGTTGTTCGGTCGATTGTTCCTTGCGGTTTGGCGCTACGGTTATTTCGGTCGACTGCTCCTTGCGATTTGTTCCTTGATTAGACGTTCTCATTTGTTGGAACAAACACGCAATAGTCACATTCGACCGAAATAACCTCCGCTGGCCTTTAGAACACGCAATAGTCAAGCTCGACCAGAAAACCTTCGCTAACCGATACAAAACACGCAAAGTCACAACAGGCCGAAACAATCTCCGCTGGCGTCTTTATTAACAGAACAACATCGGCCGGAGCTAGATTGTATAAGATTCTTTATCCGGCTCTTCGTGATCGAGAGCCCGGAGGATTAACGTGCGGAGATCCTGGAACGCCGAACCCGTTCTTTTGCGGGGGAACGGAAGATCGATCGGAACGATCGTCTTGATCCGGCCGGGACGAGGGTCCAGTACGATAACCCGGTGCGACAGGAACACCGCTTCGTCGATATCATGGGTGACAAACAGCATCGTTGTGCGGTTTTCGCGCCAAATATCCAGAAGAGCCTCTTGCATATGGCTGCGGGTGAAGGCATCCAGCGCGCCAAACGGCTCATCGAGCAGCAACACCTTAGGATTGCGGAGCAACGCTCTCGCAATAGCCACCCGCTGGGACATCCCCCCGGACAGCTGCTTCGGATACGCTTTTTCGAAGCCTTCCAATTTGACCAGCTTGATCAGCTGATCTACCTTCTTGCGGGTCTCCGGATTTCGAAGGGATAAATCAGCGGCAATGTTACGCTCAACCGTCAGCCAAGGGAATAACCGATGCTCCTGAAAAATAAACCCTTTCTCCTGGGACGGCTTCTTCACTTGCTCCCCTTCAAGCAGAACACGGCCCTCGATATCGACATCCAGCCCCGCTATAATCTTGAGCAGCGTGCTTTTTCCGCAGCCGCTTGGTCCAATAATCGATACAATCTCCCCTTGATTGATGGTCAGCTTCAACCGGTCAAGCACGGGAACCGCCTCGTTAGAATTGCGGAACGTTTTGCTTACATCTACAATCTCCAATAATGCCGTCGACATAGCCGGCACCTCCTCTGCCTGATTGTTCATCACATAATTTAATTTTTCCTTATTGGAATAGTTGGAATTAGGATAAAAAAAAAGATCCAATGGACGTCTAAGCAGACAGTTCCATTGAATCTCTGGTTGGTCCAGTCGATTCGATCTCCGTGTTACAGACTGACATTTTCGTCAATCCGTATCTGTTGATAAGATCATAGCGGGTTGGGAAAAGACTGTCAATCGTTTTTTGCAGCCTAAAAACCAACAGTTACAAATTGCTCCTTTTACCCGCCTGTAGTAGTATTACATGTTGGGATTTTTATACGAATTTATTGCATGGGAGAAGTAACATTCATGAATCGCGCATCCAAGTCGTTCTCCGCCTACGAGCTCCTCTACGTCGTTGGCATCATCGCCATCTCATTCTCGTCTATTTTCATCAAATGGTCCAGCGCCGAACCTTCGGTTATCGGCATGTACCGCCTCTACCTGACTGTCCTGATTATGCTGCCGCTAGCGTGGAAATATAAGCAGGAGCTGCTCTACCATACGGCTCGCCAGCTTCTGCTGCTGCTTGCTTCGGGTGTTATGCTCGCCTTGCATTTCCTGTTCTGGATGTCGTCCCTGAAGCATACCACGGTTGCGAGTTCTACGATCTTCCTGGCGCTTGAACCGGTGCTTGTGATGCTGGGCTCTTATCTCATCTTCAAGACGAAGGCTAACAAAATGATGCTGCTGGGCATGGGAATCGCCATGATCGGCACGGTTATCATCGGCTCCAGCGACCTGGCCTTATCGAAGGAAGCTTTGTACGGCGATGTCCTGTCGATTCTCGGCACGATTGCGGTAGCGCTCCATATGCTGATCGGCAAGCAGCTCCGGAGCAACACAAGCGCCTTCGCCTATAACTTCCTTGTGTTTACGATTGCCGCTACAACGCTTGCCGTCTATAACCTCATTCAAGGCTACCGGTTTACCGGCTACAGCTCGCATGAGTGGGGCATCTTCCTGCTGCTGGCGATTGTGCCAACCCTGTTCGGCCATTATCTGTTCAACTGGCTGCTGAAATATATGAATGCAACGGCCGTCTCCATGTCCGTGCTGGGCGAACCGGTTATCGCTTCGCTGCTGGCATGGGCGCTGCTCAAGGAAGCTCTCACGGGCTGGCAGCTTGGCGCAGGTGTCGTAATCCTCTTCGGTGTGTGGCTGTTTATGCGCCACGGTAAAGAGTAGGGTCGGATTAATTCCGCCATAATTAGAACGCAAAAAATGTATCTCCTTCCGCTGCTGTTGCCTTCCCTTTGCCTTAACAATTCTACAAGGTTGCAAAGGGAAGACAAAGGCAGGCGCTGACGCTCTCCAGGAGATACATTTTCCGCTTATCCTCTATTTGGCGATTAAAACGACCGCTTATCCGCGCGAGCAGTAAGCCACAACCTCATCGTAGGACAAATTGCCGCCGAAAATGTCCAGCGCGCTGCCGATCGTAATGTCCAGCTTGCCGTCCGTCAACCGGCGGAACAGCTCGAGATCTTCCAGCGAGCGGGCGCCGCCGGCATAAGTCGTCGGGATCGTTACCCAATCCGCCAGCTGCTTCACCAGGCTCTCCAGAATGCCTGTCCGCTTCCCCTCCACATCTACCGCATGCACGAGAAACTCGCTGCAATACGATTCCAGCTCGCGAAGATTCGCTTCGTTTACCTGGAAGCTGCTGAAGGTCCGCCATTGGTTCGTCACGACATACCAGCTTCCGTCCTTTTGCTTGCAGCTCAGATCGATAACAAGCTTGTCTTTGCCAACCTCGGAGACAATCCGCTTCAGGTTGTCCATATTGAGCTCGCCGTCACGGAAAATATAAGATGTCACAATCACCTGCGAAGCGCCAGCTTCGAGATATTTTGCCGCGTTATCCGCCGTAATTCCTCCGCCGATCTGCAGGCCTCCCGGATATTCGCGCAAAGCGGACAACGCCGCTTCTTCATTACCTCCGCCCAGCATAATGACGTGACCGCCTGTGAGCGCATCCCGCTTGAACATCGAAGCGTAATAAGCCGAGTCATGCTCGGACACAAAATTTTCAACCACGCGCCCCGGATTGGCATCCAGCGTTTCTCCAACGATTTGCTTCACTTTCCCGCTATGCAGGTCGATACACGGTCTGAACTTCATGCAATCTCCTCTTTCTCGTCTTTAAGTCCTTTTATTGTAACAGAACTGTCCATCATGGCGTATGCCGCATAGGCAAAATTTTAAAGCCTTCGAACGGATGGACGTATGTTACACTAGAGTACGAGAGTTAATAGAGAAGGAGATTCGCAAGCAATGAAGTTTGTATCCTGGAATGTAAACGGCCTTAGAGCTAGTGTAAATAAAGGGTTTTTGGATTATTTCAACGAGATGGACGCGGATTTCTTCTGCCTGCAGGAGACAAAGCTTCAGGAGGGACAAATCAAGCTGGAGCTAGGCGAAGCCTATCATCTGTTCTGGCATTATGCCGAGAAAAAAGGGTATTCCGGCACGGCGATTTTCACGAAGCATAAGCCTCTATCCATAAGCTACGGCTTAGGCGAAGAAGACGAGGATACCGAAGGACGGGTTATTACGCTTGAGTACGAGAACTTCTATCTCGTGACGGTGTACACGCCAAATGCTAGGCGGGACCTGTCGAGGCTGGATTTCCGGCTGGCTTGGGAAGAAATGTTCAGAGGTTATCTCATTAAGCTGGACGAACATAAACCGGTGATCGTATGCGGGGATTTAAACGTGGCTCATCAGGATATCGATCTAAAAAACGCCAAGTCGAACCGAGGCAACTCCGGCTTCACGGACGAGGAACGGGAGAAAATGACGCGTCTGCTAGACGCCGGATTTATTGATTCCTTCCGTTACTTGTACCCGGACCGCACCGATGCGTATACCTGGTGGTCCTTTATGCCGAAGATCAGGGAACGGAATGTCGGCTGGCGCATCGACTATTTCCTTGCGTCCGCAAGACTTGCCCCGGCCATTGTTGAAGCAGGCATCGATTCTCAAATTCTCGGCAGCGACCACTGCCCGGTTGTTCTGACCCTCGACACGGAAAAGGGACACCAAGCTTAACGCTTAATGTCCCAATCTTGCACATGAATAAACATGCCGTAATCCGAAGGATTCACGCCGGTTACCGCATTATTCACAACACTCAAAGAACGAGTCGCATAAATGGACAGCATGGGCACGTCTGCCGCCACAATCTGTTGAAGCCTGCTGTAGGATTCCTTAATGTCGGCTTCGCTCTTCTCCGATTTCAGGAAAGAGAGCAGCATGTCCACTTCGGGATTACGGTACCCGTTAGGATTCCCCTTCTGCAGAAAATAGCTCACGTCCGGCAGAGGATTAACGAGTGACATCGAGACCGTCATAACGCCAAGATCGTAGTCTCTTTCAACAATTTTGTGGATTAGCGGGGCCAGACTCACCATTTGAATTTTTGTCTCTATTCCAACAGCCTCTAAATCATCGGCTGCCATTTTGGCCGCCTGCTCCAGCGTGCTGTCCCCGGACAAGACGGATAACGTCAGCTGCTTACCGGGTACCCAGCCTGACTCCGCGAGCAGGCTTTTTGCTTTGTCCGGATCATATTCAACTTGCTTGACCGACGGATCAAGGTAAGGGCTGTAGCTGGTGAACAAGCCGTCTACCGTCTCTCCCGCTCCCCTCAGCAGATCGTTCACAATCCTCTCCCGGTTAATCGCGTAAGAGATCGCTTGCCTTTGCCTTGCATCCGGCAGCTCTTGTTCATTGATATACATGAACTGGGTCGTAATAGATGGACCATTCACCGCCGTCACATTCGGGAGCGCTTTGATTTTACCGTAGTCATCAATCGGGATAACCCCAAACGACGGGATATTGAGATCAATATCCCCGCTTTCGAGCTGATCGGCAAGCGCCTCGCCCTTCAATATTTTAAAGTTTAACCGGCCGATTCTTGGCGCTCCCTTGAAATAAGCAGCGTTTGCCTTCATCTGGACAAGTTGATCCCGCTCGTAGCTATCGAAATGATATGGACCATTGATGACAGCTGATTTTTGCACAAAATCACCGTTCCTAAGCTGATCCACCGGCTCATTCTCAAGCGCTTTTTTCGGGAGAGTAAACAAGTTTCGGCCTATCGTGTCCTGCATAATGGTTAAAGTTGTCGGTTCTTTGGTCTTGATCGTTAAAGTATGCTCGTCCACTGCTTGTACACCGGTTAACCCCAACTGCTCCTGCGGCCGGAACCCCGCTGAATCTGTCCCCTCTATAATGGAAAACATATACGCATAAGTCGAAGCAATCTCCCTGCTTGTCATCAGCTGCAGCGTAAAAACAACATCATCCGCCGTGACAGGACTCCCGTCGCTCCATTTGGCGGCCGGATTCAGGTTGATTGTAAATAACGTATGATCCATTGTGGTAATGGAATCCGCCAGCATCGGCTTAAAGGTCAAATCCTGATCCAATTCAAAGAGCGGCAGATACATTAAACCGGAGATATACGAAGAGACCTGTCCAACCGGTGACAATGGATTGAGAGTGTTAGGCGAGTACGTTACTCCGATATTAATGGTTTTCGCCGAGGAGATCGGCTTCATGGATAGTTCCGTTCTACTACATGCAGATAGGATAAACAGCATAGCTATCAGCAGTCCTAACAGGGAGCGCATACGACTAAAGTTATGCAAGCTAGCGTCACTCCTCTTCAACAATCCAAGCGTAAACGGCTGCCGAAAGCATACGTTTCGCGAAAAATACCTCTTCCTATAGTTTACCACTATATGTCTAATCGTGGAATCTATCCCTGAAACGGCTCGGAGATTCACCGGTCCACCGCTTGAACTGTCTGCTGAAATGGGCAATATTGTTATAGCCAAGTCTCGAGGAGATTTCTTCAATGGTCAGCTCGAGATCCATTAGCAGCAGCTTCGCCTTCTTCAGCATAATCGTGGATAGATATTGCCTCGGGGATACGCCAAAGGCCCTACTAAAGAGACGGTTCACCGACGAGGTGCTGTAGCCGACCGCAGCGGCAATCGAGGTTATCGTATCCTTGTCATTCATAATTCCGGCATCCGCAGCATCCTCCACGGCTTCCTCCAGCATGATGGCGACCCGCGAAGCCAGCTCGGAATTTCTAAGGCCGGCAGGGTCTTGATTCAGCTTGGACAACGTACCGCTAAGGACGGCAAACAGCTCAAATAACGCGGATAGGATATGCATGCGGGCTTCCGTTCTCAAGACCGCTTCATGCGATACCGTTAACCCGATAAGCTTGTCCAGCGCCGGCCTTATCGCCATAGCAAGCTCGCTGTCCGAGGGGTAGAAGCATCTTGGGCTCCGGCAGAGCAGTTCGCGGAACGACGGCTCGTCCACGTCAAAATGAAGACAATAATACGTCATGTCTTCCTCGCCCGACACCCGGCTTTCATGCTGGTCGCCAGGCCTGAAGAGCAGCAGGTCGCCGGCTTTTTGCTTGTAGCTTGTCCGTTCAACGCTAAACTGCTGGGTACCCGTCAGAACCAGATTGATCTCAAACAACGGATGTTTGTGAAGCGGATAACTCCAGCCGGGATCAACGGTTCGGGAGTGGGCTCCGAACACCCGGAAGGTCGAGTCCATATCGGGGAGCATAAACTCCCTTTTTTGACGCTCTTTTTGCTCCATTTCAAACTCCTCTCCAGCAGCGCCCTCAGCTTGATCGATTTGGGTAAATACTGTCCTGCTATGGATATGGGATATCCTTAAAGCCCTTGATAATATAAAAGATATTATAACATACCAGCCAAAAGAAGACGGTAGCGAAGAAGGGTAATTCCTATACACTTCCAGTCTTTCCAATGGCTTATTTGCTGACTGATGAGAGGAGAATTTTGTCGATATGTCTGCTATTACGAATCCTATTCTTCCCGGCTTTAATCCGGATCCTTGCATTTGCCGCGTAGGCGAAGATTATTATATTGCGGTGTCGACCTTCGAGTGGTTTCCTGGCGTGGGAATTTACCATTCCAAGGATCTGAAAAACTGGCGGCTTGCATCCCGTCCGCTGAACCGCCTAAGCCAGCTGAACATGATGGGCAATCCGGATTCCGGCGGGATCTGGGCGCCTCAATTGTCTTACAGCGACAATCAGTTCTGGTTGATCTACACCGACGTAAAGGTTGTTGAAGGGCAGTGGAAGGATTGCCACAACTACCTGGTTACCTGCGATACGATTGACGGCGAATGGTCCGAGCCGATTCATATGAACAGCTCCGGCTTTGACCCTTCCCTCTTCCATGATGAGGACGGCAGAAAATATTTCGTGAATATGATGTGGGATCAACGCTTGGGCAATCACCCGTTCTACGGGATCGTGCTGCAGGAGTATGATGCGGCTGAGCAGCGTCTGGTCGGCAAAGCGGAAGTCATTTTCAAAGGCACCGACATTAAGCTAACCGAAGCGCCGCATTTGTACAAAATAGGCGGCTATTACTACCTGCTGACCGCTGAGGGCGGCACTAAATACGATCATCAGGCAACTATCGCCCGCTCGAAAAATCTCCGCGGACCGTATGAGGTGCATCCGGAAAATCCGTTAATTTCCTCGCATGCTCATCCCCGGAGTGCGCTTCAAAAAGCGGGACATGCTTCCATCGTTCAGACGCATACGAATGAATGGTTCCTTGTCCACCTGGTGGGGCGTCCGCTCTCCCGCGAAGGACAACCATTGCTGGACCCTCGAGGTTATTGCCCGCTTGGACGAGAAACAGCTATTCAACGTCTTGAATGGCATAACGATTGGCCTTATGTGGTAGGCGGCAATAAACCTTCGCTGACCATTGAAGGGCCAAACATTGAAGAAGTGGTGTGGGGACCCGACTTCCCCGAGAAGGACGAGTTCGATTCGGAGACGCTGAATCCGCATTTCCAGACTTTGCGTATTCCGCTCGGCGAGAAGATTGTGACCTTGAAGGATAACCCCGGCCATCTACGCATCTATGGGAAAGAATCGCTGACTTCGAAGTTCACGCAGGCTTTTGTTGCCCGCCGCTGGCAGCATTTCAACTTTACCGCGGAGACGAAGGTAGCTTTCAACCCAGAGACGTTTCAGCAATCCGCCGGTCTCGTTAACTATTACAATACGCAGAACTGGACCTCGTGCCAGATTACCCGGCATGAAGAGAAAGGCCGTATTCTGGAGCTGGTTGCCTGCGATAACTTCTCGTTCTCGCAGCCGCTGCAAGGCTCCGAGGTTGTTATCCCAGGCAGCGTGGCATACGTATTCCTCCGCGTTGACGTTACGGAGCTGACTTACCGCTATTCGTACTCGTTCGATGGCGACAGCTGGACAACGCTGCCGGTTACTTTCGAGTCGCATAAGCTGTCGGATGATTACATTCATGGCGGCGGCTTCTTCACCGGCGCGTTTGTCGGCATGCAATGCCAGGATACTTCGGGACGGAGTCAGTATGCAGACTTTGACTATTTTGTTTACAAAGACAACTAACTCAGAAGAGGGAACGGACATCTGAGCTCGTCATGAGCTCGTCATGGCGGGAATTGTTCTCCTTCCGGTTGCTGTTGCCAGTGTGAAATTTTGATTATACTCGTTTAACGAGATTTCACACTGACAAAGGCAAGCGCTCCGCTCCTCCAGGAGAACAATTCCCTCTATTCCTCGCCGTTGTCTTATTTTTTTGGGGGACCGAAAGAAAAGGAAGGCCTGCTTAATTGGGCCTTCCTTTTTTTTATATTGGGATAGTTCTTCTTTTCCAGTAAATGATAGAATGAGAGTTACTGATTCTAACCTAACCGTGGATTGGAGGAGCTGTATGATTGACAGCAAGATAGAACAACTTATTCGTTCCAGTAATCTCGAGAAATATGAAGATGCCATTATCTCTAATTGTTTATTATCACTTAGAATGACCACGGAAAACCGGGACGATGGTAACATCCCTGTTGCACATTCTAAGCTAGGCGGCAAACCAGATCTGCCAATTGGATTTGCTTGGCCAATGTATGAGGATCGTTCTCTACATTTTGTTGCACAAGTTAATCTTGGAGAGCCGGAAAATAAACTTTCTCTATTGCCTGATAAAGGTCTACTCAGTTTCTTTTATGATTCGCTTGAGCAGCCGTGGGGATTTGATCCCAATGACCGTGGAAGATGGAAGGTTCTCTATTTTGATCGTATCGAAGATCTAGAAAGAAGAGAAGAACCAGAAGATATCATTGAACAAGGTAGTTACTCGTCATGTATGACGGTCTTCAACCTACAGACAACATTACCTCCTGTCGAATCATTGTTTATTGAGAAACTTCGATTAACAATTGAGGAAAAGGATAACTACTATGCCTTACTCGAAGAAATGGAAGAGCATTATAATTTTGGCGATACGAGTCATAGATTATTGGGACATCCCAATCCAATTCAGAATGAGATGCAATTAGAGTGCCAACTAGTCACTCATGGTTTATACTGCGGAGACGGTACTGGGTATAGGGATCCAAGGAGAGAATTGCTCGAACAAACAGCAGACTCCTGGAAGCTTCTCCTCCAAATCGACTCGGAAGAAGAAATTGGAATGATGTGGGGAATGACAGGCAGGTTGTATTTCTGGATACGCGAAGAGGATCTCAAGCAACTGAATTTTGAAAATGTATGGGTCGTTTTACAATGCAGCTAATAACTTAGTAACTACCACAGCTATGGGAGTCGTGAAATATGACAAGAGACGATTTGATAAGAATCATAGAACGCCGAGAAGAAGGACGAGCAAAGCAGGATCAAGAAATTTTAAGCGAGGTACGCGAGCAGCTGTTAGAACTGCTTTCCTTGTACCCCGATGATGCGGAGATTAATTACCAGATGGGGATAGCCTATGATAATTCCGGTCTAGGAGATAAGGCGATCCCCTATTATGTGCGCGCGATTGAGCTAGGCTTGTCCGGCGCCGATCTGGAAAGATGCCTGATGGGACTTGGCAGCACTTACCGTTACTGGGGACAATACGATAAAGCGGTCGCGACTTTGCGCAGAGGCATGAAGGAATTTCCCGAGAACCGCGCTATTCAAGTATTTCTCGCCATGGCGCTGTATAACAGCCACAGCTACAAGGAAAGCGTGGAGCTTCTTATCGCTAACCTCATGGAAAGCACCACGGACGAGAAGCTCCATTATTTCAAACGCGGAATAAACTATTACAAGGAAAATCTCGATGAAACGGCTGAAAACGAATAGCTATAGCATTGTCGAGCTATTGTTATTCCACTCTTGTCTGCAGCCCCTGGCCTGCTTCGACAACCGCTTCATCCTCCGGCATCTGCCGTAATCGGACATCCCGCTCAAGACCTTTGCCGAATAGGATGTTGCCGGCGATTCGCACGCCGCTGCAAGCCGTTAGCGTTATGAGACTTCGTACAGGCTTATCCTCATCAGCCGTCATGACGATCTCGTTGCCTGTAAAATCGATTAACCCCGCGCTCTTTGCGCCAAGCGCAGCAGCGTCCCGCGTTTCGATCCTATTGCCCTCGATGCGGATACCGGCATGCACCGGCCGGGCGGCATCCAGCTCGGTATTTTCCGGAGCGATCACGATGACGGGATGATCCGGGCCGCCGCATTCGATAAACCGGTTATTCCGGATCGTCAGATCCCCTACCTTCCCCGACTCGAACCAGCTCTCGGCGTCGTTGGCTACGGAAATGCCGCTCATCGTTAGCCGCTCGAAAAGGTTGCCCTCGATGACGACCTTGCGGCGCGTCGTAACGAGCACGCCCCGCGTCGGAATACGGGCGAAATAATTGCCCATGATCCGTAACTCTGGCGTCCATGTCACGTTCTCGACGACGTCACCCAGATGGATGTCCACCGGCGCCGGCGTCTCTAGCGTTAGCAGCACCTCTCGCGGGCTGAGCCGCTCCGCCGCCTTGACGGTGCCCGAGCCGTAGGCGAGCAGCGAAGCGTGACGAACGAATTCGATCTCGTCGCCAGGGATGAAGGCGTCGAAGCCGTAGGTCTGATGGTGCATGAAGCGCAGCACCAGTTGATCCGGAGCCTGCCTGCCAACAATCCGGAGATGGGTGCCATGCGCGTTGATCGGGTCGTCATGGCCGCCAACGAACCGGCTGTCCGCAATCTCCACCTTCCCCCGGCATCCCGACAGATGGATAAAATCGGCGAACGCGGTCACCGTCCTGCCCGTTTCCGCGCGGGGCGAGAAATCCATCTGCTTGAAGCTTAAATTCTCGCTGAATTGGCCAACGATGCCAAGGCCATGCATGAAATGCATGCCAACCCCGCTCCACGATACATCGCGGCTCCGATGGATAAATACTCCAACCTGGTCGCGGATGCCGTCGCGCATCTGCAATACCCGGCCGGCGGTCAGGCCGGATACCTCGCTTCCATCCTCAACAAAAAGCCTAAGCCGATTCGGCGCCGTTTCCTCCACCATGGATGCCCGCTCAACTAGATTATCGATCCTCCATGTCGTGTTACGGATGGGGTCGTATTCCTGCATCGGCCCTTCCGTGAACCGCCAGCCCTCGCCAACCCAGACCAGTCGGCCTTCCTCGATCGCATATCCACTATTAGGATGGATATCCGCGTCGAAGTAATTGCTTCCGACGGCGGTGATGGTCATTTCCGTCACCGTAGGCCATTCGTAATCGGCATGCAGATTGCGGATCCTTATGCCTTCGCAGCCGTCAATCGCCAGCATCGTCATCTTGCCGCGAAAGACAAACAGCGAGCCGTTACCCTCGAGCGTTAAATCCTTTAAGCCTTTGAGCAAAATGCCGATCGTCTTCGTAACATCGGGATTCTCCGACTCGCTGGCCGTATTCGAAATATAATATGGTGCCCGGATTGCCTCGTCCGTATAGAAATCGTAGCGTCCCCGCGGAATATCCAGCAGCACGGGTCCCTGAACGCTCGATGCGGCTTCGATTGCCCGGCGCATGGCCGGCTGAGCGTCCTTCCCCGAATCGGGGACTGCTCCATAATCGGTCAAGCGGATAACAACCGGATTCTCTGGAATGATCAACACCATCCTTAAAATAAATTTAAACTCTTAATTCAGTTACTAGACGGCGGCCGCGGCCTCCGGCAAAAAGGGAGGAGCTCCGCCGGATAACAAGCGAAGCCCCTCCCATTCCAAGCCTTTATTTCCCTTGCTTCGCCATCTGCTCGGTAACTTCTTTAATCGCATCCTGCAGTCCTTTGCCGTCGTAGCTCTTCTGCACGTCATGCAGCATTTTCACGGGGTCGTCCTTGCCGAGCACGATGCGGGTGAAATCGTCGTCGAAGTTGATCGCCGATAATTTGTCCTTGGCTGGCGTCGACATCGAGAAGATATCGAAGGCCGTCGGAATCGCCTTGGCATTGTCCATTTGCCATTTCAGCTCGCCTTGAATGAAATCAACCACGTCATCGCCCTTGGCGACTCTGTTCGCCGGGCTGTCTTCAAGGGCGCTTGCGTCTCTCCAGGCGGCCAGCGCCTGAATAATATCGAGCGACGGATATTCCTTGTGTAGGTCAATAAAGTTATCTCCGTCCTTCGGACGAGTAATCGTAATTTGGTCGCCGTTCTTCGTATAATCCTTGCCCTCGATACCGTAGTCGTACATTTCCTTCGCCTCCGGCGAAAGCAGCCAGTCGTAAATGCGCAGAATGCGGTCGAGCTTCTTGTCGTCGACGTCGGCGTTAATCATCGATTCCGACCAGAACGATTGCGTCGTATGACGGTAAACCGTGCCGTCGGCGGCAGGCCACAGATGAAGAATCTTTACATGGTCGAAAAATTTCTCGCCGAGGTTGTTCTTCTCCCACTCGGCTTTGATCCCGGTTGGACCGCTGACGGAGCCGACGTTATACGCAAGCGCCCCCGCCTTGCCTTGATAAAACTTCTGATTCGCTTCGCCGGCTTTTTCAACCGCAAAGTCCTGATCGAGCGCACCGTCCGCATAAAGCTTGCGAGCCTCTGTAACAACCTGATCCATCTGCTTGGAAGCGAAGTACGGAATCCATTTACCGTCCTCCTGCAGCCAGCTGGAGTTGTCGTATTGCGGGAATGCAGGCATGAAGACCGATTTGAAGTAGCCCAGCGTGTTCATGACAATACCGGTCGTATCCTTTTTGCCGTTGCCATCGGGGTCCTGCTCGGCAAACGCTTTCAGCATCGCGTAAAATTCGTCGAAACTTTGCGGGTCCTTAATGCCGAGCTTATCCATCCAGTCCTTGCGCACGTAGATAGCCCGGTCGACCGCCCACATGTCGGTATTCGGATAGGTCATCCGCGGAATCGCATACAGCTTGCCGTCGCGGTAGACGCCTTGCACGTCCGGTGCCTTGGCTACTTTCTCAACGTTCGGATATGCGCTTAAATCATCCGGCAAAGGATGAATGAGCTCTTGGCTGACCCATTCGTTGTACGTACCCGGATTGTCGTTGACGATGCTGTTGGTGATAATATCCGGCAGCTGGCCGGCAGCGGCCCAGACCTGGTTCTTCTCTTTATAGCTGTCCCAGCCGATATCGACCGGTTTAAGCGTCACGTTAAAGTCCTTCTCTAGTTTTTGCACGAGATCATCATGCTGCTGGAAGCCGACGCCGATTCCCCACCAGGAGAGGGAAATATCCATATGATCCTTGAACGGATTGTCCGCCGCCGGAGCACTCGAAGCACCTGAATCGGCAGGATCGGCAGAGGCCGCGGGTGTATTATCCGAATTGTTCGCGTTCGAATTGCCGCCAGAGCTGCTGCAACCGGAAACGATCGATGCCGTCAAGACGGTGATTAAGCTGAGCGAGCCCAGCAGTTTTGCTTTCCTCATTTCTCTTATCCCCCTAATGTTAAATTTTATAATAACAGCATGACGCCCTTATTATCCTTTAACGGATCCTATCATAACGCCTTTGGCAAAATATTTTTGCAGGAACGGATACAGGCAGACGATCGGCAGCGCGCTGACGACGAGCACCGCCATCTTCAGCATCTCCGGCTGGAGACCGGTATTCTGCAGCTGAACGCTGGTCGTGATGCTCGAGAGCACCTGCGCATAATTGGTCAACAGTTCGCGAAGGAGGGCCTGCATCGGAAGCAGATTCACATTGGTCATGAACAAAACGCCGTACCACCATTCGTTCCAGCGGTCGACCGCGTAGAACAGGGTAATCGTGGCAATCATCGGCATCGAGATCGGCACGATGATTTTAACCAGCACCTGAAGCTCGTTGGCGCCGTCTATCTTGGCCGACTCCTCGAGTGCCGCCGGAAGCGTCCGGAAGAAGGCGATGCAAATGATCAGGTAGAACGTGTTGACCGCTACCGGAAGCACCATGACGAGCAGATTGTTGATCAAGTGCAGATTTTTCATCGTTAGATAGAACGGGATGAGTCCGCCATTGAAGAACATGGTGAAAATGATGCCCGACATGACGATTTTACGGCCGGGAAAACCCGTCTTGGACATGACGTAGGCACCCGTGATAGTTACTAGCATGTTGATTGACGTGCCGACGACCGTCACAAACAGCGTGACCAGCAGGGCCTTCAGAAACCGCGGCTCATGTAAAATATAACTGTAGGCTGACAAGTCGAAGGTCGTCGGAAAGAGATAGACCAGCTGCTTGGAGATCGCTGCCGTGTTGCTGAACGACATCAGCACGACATTGTAGAACGGCAGTATCGTACTGAGCGTAAGCAGAATAAGTACGAAATGAATGATGATGTCCGCGATGCTGAACTTGCGCTGCCTTCGCGGCCCCTGACGGACTTCGGGCGACGATTGGCCCGCCGATGCGGCCGAATTCGATTCCATTATACCAGTCCCTCCCCGCCCAATCTTTTTACGATGAAGTTGGCGCTATACAGCAGGGCGAAGTTTAGAACCGCCTTGAACAGGCCGATTGCGGTCGTGACGCCGAACCCTAAGCCGCTGTCGAAGGCCGACCGGTAGACGTAGGTGTCGATAATGTCGCCGGTGCTGTAGACGCCAGGATTGTATAGGTTGAAAATCTGATCGAAGCCGCCGTTCATCGCATTGCCGACGGCCAGAATTAGCAGAATCGCCGCCGTGCCGCGAATCGAGGGCCAAGTGACCGACATCAGCTGCTGGAAGCGGCCGGCTCCGTCCACATAAGCAGCCTCATACAACTCCGGATTGATCCCCGCGATGGCCGCCAGGTAGATAATCGCGCTCCAGCCGACCTCCTTCCATATGCTCGAGATGAACAGGATCGGCCTGAACAGTGACGGATCGGTCAGGAACGTGACTTTCTCAAAACCTAGCGAAGCGAGCAGCTCGTTGAGCACGCCGGCGCTTCCCAGGAAGTTGAACATGATGCCGCTGATGATAACCCACGAAATAAAATGCGGAAACGTATATACGGTCTGGTAAAATTTTTTGAGCTTCTCTCTTGCCACCTCATTGATCATCAGCGCAAGAATGATCGCGACCGGAAATTCGAAAATGATCCTGCCGCAGCTGATGTAGACCGTGTTCCAAAACGCTTTCCAGAAATCGCTCTGCCCCACCAGTTCCTTGAAGTTATCGAGGCCGATCCACGGGCTGCGGAGTATGCCTTCGCGGATGTGAAAGTCCTTGAATGCGAGCAGCACGCCGTACATCGGAAGGTATTGGAACAAAGCGTAGTAAAGCACGGTAGGAAGGAGAAGCAGATACAGATAACGGAATTTATAAAGTTCCTTCCCGATAGATTTCCCCATTGCGAACCTCCTTGTAAGCGTTGCCATCCTTTTGCTATTACCTATGCTACCAGCCAAGCCGCGCCCCGGGTATGCACGCAATTTATAGGTTCCGCCTCCCAAACCGTCCTTGCATAAAAAAAGAAAACCTTCGGCGAAGGTTTTCTAAAAAGAATCCATAGCGGTACTAAAAATAATGCATATCGAAAGTCACTTCCGCTCGCTGCGGTATTGAGTCGGCGTCTTGCCGGTCATTTTCTTAAACAGCCGCGCAAAATAAAAATAGTCGTTGTATCCGATTTTCTCGGCAATCTCATGAATCGAATAATCGTCATTCTCATCGAGCAGCTTGCATGCATGCGCGATCCGAAGCTGTGAAATATAGCCGACGAACGTCTCGCCGACTTCCTTCTTGAACAGCTGACTGATATAGCTGGGATTCATGAAAAATTGCTCCGACAGGCCCTGCAGCGACAGCTCCTCCCGGAAATGGTCGGTCACGTACTGCAAGATCTGGTTGAAGGTCCTGTTCTTCGTCTCCGGGGGATGCGCCTCACCGCCGCGGCAGTGGCGGACGACAAGCGCCTGCAGCTCGCCCAGCATGTCGAACACGTCGCCGAACGACTGGACTAGCTGCTCGTAGCTGTACAGCGTTTCCTCCGTCTGCCCCAGCTTGAACAGAAACGAGATCGTCATGTTGTACACCCGGAAGGCGTGACGGGTGGACAACGCGTCTTCCCGAAACAGCTCCGCGATATGGCGGAACGCCGCATCGATCGCCGGCATGTCCACCGCGGCGATCGCGTCGCTTATCTCCGACATTCGCCGGTTCAGCTCGTTTTCCTTGTACGGCCGGTGTTCGTAAACACCCCGCTTTCCCGTCACGAAGAATTGATGGGCCAGCATATCCGCGCCCGCAATGGCGCTGCGCACCCCGCTGAGATCGGTAATCCCGGCACCGATGCCGATACCCGATAAATCAGGCGGGAACTGCCTCCTCCACCCGCTTGCCAGCTCCTCCGCCTTGACCGCCCCGAGCAGATAGGCGGTCTTCGACGGTCCCATCTTCAAGCGGATCGAAGGTCCGCGCAGGCCGGGCAGCTCGCCCTGCCCGACCGATACGACCGGGACGATGCCCGCCGTCGCCCAGTCTCCAATGCCAATCCGCTCGAGCTCGCCTTGAAGCTTCGCGCGGGCGTCTTCGCTTGGCTCCTCCAGCAGTTGAACGAGCGGCGAATCGGCCGTTCCTTTGGCGGCATCGAGCAGCTTGCCCAGCTTCATCAGGACGCCGGAAATTTCCGGCTCGTCGAAAGGCTTCAGACAATAAGCGACCGCTCCGTACGACATTGCCTTTTGCGCGTAAGCGAATTCGGCGTAGCCGCTGACGACGACGAAATGGACAGGAAAGCCCACACTCCGCCCCCGCTGGATCAGCTCCAACCCGCTCATCTCCGGCATCCGGATATCGGTGAAGACGACATCCGGCCGGAGCCTGCGCATCGCCTCCAGCGCATCCGTCCCGTTATTCGCTTGTCCGGCCACTTCGAACCCGTAGCGGGCCCAATCCACTAGATCTTTGAGACTTTCCAGCACCCAACTCTCGTCGTCCACAATAAGCACCTTATGCATCAGGCGCCCTCCCCTCTCCTATGATCAGCTCGACCCGCGTGCCGGATCCCGCCCCGCTGTCGACGCGAAGCCCGCAGTCGCCGCCGAACATGAGACGGATGCGGTTGTTGACGTTAACCAGGCCAATGCTTTTGCTCTCGCCATGCTCCTCCGGCCCCGAGGACGTGGCAGACATCATGAGGCGCAGCTCCTCGAGCCTTGCGGGCTCGATGCCAACGCCGTCATCCTCCACTTGCACAATCAGCTGACCATCGCCGCTTACGGCGCCTCTGATCCACAGCCGTCCCTTCTTCAGCGTTGGCTCAAAGCCGTGATAGATCGCGTTCTCCGCAATCGGCTGCAAAATCATTTTCGGTACGCGGAACGCCATCGCATCGTCCGTTAGCTCGTATTGGACGTCGAACCTGCCCTCGAAGCGGATTTGCTGGATGCGGATATACGAATCGACCATCCGGATTTCCTCGCTCAGCGGCACCTCGCTCGAACCCTTGATGCTGTAGCGGAAAATACTCGACAGAGACCGCGTCATCGTTTTGATTTTATCCTGTCCCTCGACGACGGCGATGCCCGTAATCGCTTCCAATGTGTTGTACAAAAAATGGGGATTAATCTGGCTGCGCAAAAAGGCGAGCTCCGACTTTTTCTTCTCCAGCTCGGTACTGTAAAGCCGCGTATTGGTCTCGAGCAGGCTCTGCGTCAAATGGTCGATCTCGTCAAGCATGCTGTTCAGCTCCGTTGCCACGATGCTGATTTCCATGTAGCCATGGAGCGAAATCCGCTTTTTGAGCTTGAGCGGATCTCCCCGCCTGAGCGTCGTGATAAAGAAGATCAGCCTTTTCAGCGGACGCAGGATGTTGTTGACGATAAACATAAACGGAATGGCCAGCATGAGCAGGGCAATGCCGAGAATAATCAGCTCCTGCCTGCGGATGTCGAGCAAATCGCGCAGCAGTTCGTTTTCGGGCACCATGCTGAGAACGGTGCCGTCAATTTCGGGCAGCGTTTCCGACTCGACCACGTAACTTTGGTTTTTCCATTTCACGATTCGGTTGTCCCCGCTTGGCGGGTTTTCTTCCATGGCCGGGAATTCGCTCCCCGCGCTCAGCGAGGAATTGCTTGCGACGACTTTGCGGTCGCGGTCGAGCAAATAAATTTGCGTGCCGGGCTGCTTCGAGGAGTATTCCTGCTCGCCCATGAGGGCGGTTGGATCAACGACGAAGAACGCCGTTCCGATATTGCGGTTGAACAGTTCCCCTGGCCGCGAATAAACGATGGACGTAGCGAAGACAAGCATGTCCGCGCCGCCGTACAAATTTTCGAACTTGCGCATCCCCTCATAGTTGGCGTTCAAACTCTGATCGGAGAGCTGTGCCCGAAGCGGCACCAGATAGCGGTTGCCCCCGGCCAGGTCGATCCATGTGTCGTTGTTGCCTGAGATGATGATATCCTGGATGCCTTCCTTCAGATCCTTCTGACCGCTCAAATATTTGGTCAGCTTGGTGAACTTGTCGTAACGGACCAGATTGTCCGTCTCAACCAAATAATCCTGTATATCCGGATTGTAGGAAATATCCTGCATGAGGCGGTAGATGACATCCCGGTTGGAGGCGACGTTCTTCTTCATTTCCGTCACCGTCTGCCTTACGTATTCCTCATGGCTGCGGGTGATCATCCCAGACATCATGGTGTAGGTATGCAGAACGATCACCAGTATGACGATAATGGTCGAACCGGCCAAAATAAGCAGTTGCGAACGGATCGACAGTTTTCTCAGGAAAGCCATGGCGCACCGTCCCCGACTTCAAAATCTTTATGTGCTATTATGAGCATGAACAAAGACGGGCGTCAATTGGCGCCTCTGGAGATTGCGAAAAGCCGATGGACGCCTTGCGGTTCCATCGGCCTATTTATTCTATTATTCCCTATTACAGCGCGACCGGCTGTCCCAGCTTCGCGGACTCGTAGGCGGCCAGCGCCACGGCGGCGGACCGCAAGCCGTCTTCGCCGGTTATCGGCACCGGCCGACCCTCCAGCAACGACCCTACGAACGACTCGATCATCAGCCGATCCATATCGTCGCCCCAATAGCTCCAGCTGCCTTTGCCGGCAAGATCGCTGTACACTTCATTTTTCTGGGCGAAGCCGTCGACGGCGATGCAGCCTTTCGTGCCGATGATTTCCATCGTCACGTCGCCCCAGGTAGGGAACGATTTCGGACGGGACCAGCTTGTATCGATAACGGCGAAGGCGCCTCCGGCGAATTTCACGTGAACGAGGCCCGCGTCGTCGATTTCCGTTTCGCCGAACCGCGTTGCCGCGTATCCGTAAACCTCCTTCACCTCGGTGCCGATCATCCAGTTCAGCAGATCCATCACATGGACCGTATGGTCAAGCAGGGCTCCGCCGCCCGAAAGCGCCTTGTCGGTAAACCAGCCGCCGGGATTCGTCCCGTGGTTGGTTCCTTTGACGGCGACGATGTCGCCGATATCGCCGCGCTCGATCGCGGCTTTGGCACCGGTCACGGCCGGCAGATAGCGGCATGGAAAGGCGGTCATCAGCTGGACGCCGTTATCCCGTGCGGCGGCGATCATCCGTTCCATTTCGCTGACGGAGATGCCAAGCGGCTTCTCGCACAGCACATGCTTTCGCGCTTCGGCCGCCGCGATCGCATGCTTGGCGTGATGGACATTCTCCGAGCAGATGACGATGGCATCGGCGTCGGTAGCGAGCAGTTCCCGATAATCGGCGTAGTAAGGCAGGCCCGTGCTTTCGACGATCGATGCCACACGGCTCTGCGACTCGTCGGCGATGCCAACGATCTCGACCTCCGGCATAGCGGCCAGACTCGCTAAATAGCTGTATGCATGGCCGTGCGCAAAGCTGATCAGACCTACTTTCAGTTTTTTCACCGTTTACTCCTCCTTGCGATTATAATAAAACGACTTTTCCCGTTTTTATCGATTCCAGCGCGGCCAGTGCAATGCGGAGCGCCTCCCGCGCGTCCTCCGCCGTAACAAGCGGCTCCGCGCCGTCCCGCACGCATGCCAGAAAATGCGCCAGCTCCCTGTCGTACGGACTCAGAACGCCAGGGCTTTGCGGAATTTCGGCGAACCGCCCGTCCCTATCAGCCTGAGCGCGGGTGCGGACGTGCAGCGAGCCGGAGGCCGCGCTGTCCAGCCGGATCAGTCCCGCAGAGCCGGAAATTTCGGCCGCGTACCGGAACGGACCGGGATCGCCCCAATGCGCTTCCAGGTTGGCTGCAGCCCCGTTTGCGAACTCCAGCGTGACCAGTGCGTAATCCGAGTCGTCCGTGCAGGCATTCATGGCGTAAACCGACTTGACCTCTCCCCAGATCCACCGCATAAAGTCGATGTCATGGATCATCATGTCGACGATAACGCCGCCGCTTTTCGCATGATCCTTGAACCAGTCCCTCGCGATTCCGGGATGGCCCCCGACCCGCTTCGTATGGGCTACACCGGGTTCGCCGATTCTCCCGTCTTCAATCTGCCTGCTTGCCTGCTCGTATTCAGGAAAAAACCGGACGACATGTCCAACAAAAAGCCGAACGCCGTTTCGGCGGCAAGCCTCAATGATCTCATCGGTATCCTCCAGCGACAACGCCACCGGTTTCTCGCAAATGACATGCCTGCCGGCCTCCGCCGCCTCCAGCACGGCCTGCTTATGCAGATAGCTTGGCAGCGCGATGCTGATGACCTGCGCATCCGTCTCTCTCAGCATATCGGCGAATGAACAGAAGGCGCGTGTTCCCGTCATGCGGGCCAGCTCGCCGGCCAGCTCCGCATCGATATCGCATACGCCAACTAGCTCAGCATCCGCCATTCCGTCGAAGTTTTTCGCATGCACATGCCCCATGCCGCCGCAGCCTACCACCGCTACTCTCATCTCGGACACTCTCCTTCTTTTATGGTATACTTCACATAAATTATCTTAGTACGAGGGTTTGCGGGCTACAATTACGATATTTGGGCCTTTTGTATCCAAATTGACTATGGCGCAAAGAGGGCGATCAACCGGTGAAAAACGTTCAGGTGCATGTCCCGGAAAGCGAACAATTTCAGGAGCCGATCCATTACCAGAACCAGCATCTCTGCATCAAAGCGTGGCAGTTCACGGACGAGTCGAAACCCGGCCCGTCGAATAGGCGCTGGCATTATCACAAGGAGGTCGAACTCATTCTGGTGCAGGATGGGTCCATGAATTTCCATACGCCGGGCCATTGCTACGCGCTTGACGCGGGAGATGTCGCCATCGTTGGCTCCTCTGAGCTCCATCTCAGCCAAAAGACGTCGGACGGGCCTTTAATCTATATCGTGCTGCACGTTGATCTGCAGCGCTATTTCGACCCGGCGATGATGATGTATTACCGGCACTTCTCGGAACTCATCCGACCTCTCGAGGAGCTGAACTATATATTCAGGGAGAACACCGCGGCAAGGCGGGAGATGGCCGGCATCCTGACGGACATACACGAGGAAATGATCGGCATGCGGAAGGGGTACGAGATCGCGGCCAGCATGCATATCAAGCATTTGCTGCTAACGCTGCTCCGCCACGACAGCCGCGGGCTGCTGCAGAGCTACGAATTCGTGGACGACGCCGTCATGCGCCCCGTTCTCGACTATGTAAGCCGCCATTTGAGCGAGCGCATCGACATGGACGAGGTAAGCCGGATCGCCCGGATGAATTATAGTTATTTTTCCAAGTATTTCAAAAAAGCGGTCGGCGTTTCGTTCGTCGATTACGTCAACCGACAACGCATACTCAAAGCGGCGCATATGCTCGTCGCGGAGCCTGCCAGCGTCTCCTCCATTGCCGCGAGCGTCGGCATCGAAAATATGGCGCATTTCTACGAGCTGTTCAAACGGTATAACGGCTGCACGCCGAAGGAATACGCGCGGCGGCTGCTCCGGAGCTAGTACGGAGATGACACGCAGGCCGGTTCATTCCGGCAGCGCGTTTCCTTTTACCGATTGCTATTTATTGAGTTCAATTACCTTAGTTCTCATGAGCATGTCGCCCAGTCTCCTCCCCTTAATCAGCAATAGGAAGAGTTCGACCGGCCACACGATCAGAGATATATTCCGGAGAAAAAGCCTCAATTTCCCTGGCGTGTTATGAGGATTAGAATATTCCCTTACACCCAACCCTACTATTCGTTTGCCGATGCTTCTGCCGCCTATAAGATCTCTATTAGAGATAACAAACAGCACTAGAAACAGAAGCGGATAAAATATTTCAAATGGTCGATTAGAATTTTCTTCAGTCGAGTTGATATTAATAAAGATACTAATTGGAACAAAGATAAACAGAACCAAGATATAATCGATAAAAAATGCCAATAGTCTATTCTTCTTCATTACTGCCCCTGCTTTCAACGTTAAGTTTTTATGGTATTTCTAGAAAAATACGTTATAAGCAAACAATATCCTCCTTCAACACAATAAGAAACTAAAACAAAAAGGCTGCCCCCTCTAACGGGAGACAGCCCGGTTATACCATGGAATTCGCGATTTTCAGCAAGGTTTCCGGTTTGTATTGGACCTTCAAATATTTCTTGTTCCCGATCGCAAGCGTATACTGCATTCCGTTCTTCTGAAACCTCAACTCATAGGCTAAGTTATTATTTACTCGATAGAGCGCCTTGGTTCCGTCTTTCAAAGTGTAATAAGCATCATCGTTATCAAATTTGAACCGATCCAAATCCACGGTTACAGGAGATGCTTTAACCTTGAAAAAACCGTTTATTTCATCGCTCCGATACAGCAGCTCAATCGAGCTGTCATCCTCGATATAGCCATGAAATTCAGTAACTTTCCTAAAAGGCAGCTCGGTTGGGGTTAGAAGATGACGCTTGAATTTGGTTTGATATTCTCGTATTAACCGGGCCTCGTCCGCCAGCGGGTTGAAGCCCTCATATAAAACGTGAATCTGAGTGATACGGCCGTAGTTAACGGACAATTCCCATATATAAGCCAGTCGTTCGGTTTTTCGCTTCTCGTCATAGAAGCTCACCATAAGGATTTGTTCTCCGCTTATTGGCGAAGGCGCAAGCTTGTAGCTTTGAGCGGAAACATGCTCCGGAATCTCGGGAATGCGCACGTAATCTTGAGCGATATAGCTTTGTGCTTCTCTATAGTCATTACGCGTAATGGCATTGGCGAATTCAATTGCAGGGTTACTCTCTTTTGCAAAAGCAGTCGTTCCGGCTAACGAAGTAAATCCGAGGATTATCACGATTGTCCATATCCACTTTTTCAATAGCAAACACCTCATTGATGGGATATCTCTATTTATTCCCAAAATAAGGAGTTGAATGCGTTCTTTATCGCCCTTCCCATTCCTCGCGCAAAATCCCCATCCGAATGGAATCGTAGTACTCGCCATTATACAAGCGTACCTTGCGGATTCTTGCTTCCATCGTCATTCCAAGCTTCCCGGCGCAGCGGATCATTCGATTATTGCCCGACCAAGTGGTGAGCCCGACTCGCACGAGCGGCATAGCCCCGAACAGATAGTCGATCCATAACGTCAAAGCCTCCGTTCCGTAACCCCCGCTCCAATGCTCCGGGCTGTAGATCGTAATGCCAAGCTCAAGCCACAGCGAAGGCTTGTCTTCCCAATAGTAGGATACGATCCCAATGATCTGTCCTTCCGATTCCATAATCAGCATGGAAGGACCGTCATCGGCGGACAGCCGGACCTCCGTTTGGGTTTGAAAGGCTTCGAAATCTATTCGGTTATGAGGGAAATAAGGGGCGTCCCATTTTTTCCACTCCGGATTCTCTTCCCCGTATTTTAATTGCCACAGCCGGTACATATCTTCCCGTTCAATGGTTCTAAGCGCTAAGGTTTCGCCGTCAATACGCATGTTGTATTCCTCCTTCCAACCTTTCTTCAAGTATACGTTAGTAGGTGTCCGTTAAAGGGAAAAAAACAAATAAAACCGTAAAGAACCCTACTTTTGAACTAGTCCATGCGGTCCCTCTTTTACAATACCCTATCACACAAATCTGGAAGCACGTGGTAAACTAACGCCGGAAAGATACAATGGGAGGTATGGTTATGGAGAGATTGCTTCAAGTGAGACACAAATGGCTAAAGTTGTTGCTGTTAATGCTGCTGGTTGTACCTGTTCAGTATCAATGGACAAGCAATAGCGCTCATGCGGAGGGACCATCGGACCCTGCCCCTTTCATCAACGCTAAGGTCGTCAACGAGAATGCGGGCAAAAAGGTATTGTTCGACAACACGCACGCGCAAACGGCAGGAGCTGCAGACTGGGTAATCGACGGCGGATTCTCGGATTTCGCCAACGGGCTTGCCAACAATGGCTACTACGTCCAAGAGCTTCGCAAGTCTACAGCCTTTACGTATGACGATTTGAAAGGTTATGACGTTTTCGTTATTGCTGAACCTAACATTCCGTTTAAAACCTCGGAGCAAGCGGCCATGGAGCAATATGTCGAAGGCGGCGGCAGCATCTTCTTCATCGGCGACCATTACAACGCAGACCGGAATAAAAACCGCTGGGACGGCTCGGAGTCCATTAACGGTTACCGCCGCGGCGCATGGACGAATCCTGCTCAAGGCATGAGCGCGGAGGAAGCCAATTCCTATGCCATGCAAAATGTCGCAAGCTCGGACTGGCTGGCCGATAACTTCGGCATCCGCTTCCGTTACAATGCGCTTGGCGACATTAACGCAACCAACATTGTGGCTCCAAACCAGGCGTTTGGCATTACGGAGGGCGTATCGGCCGTAGCTATGCATGCCGGCTCGACGCTTGCCATTATTGATCCGACAAAAGCAAAAGGCATTGTGTACCTTCCGCAAACGAATGAAGCTTGGGCAAGCGCGGTTGACCAAGGGGTCTATAACGGCGGCGGGAAAGCGGAAGGCCCTTATGTCGCCGTCTCCAAGCTTGGCGGCGGGAAAGCGGCTTTTATCGGCGATTCCTCCCCGGTTGAAGACGTAACGCCTAAATATTCGCGTGAAGATACGGGCGCGAAGAAAACAACTTACGACGGCTTCAAAGAAGTGAATGACGGCGTTCTGCTTGTTAACATGATCGATTGGCTGTCGACGAAAGAAAGCTATACAAGCCTGAGCCAAGTAAACGGCTTGCAGCTTGACCAGCCTACTGCTCTTCTTCCATTCGAGACTCCATCCCTGTCCACTGAGCCGCAGCCTGAACCATGGTCTGCTCCAAATGCGGGCTACAAATGGTATGACCGCTCGACGTATAAAGCAGGTTCATTCGGCGGGGTAGCTGCGGTCTCCAATCCGGCGTACAGCTTTGTCCGCCAGGCAACGCTGCCCAGCAGCGGAACGTCGTTCCCGGTTCGCGTCGTATTTAACAACCTGGCTCCTAATTCGACCGTGAGCAATTATCAGATCGGCGTTTATTTAGTAACAGGCGGCGCCCAGATCGCTCAGGTGCAAAATGCGGACGGAACTTGGCCAACCGCTTACGGCTACAGCGCGAACTTTAACGTTACGGCCGATGCTACGGGACATGCTTATAAGGATTTAACCATTCGCTTAAAGTCCGGCTCCACCGGCGCGGCTAATCTTCGCCTTAGACAAAACAGCACGAACCTGCTGACAGAAGGCGTTACGCTCGGCAACGTAGCCGCTGAGCCTCTTCCGGGCGATGAAGGAGGAATTCCCGCCAAAATCACGATCGCGGAATCCCGTGCCAAAACCGTCGGCGCTACCGTTACGGTTGAAGGCGTGGTGACGACGGAGCCCGGTATTTTCGGCGGACAAACCTTCTACCTGCAGGATCAGACGGGCGGTATTTACGTGTACCAGAACGCAGCCGGTTATCATCAGGGCGATGTTGTCAAAGTAACCGCGACTACGGCACTTTATAATACCGAGCTTGAGCTTGGAGATATTGCCGCCATCGAAAAAACGGGAACGGCAGCTTTACCAGCCCCAAGCCCCGTAACCGCGGTGGACAGCTCCAATCAAGGCCAGCTGCTGCAGCTGAATGACGCGACGATTGCCAACATCATCTCTGCCACGCCATCCGGATCCTTCGAGTTTGACGCTGTCAGCGATAACGGAACGGTTAATCACATCCGTGTTGACGGACGTACCGGCCTTACGCAAAGCAGCTTCCCTTACACCGTAGGCCAAAAGGTAACGATTACCGGCGTGTCCGCTATCTTTAAAGACTTGTTCCAGCTGAAGCCGCGCAGCCTCGCGGATTTCATGGTTGTACAGCCGGTGGATAACGAGCCGCCAACCGCTGAAGCCTCGCTGTCCGCTTCCCCAAATGCGGAAGGTTGGTTTAATCAGGATGTCCAAGTGACCGTAACCGCTAAAGACAACTCGGAAGGTACAGTAGAGTCGTTTTACGCGTTAAACAACGACAGCTTTGCGAATTATACATCGCCCGTTAACGTAACTGCAGAAGGCAATCATACATTCTCCTATTACGCGGTTGATGCTGCAGGCAACAAAAGCAGCGTGTCTTCGGTCAATGTTCAATTGGACAAGACCGCTCCAGCAGCAGTATTAACGCAGTCCGGCGGACAAGTGTCGGACGTTGTTGAGACCGCGAACCTTGTCTATGACCTTGCAAGCAGCGATTCGCTTTCCGGCGTAGCTTCGGAGCAGTTGCTCTTGGACAATAACGTAATTGCAAACGGCTATTCTGTCGCAGCCTCCAAGCTTGGCATCGGAAGCCACACGGTCAAATACACGGTAACCGACAAAGCAGGCAATACATCCACTGCAAGCTACACGTTCAAAGTGACAAGCAAGCCGCTTGCCACCGGCGCTCCGGGAACACCGGTCTTATCCCATAACAACGGCTGGGATAACGGCCTTCAAGACGGAAGCTATACGGTAACGATGAACCTCTGGTGGGGCAATAACGGTTCCGAATACCGGCTGTACGAGAATGGCGTCCTGATCGATACCGTTGAATTGAAAGACGCTTCTCCTTCCGCCCAATCCGTTCAAACCAAAATCGCGGGCAAAGCTAACGGAACCTACACGTATACGGCGGAATTGATTAATGCGTATGGCAAAACAACCAGCAGTACGCTGGTCGTAAAAGTAACCGACGCTTCCCCGGGCAAAGCCGTCCTGTCCCATGACAACTGGGATCAAGACGGAAACTACAAATTAACGATGAATTTGTGGTGGGGTACGAATGCCACGGAATACCGCTTATACGAGAATGGCGTACTGATCGATACGCAATCGCTGAAGGATGTTACTCCCGCGGCGCAAACCGCTGTAACCGTCATTTCGGGCAAAACGCCCGGTACTTACGAATACCGCTGTGAGCTTGTGAATGCGGCAGGCGTTACCACGAGCGATACGATTACCGTTACGGTCAGGAAATAATGGCTTAAAAAACGATCGGCAAGAACCCCCATGCCTTTATGGCATGGGGGTTTCGCTTTTTATGCGGACAACCACTTTTCCTTTAAACTCCCCTTCCCCGAAGTACCGTAGAGCTTCGGCGGCATCCTGCAATCCATACAGCCGGTCAATGACGGGAGCAATCCGGCCCGCTTCCACAAGCGACTTCCATACCTGTTGATCCGCATGATTGGGCTTATGAACCAGAATAGTCATGTTCTTCTTCTCAAGCCTGCGGATCAGCGGTGCGGCGAGCAGCGTCTGGAGAAGACGAGGCATTAAACCGCCAATCATGACGTATGTGCCGCCTTTTTTTAGCGCACGCTTCACTTCGAAAACGGAACGGGTTCCCACTACATCCAGGATAAGATCGTATTGCCGGCCATTTGCGGTAAAATCCTCTTTCTTGTAATCCAGTACATGATCCGCTCCGAGGGTTAGCAGCATGTCCCGCTTGCCCGCACGGTCAACGGCGGTTACCTCCGCTTCGTGCAGCTTGGCATATTGGATGGCAAACGTACCGACACCGCCCCCTGCCCCATTGATGAGCACTTTCTGGCCCTTTTGCAAATTTCCTTTATCGCGCATTCCCTGCAGGGCAAGCACGGCGGCTTGCGGAATCGCTGCCGCTTGCTCGAAGCTCAGCCTCTCCGGCATTGGAGTCAATGCCTCCTCGCCCGCGCATACGTATTCGGCAAATCCGCCCCAGCCGCAGCCGGACAGATCGCCGAACACCTCATCGCCGGGCCGGAACCGCGAGGCGGAGGCGCCAACGGCGATGACTCTTCCGGCAATATCGGCGCCAAGAATCGGGAACCGCGGCTTGCGGAGTCCGCCAATGCGGGTTATGTACGGTTTGCCGCGGAGCAGATCCCAATCCCATGAATTGACCGAAGCGGCATGAACCTCGATCAGCACTTCATGCTCCTTCGGCACGGGGACATCCACTTCTTTGATTTGGAGAACCTCCGGAGAACCGTAAGCCTTATAGACCAGCGCTTTCATCTTGCGAGCCTTCATGTCCGTCCTCCATTTTACGCCGTTCAAATCGCATTAAAGCTTTTCCATCGCTTGGTTGATCTGCTTTAGAAGAAGCGGGTTATCTTTGTTGTACGACCAATAGGTCACGATTGCATTTTTCTTTTTCAATAAAGTTGGGTACAAATCTTTTAACTGTATTGGAGTAGGAGTACCATCTGATTTTTCTACACGGACTCTCTCCTTTTCAGAGCGGAACACATATACGAGCAAAAACTCACGATGGGCCATATCTGCAGCCGGCAAAGCTAATTCCAAAGGTACGGGTTCTTTTCCGTTGATTGCAATGGTAGGACTAGCTGCAAGCAGGTTCGCCTCATCGACCGTTAACTCACGAACTTCAAGGCCTTGCTTCTGAAGAGCTTTGCTCACGTCATCGGCAGTCAAGGCTCCTTTGCCTGCACAAGCAGACAGCAGCAGGACAAACGTAACCAGCAAGATTCCCGTTAATTGTTTCATTTCATACTCCCTATCTATATCCATCTGAAAAAGAAACCGTAGTCGACTTTTACGTTATTCCTCTTCGCCCAGTCGGCGATATCCGCGAAGCCTTTATCCTCTTCGTCCACATACCTGAAGCACATGCGGACAGGAACAATTCTCGCGCCATGAGGCTTAATCCCGATAATCGGGTGAACCGAGTCCCGCCTGATCATGATGACCTCAATCTGCTCCGCGGTGATTGTGCTTCCGCTCAGCAAAAGCGTATCCTCCTGCAAACAGAGATCAATCGGCTTCTGTACCGCCCGGTACAGAGACCAGAGCAATGCGGCAGCGCAGAAGCAGAACACCACGATACCCCATACGTACAGGATCGTATCATCGTCTTTTCCCCGCAGCGTACTAACAAGAAAGAGTGAACACAGCACCGTCATCGCAAAAATGTTTTTAACGCCCGAAGGGTTCCTAACCGCATGCTTGAATGGCTGTTTGTCCAATTCATCCAACCTCCCCTGATCAAGTACGAGATTGTATATTACTATTCAATAAACCCCCAAATCATCCTGCCTATCAGCCATAAAATGAAAGATTCCTCTTGAACGGCTGCTTGACAGACCCTTTTTTCGAGTGTACTCTTTTGACTAGGAATTCCACTAGGGGCGCCCGCAAGGGCTGAGATAAGGCGTAGCCTTGGTCCCTTTGAACCTGATCTGGGTTATGCCAGCGTAGGAAAGTGGTCTTGTGCGCGTCAGCCATATGCGATAGAAACGGGTGCGATTGTCATTCGTCCGTTTCGATTTGCACGGATTTCGACACCTCAAGCCGCTCCCGACGGGGCGGCTTTTTTTGTTGCCGGTGATCGTCCGGCCGCATCAAAAGCTGCCTTTAGGGAGCGACCGGGGGTTGCAAGCTGTGCCCTGCCGGGGCGAGCTCTGCCTATTTGTCCGTGTCTAACTGCTGAAGCTATCCCGCGTACAGTCTCATTTCCCTAAACAACGGCCTCCTAGCGGACATTCCGAACCTATCGAATGTTCTTAAGGAGGTTTTTTTGATGCCGATTTTATCAACGCCGCTACCGGGCAGCCGCAAAACGTATGTGAGAGGATCGAGGGAAGATATTCGGGTTCCCATGCGCGAAATCGTATTATCCGACAGTCGGGGAAAAGACGGACAGCCGCAGCCCAACGAGCCAGTGCGGGTGTATGACTCAAGCGGCCCGTACACGGACGAGTCCTACGAGGCCGATGTGCGTAAAGGACTCCCTGTCCTGCGCGGCGGGTGGATCAGCGACCGCGGCCACACGGAAGCTTACGACGGCCGGATCATTAAGCCGGAAGATAACGGATTTTCGGACGAGGAACGAGCAAAGAAGAATGGCGAGGAAATTTTCCCTTGCCTGAATCACCGGCCTCTTCACGCAAAACCGGGGAGAAACGTCACGCAGCTTCACTACGCCCGCAAAGGCATCGTGACTCCGGAAATGGAGTTTATTGCGATTCGCGAAGGGGTTGATCCGGAGCTGGTCCGTTCGGAAGTGGCCCGCGGGCGCGCGGTTATACCGGCCAATATCAACCATCCCGAACTCGAGCCGATGATCATCGGGAGCCGTTTCCATGTGAAGATTAACGCCAACATCGGCAATTCGGCCGTTGCGTCCTCCATTGAAGAGGAAGTCGAGAAAATGACGTGGGCAACCCGCTGGGGAGCGGATACGATTATGGACTTGTCCACGGGAAAAAACATCCATACGACACGCGAATGGATTATTCGCAACTCTTCCGTTCCCGTTGGCACGGTGCCGATTTACCAGGCGCTTGAAAAAGTGAACGGAAAAGCGGAAGACCTGAACTGGGAAGTGTTCCGCGATACGTTAATCGAACAAGCTGAACAAGGCGTCGATTATTTCACTATTCATGCCGGCGTGCTGCTGCGTTACATCCCGCTTACGGCCAAACGCGTTACCGGCATCGTTTCCCGGGGCGGCTCCATCATGGCTGCCTGGTGTCTCGCCCACCACAAGGAAAACTTCCTCTACGCCCACTTTGAAGAAATATGCGGGATTATGAAAGCCTACGACGTGTCGTTTTCGCTTGGAGACGGCCTTCGTCCAGGCTCCATTGCGGATGCTAACGACGAAGCTCAATTCGCGGAACTGAGAACGCTTGGAGAATTGACGGAAATCGCTTGGAAGCATGATGTTCAGGTGATGATCGAAGGCCCGGGCCACGTTCCCATGCATTTGATCAAAGAAAACGTCGACCTCCAAATGGAGATCTGCAAGGAAGCGCCGTTTTATACCCTGGGGCCGCTCACGACGGACATCGCACCTGGCTACGACCATATCACATCGGCGATAGGAGCAGCGATGATCGGTTGGTTCGGAACGGCGATGTTATGCTACGTAACGCCTAAAGAACATCTGGGCCTCCCCAATAAAGAAGACGTTAAAGACGGTGTCATCGCCTACAAAATAGCAGCGCATGCCGCAGACCTTGCCAAAGGACATCCAATGGCGAAACTCCGGGACGACGCCCTGTCGAAGGCAAGGTTCGAATTCCGATGGCGCGACCAGTTCCATTTGTCCCTTGATCCCGAACGGGCGATCGCCTACCATGACGAGACGCTGCCCGCCGAGGCGGCGAAAACAGCGCACTTCTGCTCGATGTGCGGACCAAAGTTCTGCAGCATGCGGATTACGCAAGACATCCGGGAATATGCGGAAGCACGCGGACTGAATAACGAAGCGGCTTTGGAAGCCGGAATGAAGGAGCAGGCGGATTCGTTCAAAATGTCCGGGAGCAAGCTATACGGCTGAAATAAAACGGTGCGTTTCCAGAGTGATTCGAAGGCGATTCGGCAACAGTAGTAGAGCTACGTTGGATTTCGTACAGCATGTCAGACTAATTTTGACCAGTTACTCGATCTACATTGGAATGGCTACAGGATAATTAGCTCATTTGGACGATTCTTGCTCATTCCGGCCCCTTATACTGGAACGAATCCAACGCAGCCTCCGGAGTCTTCCTTTGCCCCCTGATTTCATTGGCGTAAATCCAACATAGGGGTGAAAACAACAAAGGGCTGTGCCCAAGTCATTATAAATGACGATGGCACAGCCAGCCCCGTTGCTGATTTCCGTTTAACCTTTTACCGATCCGGCCGCAATACCTTCTACGATCCGGTCGCTGAGGAACAGGAACGTGATAAGGATAGGCAGGATGCTGATCATCAGCGTGGCGCCGATTGCGCCCCAGTCGGTAGTATATTGGCCGATAAAATTTTGCACGCCAACGGTCAGCGTTTTGAATTTATCCGAGCTGATAAACGTGTTGACGAAAATAAATTCGTTCCAGTTATAGATCATGTTGATGATGCCCGTTGTAGCCAGAACGGAGCTTGTCATCGGGAACACGATGCTAAAGAATACTTTATGAATGCTGGCTCCGTCAATGATAGCCGCTTCCTCGACTTCCTTCGGCAGAGCGACATAGAAGCCAAGCAGGATCATAATCGTGATCGGCATGTTAAACGCCACATAAGACAGGATGAGAGACAACGGATTGTCGATCAGATGAACCTTGTTGAACATGCTGAACAGCGGAATCAGCGTCGAGTGAACCGGAATCATCATGGCGACCATAAACAAGCCAAGAACAAGCGAGCTGAGCTTCCATTTCATGCGGGTAATCGCAAACGTCACAAGGCTGCCAAGCACAATCGTTGCGGCCGTTGCCGCTACCGTAATCCATACGCTGTTCAGGAAATACGTATCGATATTGCCTGCATTCCACACTTTGCTGTAGTTGTTCCAGTGCGGAGGCGATGGCAAAGCAAACGGCGATAGATTAAACACTTCCTGGTTGTTTTTCAAAGAGAAGAACAAGAGCCAGATGAGCGGGTAAACCTGGAACACCGCTACGGCGATGAGAACAATGTACAGTGCAGCGTAGCCGACCTTCATCCCTATTCTCGAACCGGATTTCGCTTCTCCGCCCAGTTTCATAGTTGTCGATGACATGAAGCGTACCTCCTGAAAAGAATTGTCACACAAATAGCCTAGATAAGGCTGTTTGTGATGATTCTTACTTCGTAAGCATGAGTTTAAAGAATTGTTTAAACTTAGGAATACTGGATCGTGTCTTTGCTGGCTGTTGCCTTGCGGATGATCCATGTTGCTACCAGACAGATAACAAGCAGGAAGAAGCCCACCGCGCTGCCGTAACCGAAGTCGTAAGCTTTAAACGCTTTATGGTACATGTACGACGCCATCACTTCACTGGAGCCGTTCGGACCGCCGTCCGTCATGACATAGATCAAGTCGAAGTATTTCAGGGAACCTACAACCGCCAGGACAACCGTTACTTTCACCACTTCCATAACAAGCGGGAATTTGATTCTCCAAGCGATTTGGAACGAATTCGCCCCGTCAATCTTAGCCGCTTCTTCCAAGGAAGAAGGGATGTTCTTCAATGCCGCATAGTAGATCAGAATATAGAAGCCCGCGTACTGCCACAGAATCGGAATAAACAAAGCGAACAAAACAAGATCCGTCTCTGCAAGCCAAGCGGGAGGATTTGCAACGCCAAGGGATTCCAGCAAGCTATTCATAATGCCGTTAGTAGGATGATAGATTTTGAGCCATAGCTGAGCGATAGCCACCGAGGACAGCAGCATCGGGATTAAGTAGATTTTGCGGAACAGGTTTGCTCCTTTGATTTTTGCCGCGAGCACCATTGCTACGACGAGATAAACGATAAGGCTCGCCATGGAAAATACAGCCAGCAGAAGCGAATGTCCCGCACTGCTCCAGAAAGCATGATCCTTAACCAGCGTTGCGTAATTGTCGAGGCCAACCCACTTCATAGCGCCAATACCGTTCCATTCATTCAGCCCGTAATAACCCGTAAGGACGATCGGGATATAAACAACGGCCAGAATGAGCAGAAGGGACGGCAGCACGTATAAAGCGATGACTTTCTTGTTAGATAGCACCTTATCCAATTTGGCCGACTCCTTTCTCTGTCAAAAATAAGGAGAGCCGCCTATCCGGTATTTCCGAACCCGGCCGGATAGGCCTCTCTTTATGTTTGGATGTCTGAACTAGTTGCCTTTCGCGATGGCCGCATCTTGCTCGGATGCAAATTTCTCTGGTTTAACGGCTTTGCCGAAGAGCGATTGGATCATGTTCAGATGAGTCTCAGCCGCGTTAGCCGGCAATTGAACGTCCGCGAACAAGGTAATGCTGCTTGCTTTGTTCAATTCGTTGAACAGATCGATGTACAGCTGTGGAAGCTGGATCGAAGAAGTATCGATCTTCGTAGCCGGGATAACGCCAGCGCCGGTTACGGATTGCTCGCCCCACTTCGTTACGAAGTATTGAACGAATGCTTTCGCTTCTTCTTTTACTTTGGAGTTTTCCCCTACGAATAAGCCTACGCCAGGACCGCCAACCCAGCTGTCGGCGTTGCCTTTGCCGCCTTCAACCGTCGGGAATTTAAAGAATCCGACGCTGTCGCGGAACGATTGCGGAATGTCTTCGTTGGTTGTGAAGTTCGGCAGCTCCCAAGTACCCATCAGGTACATTGCGGCATTGCCGTTCAGGAATTCGGATTTCGCTTCTTCGTTCGACAGGCCGTTAAAGCCTTTAACGAATGCGTTTGCGTCAACCAGGGATTGCACTTCGGAAGCCGCCTGTTGCAATCCGGGATCCGTAAACTTCGCTGTACCTTTAATCGCGTTTGCCACAGTCTCTTGGCCCGCAATGCGGTCGGCCAGGTACATATACCACAGGGAACCCGTCCAGCGGTCTTTGTTGCCAAGCGCGATTGGAGCTACGCCGTTGCCTTGCAATGTTTTCACAACTTGCTTGAATTGCTCGTACGTTGTTGGGATTTCAAGATTGTATTTTTTGAAAATTTCTTTGTTGTAATAGATCGGAGCGATGTTGAACTCCAGCGGCAGCGCATACGTTTTACCGTCGATCGCGTAAGCTTCCGTTGTGCCTGCCACGAATTTGCCGTTCAACTCGCCGCTCAGCAGATCGTCAACCGGCGTGAACAGCTTGCCGTCTACGTACGGCTTCAGGAAGCCCGCCGCCCACGTTACGCCCACATCAGGAAGCTGGTTGGATGCGGAGAGGACCTTCAGTTTGTTTTTGTATTGCTCGTTATCCAGTACCTCTTGCTTGATCGTCACGTTAGGATGTTCTTTTTGGTAATCGTTGATGATCTGGTTAACGATTTTGTTCTGGCCCGCTGATACGCCTTCCGGCCACAGATGCATGAAATTGATCGTTACCTTCTTGTCGGAACCGCTTTCAGAAGAGCCCCCGTTAGAAGCTGTGTTACCGTTATTTGAGCTGCTGCCGCTGTTGCTGCCGCATGCTGCCGTTACGATGGCGAGACAGAGAATAAGTCCGAGTGTCATCCATTTCGATTTCTTGAACACGTTTACAACCCCTTTTTGACTGATGTGTTTGTGTTGCTAAACAAATTGTAACAGCGCTTTCACAGCAGCATAAGGTATCGCGAGTTGGGAAAAATACTACTTTTATTGGATCGTCTCCTCCGCGTGCGAGACGTTTTTCCGGTATTGCCCTGGACTTACACCTTCATGCGAGCGGAACACTTTGACGAAATATTTGGCCGTCTGATACCCCGCTTTCTCGGCGATTTCATTGATGGATAGACGCGTATTGGTCAGTAACTCCTTGGCTCTTTGCACCCTTCGTCTTGTCAAATAATCGCTGAAGGTCAGCCCGGTCTGCTCCTTGAAGAGGACGCTGAAATAGCTTGCGTTCATATGCAGATGATCGGCAATATCCCTCATCGTAACAGGCTCATGCAGATGCTCCTCCAGATACTGAATCGCTTCCTTCACCGGCGCGCTGTATTGCGTCTCCTGTTCGGTGGTTTCCAGCAGCTTCGTATCGACAAAACGTTCCATGCGTTCAATCCGGTTCAGCTCTTCCTCCTTGCGGAACGCAAGCTCCACGGCTTCCACCAGCTTCTTCTTGTCCAGCGGCTTGAGCAAATACTCGATAACGCCAAATTGCAAAGCCTTATGGGCATAGTCGAACTGCGGATGGCCGGAAATGACGATGACGACCGGCGGATGCTGCCTGTCCCTCAGCTTCTCCACCAGTTCCAGCCCGTTAATCTCCGGCATCCGGATATCGGTAATAACCAGATTGGCTTCATTCGCCTTCAGCCATTCCAACGCTTCCACGGCACTGGACGATGTCGTGATTTCGTAGCGGCCAGCCGACCACGACTCCAGCACCTTCCGCACGCCCTCCCTTGTTCTTGGCTCATCATCTACGATCAGAATCGTCTTCATCTTGCCTCGCCCCCATGTTCAATCGGTATTTCAAAGGACATCCTTGTGCCCGTTCCCTGCTCGCTCTGAATCTGCAGGCCTTCCGTCTCTTCCCCGTAGTAAAGCCTGATTCTCCGGTCGACGTTGGAGATGCCAACCCCGGTTCCCTTTGCATCATGGACATGTCCCTGCTTCATCGCCGCATACAGCGACTGCACCTTGTCAAAGTTCATGCCCGGGCCGTTATCCGTAACGGAAATCCGGATATATCCCGGCCGTTCGGTTTTCTCTATGCCGATCACAACCGAGCCTTGTCCGATTCTCTGCTCTACCCCATGCGAGATCGCATTCTCGACAAGCGGCTGGATCAGGAGCTTCGGAATAGGAACGCCCCGGAGGCTCTCATCGCCTTCAATCGACCACTTCAGCCGGTCAATCAAGCGCATCTCCATGATTTTCAGATAACGCTCCGCATGCTCCAGCTCATCGGCTACCGTTACCCATTCGTCACCGTCCGCCCGGTTAATCACATACCGGAACAGGCCGGACATCGCTACAACGACCTGGGACAGCTCTTCTTCATCCTTGTCCTCAAGCGCCCAATACAATGCCTCCAGCGTGTTGAAAAGGAAATGCGGATTGATCTGCGCCTGCAGCGCCTTCAGCTCCGTTCTGCTCTGAATGATCTCCTTCTCGTACACCACTTCAATCAGCTCATTCAAATAGGCGACCATCTGGTTATACGTGTTGTTCAGCTCGTTAATCTCCAGCGTGGAGGACGTTACCGGTATAGGCTTCAGCGAGCCGTACTTTGCGCCTCTCATCGCCTTGATCAGATTAAGAATCGGGCTCGTAATCATGGTCGACAGGATAAAGGTCAAGATCAGGAACAACAGTACCCCAACCATAACCGATACGATGATGGCCGTGCGCAGCACCGAGACTCCTTCTGCCGCATATTCGGCCGGCGTAAGGATCAGTACCTTCCAGCCTGCCGCTGCCTCTAACTGCTTTTGAATGGGAATATACAATCGTCCATGCATGCTGATGGTCTTCCCGTCCGTCCTCTGGAGTACGTCCTGCGGAATGTCCGCCGAGAAGTTCGCCGCGATAATCTGGCCGGAGCCGTCGATCAGCCCCATCTCCTCTTTGCCGTCCGAGGATGTATTGGTATCGATAAGCTCAAAATATTTTTTGTCTATTCGGACCAATAAATACCCCGCATTGGAAAAGGACTGGTCAATTAGGCGTACGCGGCGGATCGCCGTAATCTGATTCGGATTGTTCGGATCGATGCCGAACCATACCAGTTGACCTGCGGCACGGTCCGCCTCCCGGATCCATTCATTGGGTACCCGGTTATACAGGCTGATATCCGTAAGAGGGAACAATACCCTGAAGCCATTCGAGTATAATTCGATGGATTGTACGCCGCTTACATACGCCTGTTGTTTCCGGATTTCATGCTGAAGCACCTGACGCTCCTCGAAGGTCAGGTTGGTGCCGCCCGCTTCCTTGGCCATCAGGTTTTGAATCGATGCGTTGGTAGCTACCTGCATGGTGAACGTCTCCATCTGATGGAGCAGAACGTCCATTTTGCCTGTCGCCTGTACGGCTGTTTGTTGAATATGATTTTCGGCATTATTGCGCAGCAGCTCCGATACTTGTCCGTAAGTAAAAAAGCCTACCGAGGCAAGGACGAGCAGCATAACGAGCACGAATCCGAGGAAAATCTGATTCCGCAATGTGTTCATGCGATTAAACTGGAACAACCCGGACACCCCCGCCTAATATCTGTCGCCATTACTATACACAATATAAATAAAAAAAAGAAAGCCCCTTCATTGGGGCTCGTTATTCAGTAGTCAAGGTTATTCCAGCTTCAGCCGAGGGCATCTTTGCTTCAGTTCGGCAAGGAAGGCCTCCCGGTCAAGCGGAGAAATATAGATCATATCATAAGCTTTGTAGTGGATTTCCAGTCTATCCGCCGAAGTAGCCGTACTGGCTGTAATCGAGCGGACTTGCTTGATTTTGCGGATGCTGGCAAGAGGGACAACGGTTCGGATCGGCCCCATTCTGACAAGCAGGTCGGAGCCCGTCAGCTCATAGGATACGCCAAGCCATATCCATAGCATAAATACGGCGGTAGGAATACATAAGGCAAGAACAAGGATGGTCTCAAAAACGCCTGCTCCGTCAATGACAAACGGAGAGATTGCCGAGAAAGCCAGAATGCCCACCGTAACCCAGATCGTAACCGACAGCCATAAATCCCTTTTTGGAGCAAAAATCACGGCTTTACCTCCCTGTTCAAAAGCTTCTCCAGACGTTCCTTCACCGGAAGCCATTCTTCCGAAATAATGCTAAATACAACATAATCCATACCGTTGTATTTCCTGCGGAGCACGCCTTCGCGCGTTGCTCCTAGCCGTTCTATCGCCCTCTGGGAGCGATGATGCGAGGTTGTTGTGATAAGCTCAACCCGGACGGCCCCCCACTGCTCGAAAGCATGCTTCAGGAGCAAATATTTGCATTCGGTATTAACGGCTGTCCGCCAGACCTCGGGCGAATACCAGGTCCAGCCGATATTCAGGTTGCGGTGGGACGGGGCGATACGGAGAAATCTCGTTGTCCCGACAATCCGGTTTAGCTGTTTATCAAAGACAACGAACGGAAACTCTTCACCCCGTTCCGCTTGCCTTCCAGCGCTGCAATATTCATCGCGGCAGCTCCTTTCCATAACCAATAAATATTATCCATATTTTACTATTATTTTCATGGTCATCCTTGCTTGTCAAGACATAAAAAACCGCAGGATAAGCACCTGGTGATGCCGTAACCTGCGGTTTATTTTTTACTGTTGGGACCGAATACGGTCCATTGCGGAAGCGGCTCTAGGCCATCCCGCATAAAAAGCCAAGTGCGTAACCGCTTCGATCAGCTCCTCTTGCGCCAGGCCATTTTCCTTTGCAAGCTGCAGATGATAAGGGAGCTGCTCCATATGCCCTCCAGCCACCAAAGCCGCTACGGTAATCAAACTTCGCTCGCGCAGCGAAAGTTCTTCCCTCCGCCATAAATCTCCAAATAGGATATCCTCGGTATAGCGGGCAAACGCGATATCGCCATAGGTTGGCCCGATATGAGCCGTATCGATTTTTCTATGCATCGGGTTGTACCTCCCTCTTCCGTTCAAGCATCTGGGCTATTCCGTTCCCAAACGTCCAATCCTCAAGCTCCGTGCCAACAAGCACGACAAATATATCCTCCGCTCTCACTCCGCACGCTGGCAAAAGCTCTGCCAACCGGGCATAAAAGCCTCTTTTCTGCTCCTCCGTCCGTCCGGACTTCAAGGTAATCTGGACATAGAGCAGCCGGTCCGTTCGCGAGACGTTCAGATAGGCCGGATCGTAATAGAACTCCCCTGGCTTATGCCCATGAAACACCTGAAAATAATCATCCTCCGGTACGCGGAAATACTCGGTTAACGCCTGATGAATCGCATGGCTGATCGCCGGCAGCTCCTCCTGCTTATATTGATCTTCCCTATAACTGACCCGGATAAAAGGCATCTGTCATCACTCCCTTAAGTGAGATGATTTCATTGTATATCCTCTTACTTCATCTATATAATTGAATTAATTAAACAACTCATTCAAAAATGTAAATGGAGATGCTTCATAAATGGATTTGAAGGAACTAACCGCTTTTCAGACGATATTGCAGGAAGGCAGCTTTGCGAAGGCGGCAGCCAAGCTGAATTACGCCCAATCCACCATTACGAACCAGATTCAGCGCCTGGAAAAAGAGCTCGGCTTCCAGCTGTTTGACCGGGGCTGGGAAGCCGAGCTCACCCCTGCCGGGCAAATCTACGCCGCGGAGGTAGAACGGCTTATTCAACATTGGCATTATGTGTCCGATCAAGCAAAAGCGATTCTGAGGGAGGAGACCGGCACCCTTCGGATTGGCATGCTGGAGATGCTTGCCCGGCAGATCATGCCGGAAGCGTTATGGCGGTTCCGGGAAGAAAAGCCGCAAATCGCCTGCCAATTCGTGATCGGCAACACCGACCTGGTGGCAAGCGAGCTTCGCCATAAACAGTTGGACTTTGCGATATGCGGCGAGCCTCCCGACCTGTCGGGTCTACGCTTCGAACCTTTGTATGAGGAGAGGATTGTTTTTGCAGCGGCCAAGGATCATCCCCTTCACCAGCGGGACGGAGGCAGTCTTCCCTTTCAAGAGCTGCTGCCCTATCCGATGGTGGTTGGGGGGCCAACCTGCCTGTACTATCTGTACTTATCGAGGCAGCTCGCCAGATTTGACAGCATGCCGATGCTCCATTCGGTCAGCCAAATCTCCGCTATTCCGGGCTTTGCGGCACGTCCGCCGTTTATCGGCGTTGTCCTTGCTTCAACCTCTCTGCCAAACGGGGTATTGCCGATTCCCGTTGACTGGGAGGAGCATTCGATCCCCGTTGGTCTGCTAGAGCGGCGGGATTCGGTTTACCCATCAGCTGCCCGCGAACGGCTTATCGAAATCCTCAAGGAGGTCTGGTTCACTGAGGCTTACTAAAAAGACCGTTGACAAGGCGAGCAATCCCCTATATTTTTCTTAATAACAAATCGTAAAAAGAGGTGTATCCGCCATGCCAGTTGAATTCCGCATTGGAGCTCCTGTTACAGCTGTGCAAGTCGCCGAAGTGTTCCGAAGCTCCGGCATCAAACGACCCGTCGATGATCTAGCCCGCATTCAGAAAATGATCGACAACGCCGATCTCATCCTCTCGGCTTGGGATGGCGAAGAACTGGTCGGCATTGCCCGGGCGGTTACCGATTTCTCCTATTGCTGCTATCTCTCCGATCTGGCCGTCAGCAAGACGCATCAACGTCTCGGAATCGGCACGGAGCTGGTGAACCGGCTGCGGGAGCACATAGGCGAAGAGGTTGCCCTTCTTCTGCTGTCCGCGCCATCCGCCATGGATTATTACCCGCAGATCGGCTTTAACAAAGCGGAGAACGCGTTCCTGATTAAGCGGGTAAGATAACTCCCAAATTCATCTTCAACAACCGGACTGCGAAAATACAGGCGAATTCCTCCTGAAACAGCAGGAATTCCGATTAAAAAGCAAAAGTACAGCTAATCCGCGGCAAGATGCTCATTGAGCATTTTTCCATCGGAATGAACTGTACTTTTGCTTTTTCATTCTATATTCGAACCTCAACCATCCAATTAACTTGCAGTTGTGCAGGCAACGGCAAACTTCTAATCCAGCCAGCCGTTTTTCTCCGCGATTCCGATCGCGTCAATCCGGTTCTTGGCGTCGAGCTTCTGAATGGCTTCGGACAAGTAGTTACGCACGGTACCCGCTGACAGAAACAGCCGGGAGGCAATTTCGCCGGCAGGCAGACCTTCGCGCGCCAGACGGAGCACCTCCCGCTCCCGTTCGGTGAGCGGATTCTCCGCTTCCCAGAACGACAAAGCAAGCTCCGGACTAATCGCCCGCTTTCCCGCATAGACGTTGCGAAGCGCCGCGGACAGCTCATCGATCGGAGAATCCTTAAGCAGGAAGCCCTTCACCCCGGCCTTCATGGCCCGCTGGAAGTATCCGGAGCGGGAGAAGGTTGTCAGAATGACGACCAGGCAAGAATGCTTATCCGCACGCAAGCGTTCCGCAACATCAAGTCCGGTCAGCTTGGGCATCTCGATATCCATCACGCAGATATCCGGCTTCAGGCTGCGAATCATTTCTAACGCCTGTTCTCCATCCTCCGCTTGTCCGACGACCTCGATATCTTCTTCCAAATCAAGCAGGGCGCTAAGCGCTCCGCGCAGCATTCCCTGATCCTCGGCTACAAGTACTCTCATTTATGTGGAGTCTCCCTTCTTCGATGACGAGCGTACTCTAGGCACGATAATCGTAATAACGCTGCCGCTGCCTTTCGCGGACTTGAATTCCAGCTTGCCGTCCACCAGATTTAGTCGTTCCTGCATCCCTCTAAGTCCGTTATGCGCAGGACCTTTATCCGCCAGGTTACAACCAACTCCGTTATCCCGGATAGCCAAGCGATACTGGTCAGGCGTCACGGCCCACTCAATGACACATTGACGGGCTTCGCTATGCTTCACGACATTGGTTACGGCTTCGCGCAGGCACATGCCCAGCATATTATCGATGAGCGGGCTTAGCGAGGCGGAAGCGGGATCGCCTTGTACCTTAATGGTTATAAAAGCTGCCGCCAGAATTCGCTTGGCATTCGACAATTCATCCTGCAGCGTTACCGTATTCATCCCCGTGACCAGCTCCCGGACCTGCTTCAGCGCCGCACGTGAGGTAAGCTGAACATCCCTTATTTCCTGCTTCGCCCGGTCCGGATGATGGGCAATAAGCTTCTCGGCCAATTCGCTCTTGAGCGTGATCATCGTAAGGGTATGGCCAAGCGTATCATGAAGCTCGCGGGAAATCCGCTGCCGCTCCTCCTGAATGGATAAGCGCGAAATTTCATCATTGGCAAGCTCAAGCTGCGCACGAAGCACTCTGGACCGTCGTCCGATAAACATGACAAAAGGAACCAGCAGTACCGCAAGCATAGCAGGCAATAAATTATAGAGCCCTTCCAGGCCGTTCGTTTCTTCGTAGTGCCAGACCTCCATCCCGTACAACAGAAGCACGCCGGACATGGCAATTGCGATCTGACGAAGGTTTGGCAGCATGCCGACAAGCGATGCCGTAAAAAAGCCCATGTACATGAAGCTTTCATCATACCGCCAACTGAAATACCCGATCACGAGCAATTGAATAATAACCGCCCAAATACGCCAGGCTTTGCTCAAATGCCCCGTGATATAGCTTGCGATAAACAAAACAATAAGCGGGAATCCTATCCATTGCTCCTCGGACGGTCTTTCCGCGAGTGCCATGACCGGGAATAAGATATAGATGAGCCATAACAGCATAAAGAAAATGGGCGGCCCTCCTTCGGGGGGCCGCTTCATTATAAATCGACGTAAATCATGCAAGTATTTTTGCATTACACCGCTTCCTGTTTTTTCATGATATAAGACGAAATCGCAAGGAACACCACCACGTAAGCAACCAGTATTCCTACGCCGGTCCAGTTAATGGACACTCCGGCAACCGCATCCCAAGCCCCTTGGCCAAGACGGTAGGTTGGCGTCAAGTGAGCAATGGTCTTCATGGTGCTGGACATGGTATCGGTCGGGAACCACAAACCACCCAGAATGGACAGCCCCATATAGCATATCATGGAAAGAACTTGAACAAAATCCGCATTTTTGATCGATCCTATAAGGGTGCCAAGACCCATAAACGAGAACCCGCCGATAAAGATAAACAATCCGCAAGCAATCCAAGTGGATGCGCTTAGGCTAACATCCTTAAACACTCCGCCAACAACGAACATAACGATGATAATAGCCAGGTTAATAACGGCTTGCGACAATACTTTGGACAGTACGTAAGACCAAGACGGTAACGGCGTGATTTTTAGCAGAGACAGCCATCCTTGGCTCCGCTCTCTCGACAGCCGCTGCGCATAGGAGGTCAGGCTTGCCCCTACAACGCCGTACACCGTCATCGACATCAGATAATAGGCTTTCCAATCGACATTGCCAACTTGCACATTATCGCCAACGGTATTGGTAAAGATAAAGTAGAAAACAACCGGCATAATAAACGAGAAAATAACGAATCGGCGGTTACGGACGGTACGCAGCAGCTCTGCTTTGCATTGCGCAAGCGTTGCCTTCATGCTTGAAGATTGACTCATTGTATATATCCCCCTTAGTTCGTGGAGTGGACAATGGCCTGGAATGCATCCTCAAGGCCGCCACTTTGAATTTCGATATCTTTCATCTCAATGCGCTGTTCGATCAACGTGATAATCAACCGGTCGGTATCCCGGCTATGAAGCTTCACGCGTCTTCCGTTCCATTCCACGTCGATAACTCCCGGCAGCGCCTGCAGCTGATCGTTCGTTACGGAAGCACCAGCCGTAAAGGAAATGACGCGGCCCGTTGTTTCGGCTTTGATCTGACTTGGCGAACCGTCCGCTACAACCTTACCCTGATTGATAACGACAATGCGATCCGCGAGGCTGTCCGCTTCTTCCAGGTAATGCGTTGTCAGAACAACCGTGCGGCCTTTGTCCGCCATTGAACGGATCGTATCCCAGAACATTTGGCGGGAGGTGACGTCCATGCCCACCGTTGGTTCATCGAGGAAAATAATTTCGGGATCGCCTGCCGCCGCAAGCGCAAAGCCTAGACGGCGCTGTTGTCCGCCGGAGAGGGACGCAGCCATTTTATCCTTTTCCTTCTCCAGACCGGAGATCCGGAGCAGCTCCTGCAAGGAGAGCGGATTGCTGTAGTAATTGCGGAACAGCTCAATGGTCTCCGCTACCTTCAAGTTATCAATAACGCTCACATCCTGCAGCATCGCGCCAATCCGGTTGCGGACCTTGATGTCCTTCGGACTTCCGCCCAGCAGCTTGATTGTTCCGGAGGTTGGCTGCTTCAGCCCCAGAATCATGGAGATCGTTGTTGTTTTGCCGGCGCCGTTAGGCCCAAGCAGCGCGATCACCGTGCCTTTTTCCACCTTCAGCGATAAATGGTCCACGGCTTTTTTGCCTTGGTAGATCTTCGAGACCTGATCCAATTCGATTGCGTAACTCATTGTCTGCTTCACTCCCGCTATCTATAGTTTGCTGTGCTGTTCACGTCTCAAGTTGTTATCTTGCTTATATACACATCTTACCTTTTCGAGCTGAGTGCTCCTACGCATGAACGTAATCTCTTTGAGATGACAAATGTCATATCATGGACATGATAAGTTACAATAGGACAAACAGGCATTTTAAAGGAGTATACCGACATGATTGATTCCATCTTCGAAACCCATTTGCAGGTGACGGATTTAGACCGTTCCATCAAGTTCTATACGAAACTGGGACTAACCCTTGCGTTACATAAGCCCGAGCGAAGGTCAGCCTTTTTCTATGTGGGAGAACGCAGAGACCTGCTTGCGTTAAAGGAGCTGCCCAAAGGACAGAAGCTTCAGCCGCGTCACTTCGCTTTTGGCGTTCGCATTGATGAGCTGCTCACGGCTTCAGACTGGCTGATAGAACGGGGAATCTACCCGCTTCCGGGCTTTGGCAAAAAAGAAGCTCCTCCGGAGCCTTTCGTCCATGCGTGGATGCCGGCTGCCAGCGTCTACTTCAACGACCATGACGGCAATGAGCTCGAATTTATGGCATGGCTGGACGATGAGCCGCGGAACCTTAACTATGTTCCTTACTTAAGCGAGTGGAATGAAATCAAAGAAAAAAAATAAGACCTTCAGGGGTCTTATTTTTTGTTATCTGTGATGCTGCTGTCAGTTGCCCATATCCTGTATGAAATGCAGGATATGGGCTTAAAATGAGGGCGATTAGAGGTTTATACTGTACAGAATGCAGTATATTGGATGAATTGTGGTTAGTTCGAGCGGTTTAGCTGCTAATAACCTGCATTCCGTGCAGGTTATTTAATATATAAGGCTTAGATCGACGATTATGCTGCACTTCGTGCAACGTAATTTCCTCACGATCCACTCTACCGGTTCCCGTCCCATTCCTCGTAGAACTGTTCTACGAATTGCTCCATATAGCGGTGACGTTCCCCGGCTATCCGTCTGGCCGCATCCGTATTGACAAGATCTTTGAGCTTCAGAAGCTTCTCGTGAAAATGATTGATCGCCGTACTCTTCCCGTTCCGGTATTCCTCGGCGGTCATCTCGCCGCGGGGCGGAATAGCCGGATCATGGATCGGCGTGCCCTTCCAGCCCGCGTATACGAAAGCCCTCGCGATCGAGATAGCCCCAATGGCGTCAAGCCGGTCGGCATCCTGCACAATCTTCCCTTCCAGCGTGCGCATCGGAGGGTTTTTCCCGCCGTTGTAGGACATGTTCGAGATAATATCCATCACGTGAGCGCGGTGTTCTTCCTCCGGCAGATTGGCCTCCAGCCAGTCCTGAACCTTCCGCAGTCCCTCTTCCTTCGAAGGATTCAGCTTCTCATCCGCCACATCATGCAGCAGCGCCGCAATCGTGCAGACGAACGGATCCGCTCCTTCCTCGCGGGCGATCCGCTTCGCCATTTGCACAACCCGATGTATATGCCACCAGTCGTGGCCGCTTGCATCGTTCTCCAACACGGAACGGCTGAACTCTTCCGCCTCGCGGATAATCTTTTCTTTATCGTCATGCGTGATCGTCATAGCTGCACCTCAAGTGTTTAATAGATGTATGTTTTTCTTTATGTAGTTGTAACCGGATAATACGGTTAGAATGAATGCCGCGAGCATGAGCAGCTGGTCAATCGGAATAAGAAGCCCTACTGACCTGAAGTTTAACAGAACGACGGTAATCGCGATGACCTGAGCTGCCATTTTGAGTTTGCCATATCGGTCTGCCTGCATGGCGATTTGTTGAGCGGAAGCAACCAATCGTATGCCTGTCACAACAATTTCCCGTGCAATGATACCGACTGCAATCCATGAGGCGATCATGTGTTGGCTTACCATCAGAATCAATGCCGCCGAGATAAGCAGCTTATCCGCCAGGGGATCAAGCAGCTTGCCTAGGTTTGTAATCTGGTTGTATTTTCTGGCGATATGACCGTCCAGCTTATCGGTCGCGGACGCCAATACAAAGACAAGGGCCGCATAGTATTTGCCGTAATGATTCAAATGCTGCAGAAATTCGGAATGCGCAACAAGCCAGTCAGGATAGATCGGAAACAGCAGAATAAACAGCGGAATCAGTCCGATCCGGGCGAGCGTAATTTTATTGGCCGTATTCATGCGTCTCGCGTCTCCTCCTTGCCTTTACGGAAGGCTTGAGATGCATTTCTATCATAGGCAACCCTGCATAGCTTAACGAAAAGAACCCCGATTGCGATAAAAAGAACGGTAACCCAAAACGTAAACGCGCCCGTATGTCTCGTAGCCGTATACCACAGCGGCATAGAACCCGGGTTCCATGCATCAATCGCAAAACGGTCATACCCGCCTTCTATGAACATCATCGCCCAGATCAGATAAATCTTCGCCATGGCATAACCGGCAATACAACCAGCAAATCCGCCTAAGTAGTAGTAAGGATTGACCTTCCCTAACGCTCCGCCAATCAGACCGTCATTCATATTCGCCGCAGCTCCCTCCTTAAAGGTCCGGATTTTGTTTGTCATTTTCTACCGATAATGTTAATCGAGAACCATCTCCAACCGCAAGCTAAGCTGACAAAAATAAAACTCCGCCTCAATGGACGGAGTTGATCTTCCATAGTAAGTTACAGCACCTTCTCATAACAGAGGCTGGATTCGCAATCGGTATATTCGCCGAAGCGGTCGATCTCGTAATAGCCTTTGCTCGTGTAAAAACGAAGGGCCTCCGGCTGCGGCGCTCCCGCTTCCAGCCGCATGATCCTGCGGTTCATCGCAATCGCCTGTTCCTCCAAAGCGGATAAAACGGCGCCTGCAACCCCCTGCCTGCGGTAGCTGGGGTCTACATAGAAGCGCTTCAGTTCAGCGACTGCCTCGTCCAGCGGACGAATAGCGCCGCAGCCGACTGGCGTCCCATTGTTATAAGCGACCATAAAGATCATATCCCTCACCTTCGGATCCGAAAAATCCACCGCAAAAACTTCGTCCGGATTGGAGTAGCGCTCTGCCAAATCCTCGTCCAGCTTCCGGATTAATTCATGCAAGTCTTTGTTGTCGTGGGCAACTTGGACAATCATCCGTTCCATCGGGATCTCCTCTTTTCTTTTTACCGCAAGTTCTACGTTATATTTTCTATTACCATTCTTACTCTTTGCCGTTCAAATTAAGCGTTGGCGTCCGGTCGAAAAAGTTCCACGGCTTAAGCAGCGTATACACCCATTCCGTCGGCATAATCGGCCATTCCTCGGCGCGCGCCACATGAGTGGTGCCCGTCGTCATCCAGACCACGTTGTCCGTGTTGACGATCGATTCATTATCCGAGACGAACAATCCAAGACCGGTATCCGTTTTCGCGCGGTTCGGGTATTTGCCCTCCGGATAACGCTCGTTCTCATAGTAGCGCGTGACCCAAAGCTGCTTATCCATAAAGTTAACGCGGTTGAACAGCCATTCGTCCTCGCTGAAGTTCGCACCTTTGGCAATCGGATGCGTGCCTCCGGCATACGGGATAATCTGATAGGAGACCGGATTGCCTACCTTGTTCTCTTTATTCGTGTTTGTGATCAGGCGAATGGTCGAAGCGTCGAACTTCTGAGCCGCCTCCTGCTCCGTACCCACAATACGAGTCTCGGTCTGCATCGTGCTCTCGCGCGGGCCGCCGGCCGTATTGTCCGCCACGACGGGATTAATCTCCATCAGGGAATTTTGCTCGCCGTCCACGTCCATATCGAGACGGAAGTTATAAATATGCTGATGCGTCGTACCCACGATGTTATGGTCAATCAGCGTGCCGTATTTCGTATCATCGGCAGCTGTCTCGTCATGCATCGTGCTGGATTCCACGCCTTTTACGGCTTCAATGCCGGTAGCACCGGCGTTAATGCCGATCGTGCCGTTTTGCGCGAATACCCAGTCGAAAATATAATCGTAATTGCCTACCGTGCTGATCCAGCGGACAACCAGCTCGCGTCTTTCCGCGCTGACATTGTTCTGTCCCATCTCCTGATGCTTGTATTCCGGACCCGCGTAGCGTTCGAAGATCGCCATCGCGCCTGGAATGTTCATCGCCGCGCCCGTATAATCGGCGATCGTCGCATCCAGCAGTACGGCATTGTCGGGCACATCCTTGCCGCGGGCAAGCGAGGAAGTCAGAGTCCCCATGCCGTACTCGCCCGAATCGAGGTAAGCCTTGAAGTACCAGCCTACATCCGGATCGCCATAAGGAACGATCATGCCGCCAAGCGAGCCCTCGTACATGATTTTGCGCTTTTTGCCCTGATCGTTATAAGTTACCGTCGACAGAATCGGACCTACGCGAGAGTCCAAGCGAAGGTGAAAATCCCAATTCTGCCAATGAATCGTATTGCCGGTAATCGTATAGTTCTTGCCTTCGGGCTCCGTGATCTCAAGCGGCTTCGAAGGCGTTGCGGCTGTCATATTGCTGCCGTCATACGGGGTTGCCTTCATTGGGATCGGCACGACGCCGGCATCCTCAATCTTGATAACCTTCTTCTGCTCGAGATCGACCACCGCGACCAGATTCTCGATCGGATGCGCCCAGTAGTTGCCGTCCCCCGTGTTCAGATAAGCGACTACCTTAAGCAGCCTCTTGTCCTGCTGCAGCTCGTCCTTGCCGTCGAAATAACCAACCGTCAGCGGCGTGGATACGACCTGCTTCACATCGTTAATGCCGCGTTTCTTCAGTGCTGCCGCATATTCCTCGCTTTCCTCGATGGCGGTCTGCACCGTACCGAAATCATCAAGCAGCACCATGCCATGCGCGCCTTCGATCGGCTGCCATGCGGTTACTTTTTTGGTTGCCAGATCAACCGTCCCCTCAATAACATGCTTGCCGTCCAGAATAACGACCGCAGCGCAGCGGTGAGCCGTTACTTCCGTGCCTTCAAGCGCAAACTTCCATACCTGCTCCTTTGGCGGAGCCTTCAGCGTAATTTCGGTAAAGCGGTAGTTGTCCCCGAATTTCCCTTCCGCCTTCAAAATATTAACCGTCTCCGCAATCTCGGAGGAAGTGAGCGGATTCAGTGGGTTAGCCTTTTTCTCTACCTGGAACGTCTGATCCAGTCCCGACTGGAATACTTCGCTGATAAAATGATGGGAAACGTACGCCAGGTTTTTCTTCATAATCACCGGGGCTTCCATCTCCAGGCGTTGACCGTTCACCAACGCGATATTGGAATTTGGTTTTACCTTGACCAACGTGCTGTTCTTGGTGATTGCGATCGTGCCTGCGAAGCTGTCCCATTTCACCACAGCCCCAAACCCCTCCAAGGTTGTGCGAAGCGGAACAAAATCCTCCGAGCCTCCATGCGCTTCGGCAGTTGGTGCGGACAGCGGCGCGACTATCCCGCTGCCAAGCGCAACGGTTAAAGCCGTGCCTAGTACCGCCGATTTTTTAGCAAGCGAACCTTTTAGCTTCTTCATCTTTGTATGCCTCCCCATTCTCTTGCGTCTTTCCATGACGTTAATTTACCTGACATTCGAGAGCGGAGAATTGTAAAAAACGGAACAATCTCAAAAATTATGTTAGAAAATATAACTCAAACTCATTGACGAAAGAATAATGCCTTTGTTATTGTTGTACGCATATTAAGGTTGCGGGAGGAACGGACACAGATGATGGAGGAACTCGTTAGCGGCATCCAATACGGCTTTGAATGGGAAACAACGGGCTATACGGAACGAAAAATTCATTATAACGGGCAGCCCGTTATCTATTATCAGTTCAAGACGGATGCATCCGGGCGGATGATCCACGTTGTGCCGGACGGCTGCGTCGACCTCCTCTTCTGCTGCCATCCCGGAAAGCCTTCCGCCAGGGTTTGCGGCACCGTGCTGCAGGGAAAAGAGCTTTATTTCGAGTCTGATACTACTTATTTCGGGGTTCGCCTGTCCGCAAGACTAAGTCTTCTGCTGCCTAATCTGCCATTGAAGGAAGTCATCGAGGTCCAAGTGCCGTTCGAGGATTCATTAAAGGTATACAAAGATACGGGAGCTATTATTGCGGAGCTTCAAGGTTTCTCCGAGCGGATAACAGGCTTTGAAAAGCTTTGTCTGCCCATTCTTTCGGGCGATGTCCGTTCCATCCAGATGATTGATTACTGCCTGACTTCCATGCAGCGTTCAAACGGCAGCGTTACGATCCGCGAGTTGGCAGAGGATACCGGCTACTCCGAGCGTTATATCCGCACAAAGTTCGAGCAGTCCCTCGGGATCTCCCCCAAGCTGTACAATCGGATTATCCGTTTCCAGCGTTCGCTCGGCGGCATCGTAAGAGGCGCATCTTCCTTGACGGATGTAGCGATGGAAGGCGGTTATTTTGACCAGTCCCATTTCATGAAGGAATTTAAATCTTTCAGCCAGCTCACCCCTATTCAATTACGGAAACACGTGAAACCTTCCTCATCCTTCCTCTAGTAAATTCGACACAAATCTACAATAGTTCATCCCAATTCCAAATTAATCCGATATAATGTTCATAGTGTTACACTTCTCTCAAGAGGGGAGACCGTCTATGAATACGGATATTCTCACGCGCAATAACGTAAAAGTGTTTGGCCACGGCAAACAGGCTATCGTATTCGCCCACGGCTTTGGCTGTGACCAGAATATGTGGCGGCATATGGTTCCCCTTTTCGAACAGGACTACCGGATTGTTCTATTCGATTACGTCGGCTCCGGAGCATCCCAAATCAACGATTACAGCTCAGACAAATATAACAGCTTAAGCGGCTATGCCGAAGATGTGCTTGATGTGATGGATACGCTTCATTTGGAGGATGCCATATTCGTTGGTCACTCCGTGAGCGGCATGATTGGCATGCTTGCTTCGATTCGGGAAAAGAAATATTTTCAGAGGATTGTTATGCTTGGCGCTTCCCCGCGGTACGTCAACGATCTCCCAAGCTATTATGGGGGCTTTGACCGCAACGAGATTGACGAACTGCTGCAGATGATGCAGATGAATTTTATCGGCTGGGCAAGTTACCTCGCCCCTATCGTCATGCAGAATCAGGAGCGTCAGGAGCTGTCCGGCGAGCTGGAGCAAAGCTTCTGCTCCAGAGATCCGCATATCGCCAGGCAGTTCGCGGAGGTGACCTTCTTGTCCGACTGCCGGTCTGAGCTGTCCTCCGCATCAATCCCGACGCTTATTTTGCAATGCGCGGATGACAGCATCTCGCCTCCGGAGGTTGGCGAATTCATGCATGCGCAGCTGAAGAACAGTACGTTAAGGCATATGAAAGCAACCGGACATTATCCGCATCTCAGTCATCCGGAAGAGACAACGCAGTATATTAAGGAATATTTGGCGATTTCCTGAAGAAAGGCAGTATTTGAATGGATACCCTGTTAAATGAAGCTCCTTGCGGATATTTCTCGATAACCGACAAGGGACTAATTCAATCGGTCAATCAGACACTGTTAACGATGCTGGGTTATGACCGCGAGGAATTACTGGAACGGCATATCGAGTCCACGATGTCGGTGGCGAATAAAATGTTTTTTCATACGTATTTCTATCCCTATATCCGGCTTTACGGCCAAGTGGATGAGATGTATTTCTCGTTCCGGACGAAGGACGGCAAGGATCTTCCCGTTCTCTTGAACGGCATCAGGAGGAACCGGGACGGCAAAGCCGTGATCGACTGCGTCGCATTGGAGATGCGGAAACGGATTGAGCATGAGAAGGATATTATGAAGACCAAGCAGCAGCTTGAGGTCTTGTATCAGCAGACGAATGAAGCCAATCATAGGCTGGAGCTGCTGCATGCCCAATACGAGAAAAAGCAGCAGGAGCTGCTTGATCTTAACGAGAAGCTTGAGGCTCTCGCCTCGACGGATCCGTTAACCGGCCTGAAGAACCGGCGGTATTTCCAAGAGCAGCTGCAGAAATATACGGAGCTGTCCGAACAGACGGAGGCCGCTCTCTCGCTTTGTATCGTTGATATCGACCGCTTCAAAAGCATTAACGATACGTACGGTCACCCTGTCGGCGACCTTGTCCTCACCCGGCTGGCCCAGCTGCTGCAGGAGCAGTCACCGGACGGGGCCGTTGTCGCCCGCTTCGGCGGAGAAGAGTTTGTCATACTGCTTCCGGAACTGGATCAGGAGCAGGCACTCGTTGCAGCGGAGCGGTACCGTGCAGCCACGGAGACAACTCCGCTTGGCGATCTGCGTATCACCATCAGTATTGGCACAGCAACCTTTGCTGCCGCGGAAACCGAGCTATCCCTGCTCCAGCAGGCCGACCAAGCGCTCTACCATTCGAAAAACAACGGGCGTAACCGGGTTACGCATTACCGTGGACCATAATAAAGGCAGTCCGTACCGCCGGTATGGACTGCCTTTATTCGCTTTCTCTTTTGCTAGCCCTTATATGGGCCATCCTTAGCGATGCGCGGCATCGTTAAGGCGATTAACCAGCCACTTTTTCACGGCCTTAACGATACGCCGTATCGTTAAGCAGTACCCAGGCCATCAACGATGGCCTGGCCCCTCCTTAACCCCATTAATTTTAAAGAATAAGCCATATAGGAACAAAACCGCAAAGAGCAAAGCGGCGGAAATAAGGAGGATATAAGCTACCCGGTACTTAACAAATTCTCCGCGAAAAACAATAAGCTCCACGCACGCAATCATACTTAGACCAATATTTTCTCTATTGTACTTCGTTAATTTATAACGGAATATTCGATAGGTAAGCAAAATAAAGATAAAGCCCAGAATAACACTTCCGAAATAGATCACGCCAGCAACCTCCCTATAGTTACGCAGCTTCCAGTTATAACCAAATAATACCATGCTACAAAAACTTAATCTACCCGCCGCCATCTTCCACTTTACATTAAGAAATTTACGAGTAAGATTGTTAAGACAGTCAAATCTTCATGCTCGAAAGGAACCGTCATCATGTCATCTACTCATACGCTTCAATCCCCGGCAGCACCGGCGGACAAAGCATCGCTTTCCAAGGGGCTGCTGCTTCTGATGGCTTTTACCGCCGGTATGACCGTTGCGAATTTGTATTACAACCAGCCTCTCCTGGCGGATATCGGCCGATCCTTTGGCGTTGCCCCCGCTAAGGTTGGTTTTGTCTCCACCTGCACCCAGATCGGCTACGCTTTGGGCATGTTCCTGTTTGTGCCGCTCGGTGACATCAAGGAACGAAAGGGACTTATTACCGTTCTGCTCTCGCTGGTCTGTCTTTCCCTGATTGGCGTAGCCACCGCGCAAAATCTCGCATGGATGTTTATCGCAAGCTTTGCCGTTGGCCTGACAACCGTCGTGCCGCAAATCCTCATCCCGCTTGCCGCAACATTGGCAGCACCCGGCGAACAGGGTAAAGCCGTCGGCACCGTAACAAGCGGTCTGCTGCTGGGCATCCTGCTTACTCGGACCGTGTCAGGCCTAATCGGCGGAACCTGGGGCTGGCGATTTATGTACGCCGTAGCGGCGGCAGCCATGCTGGCTCTGCTGCTTCTGCTCCGATTCAAGCTTCCCGTAGCCCGCGCAACCGCCGAGCTTCGCTATAGCGAGCTGCTGCTTTCCATGGGCAGGCTCGTGAAAAAGTATTCGACGCTGCGGGAATCCGCTTTGATTGGTGCCGCCAACTTTGCCGCCTTCAGTATTTTCTGGACGGCATTATCCTTTTACGTCGAAGGCGAGCCTTACCATTACAGCAGCCAGATCGCCGGCCTGTTTGGCCTAATCGGAGCGGCCGGAGCATTAGGAGCTCCCTTCGTAGGCAGACTTGCCGACCGAATCCCGACCAAGTGGATGATTGGCGCATTAATCGCGCTTAATATCATCGCGTACCTGTTCTTCGGGCTGCTCGGCGGCATGTTATGGTCACTTATTGCAGGCGTTATTTTGCTTGATCTAGGCGTGCAAGGCACTCAGGTTGCCAACCAGACCCGCATCTATGCCCTGGAGCCTCCGGCGCGCAGCCGTCTGAATACCGTTCAGATGGTAACCACCTTCCTTGGCGGAGCGATTGGGTCGTCCGTAGGCAGCTTCGCCTGGCATGAATGGGGCTGGAGCGGCGTCTCGTTCGCTGGCGGGATTGTAGGTCTGCTTAGTTTTTCCGTATGGCTGATCCACCGTTTGAAAAAGTAAAGCATGCGAAAAACGCTGTAAAGCCGGTCCACCGCCAGCTTTACAGCGTTTTTTCCTTCTTATGACTACATTCGCTCCACCGCTCTTTTCCGCAAACGTTTATAGCCTGCGGCAACCGGGCTGGAGCAGACGCGCACCGCATATTGATCAAACACCTCTGCAAGCACGTCATGCTGGAATTGCAGCTTTGCGCGTTTATAGCCTTCGCGGACCAGTCTTTCGCGCAGCGGCGTATCGCTTGCCAGCCTGACTACTGCATCCGTAATCGCCATTACCGACTCTGGTTCCACCAGAAGACCCGTCTCCCCATCCAGCACCGCTTCCGAAGCTCCGCCGGAACGCCCGGCAATAACCGGCACGCGGGCGGAAGCCGCCTCCAAATAGACAATGCCGAACCCTTCGGCGTCGCCTTTTTCAAGCTGCCGGCTTACCATAATGAACTGATTGGCTAAATTATAGTAATCATTTAAACGCTCCGTGCCGCTTACTCCCCCCACGAACCGGACCTTGCCTGCCACGCCAACCGTTCCGGCAAGCTGCTCCAGTCTTTCACGCTCCGGCCCGTCTCCTACAATGACATAGACGGCGCCCGGAATATGGCGCAGAATCGCAGGCATTGCTTCGATCACCTTGTCATGGCCTTTGCGGGTAACAAGCCTCCCTACCGACAGCAGCACATACTTCCCTTCCAACCCATGCTCCCGCCGTAACTCCTCGTCAGCCGCCTTTGGCTCGAACAAGCTTTCAACGCCGGGATGAACAATCCCGATTCTACCGGGCTCCACCCCGTATTCCTCGACCAGATGACGAGTGAACTCGCTGTTGACCAGCACACCGTCCGCCTTGCGCAGAATCAGCTTTACAATCTGATTAAGTCCGATATAACGTCGGAACATCAGCATATCCATGCCATGGGCCGAGATGATATACCGACGTCCGCCAAACACGCGGAATAACAACCCGATAAAGCCGATTAACACATACCCGTATACCGTGACATCCGGTTCTTCGCTGCGCAGCGTTTTTTTGACCTGACGGAACAAACGTCCCCAACTGAACGCATCGGCACGCTCCCCCCGCATAAACGCCCCTCTTATGGTTCGGTAAGGCTGACCCTCGTCAAAGGAAGCACAACCCGGATATGCCGGTGCAATTACGGTCATCTCGTGCTTTGTATGTTTGGACAGATTGTAATAGTAGTTCTGCATACCTCCGACACCCGGCGGAAAAACCCCCGCGACCAGCACGATCTTCCTACGTTTCATATACCTTCTCCCCTCGCGTCAGATAGCATACAGCCCGAATAACCGCCCAGAAGAGCACCTCCGCCATAATATTCCACAGCCGGGCAATAACCGAAATCTGGAGCGCCGTCTCCGTCCCAAGCTTCATGGACAGGAAATAGACCAGGAAGCCTTCCCTTACGCCAAGCCCGCCAGGCAGCGGACTTACAAGCCCGATAAGCCAGGATGTCGCGAACGTTCCGGCAGCATAGAACAAACCTATCTTCCCTTTATCAAAGCTGTTGGTTAATAGCCAAAAAGCGATCCCCATGACAAAGTGGCTGGCCAGAAAGCATGCCAAATAAGCAAAAAACTGATTCCGCGTCAGGCTGACCTCCGAGCCTGCCATCTGCGCGCCGCCAAACGACTTGGTTATTTTACCGATCATCTTCTGCAGGAATTTCCACCTTGAGGCGCGGACGAACAAGCCTTTTACCGCTACCGTCAGCGGGTTGTAGAACAAATAAATTAACGCAAACACGATAACCAGCAAGAGCCCCACCCAGACCGGAACAATATGCAGGCTGACAATCAGCATCATGGCGTAGACCAGCGCCGCCGCAACAAGCAGAATATTCTCGTACACAATGGCGGCAAATTGGGCATCCAGCGGTACCCCGGCTTTGGTCGCCATCACAATTCGTCCGGCAACGTTCCAGAAGCCTCCGGGAATGTACTTGCCGAACTGGGTTTCAATAAAAATACGGAGACCGCCTAGCATCGGAAGTCTCCCCCTGCCGCTGAAGCGGCCGGTATCGGATAAGGAGGCATTGACGATTAACACCCAAATACCGGCTTGAAGCATCAGAAAGATCGAAAATAAGAGCAAGGACAAGTAAAACCTATCGTTCGCATGCACGAGGAAAGACGTAAGGTCCCCCAGCTTGAGCGGGATGTTGCGAACGATAAATACGACGATGATGGCCAAGACAGCGACCTTGAGCACCGTTGGCGCCAGCTTGCGGTACATCGGCAACCATCAACACCTCCTGACTATAGTTAAGCCATCTTCTCATTATAGGAATGTTCTGTTATCCGTGATTTATCTAGAATGCCGAATTTGGTAAAATCTAATACCTTTTGCCGTTTAACCCAATTCCCGAAGCTGCTTCTTGAAGCCCTGATTATCGCTGGAGTAGCCCAGCGCGCGGTAGAACTGATGAGCCTTCTCACGGTAACCGCTGGATACAAAGATAATGTAGCTGCATACGCGTTCCTCTGCGAATTGCTCAAGCCTCTTCATCAGCATTTTTCCAACGCCTTGTCCTCTGTAATCAGGATTAACCACCACATTCTCCACGACCAGAAATGGATGGCAGCTCCCGACGAGATCATAACATTCTATACCCATTGCGGTTCCAATCACCTTATCGCCGTCACAAGCCACTGCCAGAAAATAGCGCGGATCCTCCGTCACTTTTGCCAGCTGTCTGCCCATCGCTTCTATATTAGAAGGAACCTCCATCAGCACCTCGAACAGCTTGGCCAAATCCTGAAGATCCCGTAGTTCCGCTTCCCGTATTTCAATCGTTGTCATATCCAACACATCCTCCAGTCTTTCATTCCCATAGATTATTGTATCATTGCGTTGGACCAAGGCCAAAAGCCGAACAACAAAAAAACCGCCGCCTTGGAGGCCAGCGGTCATTGCTATCTGAGGAGTTAATCGGCTGCTCGCCAGTTGATCATTCTCGAAATGAAGGCAAACGATACGATAATGAAACCAATCAGGACGAACATATCCACGGTCACTTCATGCGTCCAGCCTTTGGTCAGCATCTCCCGGAGCGCGGAGGCGGAATAGGTCGTCGGAAAAATAACCCCGATATATCTCAGGACCGGCGGCAGCTGGCTGGCTTCCATCATAACGGGCGACAGGAATCCGACAAACATCATCAACCCCTGCACAAGCATATTCGTCATCTGGTGGTCTGGGGACCAGAATCCGATTCCCGCCCCAATGCCGACCATGCTTAATACGGCCAGCAGGAAGATCGGAATAAGCCCCCACTCGTAATGCAGCCTGATTCCGTAAGCAAACTGCCCGATAAACGCCATGATGATAACCGAAGGCATTGCCGTCATCAGTCCGCGCACCAGCTGAGTGACGACAAAGACTGCTTTTGAGATTGGAAGTGAAGAGTAGAAGGTAAAGTACCCCGCATGCTTCTGCCAGGAGATCTCCTGTCCCAGCGCGTTAAAGCCCATCATAATAATGGCAAATACGATATTGCCGACGATGACATTCACCATGATCTGTCCGGAGGAGATCCCGTACATAAACTTCATGAACAACAGCGTGGTAAGAGGAAAGATCGTCGCCATAATAAAGATCCATATCCATTGCTCCCGTACGATGGCAACCTGGATTCGCAACAGGATATACAGCTCGGTCCACATTCGTCCTTTGACAAAAGCAAGCGCATTAGCCAATGAAGCTCCCCACCTTTTCCTCCTTGATAACATACCCCGCAGCTTTCTCCTTCTGACTGTCAATGTAGAGATAAACGTCCTCCAGATTGGGAGGAAGCATCGCGTATTCATCAATAGGCAGGTCATTCGAATGAACCATCCAGTCCAGCATCGTACCCGCCCGGTTCTTATCGATTAGAAGCCGCAGCCGGTTCTCGCCAGTCTGCTGGATGTTTCCCCACTCCTCCAGCCGTTTCATCAGATTGCCCGCTTCGCCTTCCACCGCCGTCAGCTCCAGCTTCAGCCTGCCGTCCACCCGCTGTTTCAGATGAGGAACGCTATCGATCTCCAGAAGTCTTCCGTAGTTGATAAAAGCAACACGGTCTACCACCCTCTCCGCTTCCAGCACGTTATGGGTGACGAGAAGAATGGTAGCTCCTTGGCGGTTCCGCTCCACGATAATATCCCATACCAGCCGCCGGTTCAGAGGATCAAGCTCGTTCGTCGGCTCATCCAGCACAAGCACGCGGGAATCGCCGATAATGGTTGTTCCGATTCCGACCATCCGTTTCTGCCCGCCGGACAGCTTCTTGAGCGGCTTGCCCGCAAACTCCGCCATGCCGAATCGCTCCAGCAGCTCCATCGTCTGCTTCTCGGCTTCCTTCTTGGGCATCCCGCGAAGAACGCCTGTGTAGAGCAGAGCCTCTTTCGCTGTCAATGCACCAAGAGCATGCGGCTCCTGCGCGTAATAGCCGAATTCCGAGGCCACCTTCTTCGCCTGCTTGAGTACATTAATGCCTGCGTACCGGACTTCGCCGGAGGTTGGTGCAAGCAAACCGACGATCTGCTTGATTAACGTGCTTTTGCCCGCGCCGTTAGGCCCAAGCAGTCCAAGAATCTCGCCTTCCCGGATGGAAAAGCTGATATCGATGTTGGCTTGCTTCTTCCCCTTCTTATACACCTTGTTGACCTGGTCAATTTCGATTAGATCCATCGGCAATCCACCTCTTGCTTCCCAAGATTATTGGTTTGTTACAGGTGCAAACAGCTGCAATCCAACCCGGCGCATCCCATCCCATACCGGTGAAGAAGGATCATCGGTGTTGACCAGTCCTACGCCTTGAATAAAGCAAAAGTACCCCCATGCGACTTCATGCGCATCATATGACTGAAGCTGTCCTGCTGCTTGGCCTTCGGCGATGACCGTCGTCAACCCCACGGTGTAGTCATTGGCGAACTGGTACATCGCTTCCGCTTCCTCCGGAAACCGTTGATGCTGACCCAGCACATATTGCACCAGACGCAGGAAGGAGGAGTTGCTGGCCGCTATCTGAATATGCGCGTCAATCATGGACTTGATCCTGTCCAGAGGCGTTCCCTCCCCTTGCATGAACGCAAGAAAAGGCTGGCGGAACCGCTCAAGCGGTTCCAGCACGGCGCATCGGAACAACTCCTCCTTGCTATTGAAATAGAGCAGAATCGTTGCGGCGCTCATTCCCAAGCTTTTAGCCAGCACAGCGAATGTTGTACCGGAGAAACCGTTTTCGGGAAAAACGGTGACGGCTGTCTGTAGAATAAGCTCCCTTTTCTCTTGTCTGGCTTGTTCATTGACCGTTCTTGCCATGCTCGATTGGCCTCCTTTTCATTAAATATATGAACGTTTATTTATATAATAAGCATCGTTCCTTAAATTGTAAATAGCCCCATTAAGAAACAAGTGACTTTTTTCAACCTACTTAACCTTTACCTCCTTGGATTTCAGGAAAAAAATTTCTTTAGACTCCTCGTTTTCTAGCTATGTAAAACATAATATTTTTTTATTTTTTAATCCTCTTATTCTTTTGTGAAATCAACTGTTTTCATATTATCCAAGACTTCAAAACCTAATATTCCCAGCCAAAAACAAGAAATTTTATCGCATCTCTTTTTTATCACCTTAATTCCAGATTAAGGAACCAAAAACCTTGTCGAAAAAATGGATATTAATAGAAAAGTTCGAGTTGACGCTGTCGCCTGCTGTCATTTATAGTTATTTAGTACTAGTTTGGTGTCGAATCTACCAGGGACTTTACTCCTAAAATTTGACACAACGAAAACAACTCTATGAACAGAAAGGAAGTGAGTCTATGTTGGCTCGATCATCGGCCTTTACAAGGATCGCTCTATTGCTTCTTGTACTAGGTGTCATGCTCGCAGTCACGCATCCAACTGCCACCAAAGCAGCAGTAAATGTGGTTGACATCAAGAGTAATGCGATGAATTTGGGTACCCCTACCCTACTTTCCGGCACTGCCGGGAAAAAGGACGCCGTCTACAAGTATACGAACGTCATCACTAGAGACGGTGTTACGATTGATGCCAAAGTTACCATCAAGGAACTAACGAGCGGGGCCTCGCTTGCAGGCAATGTTCTGGACAATCCCGGTACAGGCTTCGACAGCCGTTTTAATCCATGGATAACTACCAGCTCCGGAAGCGGTTATCTGACTTTCCACTTTGATTTTATTGACCAGGCAACCGGCGATCCGGTTTCGATCAAGAACTTCTTTGTGACGTTAATCGATATTGACGGCAGCAGCGCATCGGCTAAGGAATTTATCGAAATGTCCGGCTTCGCGAGCTATTCTGTGAATAATCCTACACAGCTTGTTATTGGTAATGGGACGAATGGCAGAACTCAGTTTGCAGGAAGAAGCTCTTCCCTGTCCGGAACGACATTCGATAACACAGCTTCTGCAATTGTCAACTATACCGCGCCTATTAGCGCGCTGGACCTTGTTATTGGTAATACCGCCACCCTAAGCCAAAGGCAGTTCTCCATCAACTTTGGGGCTGCGGGAGGAACGTTTACCAATCCGGAACAACATGACAACAGTGCCTCCCCAACCATCGACGTTACCATTGACGACGGCGGAGACGGCAAACTGACCGCAGGCCAAGATAACATTGGTTCGGTAAAAATTTCGGGCTCTACAAATGCCGGTACGGGGCAGCCCGTCACCCTTACGGTGAAGGATTCCTCGGGTACCGAACGAAATTACGCAACAACCGTCGGGTCCGACGGCAAATACTCCGTTCAGCTTGATTTCTCCGCGCTGAAGTACGGCACCATTACCGTAGCGGCCGATACGGTCAATGCACAAGGCAATCCGGTCAAGACGGCAACGGATTCGACGGACAAAGTGAATACGGCACCAGTTGCCGAAGCTGCTTCTTTCTCAGGGGATCGAGATACGGTATTCGACAAATCCCTGAGTGGCAAAGGAAGCGACATCAATGGTGATTCAATCACCTATATACTTGTTTCCGGTCCTTCGCACGGCACCCTAACCCTGAATCCAAACGGCTCGTTTACATACACGCCGGCTGCGAATTATATCGGTCCGGATAGCTTCACTTATAAAGTAAACGATGGATCTCTGAATTCTACTGCGGCTACGGTATCTCTAACGATTAATCCGGTTAATTCCGCGCCAGTAGCTTATGATTCCAGCACAAGCACTACGGAAAACACGCCGGTAGACGATACCGTCTCCTTCTCCGATGCAGACGGAGATGACCTTCTTCTGTTCGTGAAAGATGAACCCGAGCACGGTTCAGTTGACCTGGACTTCCAAGACGGTACTTACACGTACACGCCTGATGACGGCTTCATTGGGACAGACAGCTTTACGTTTACCGCTAATGATGGCGATTTGGAGTCCAATGTCGCGACGGTTACGATTAACGTAACAGCAGCTCCTAACGCTGCTCCGGTAGCACAGGATGGCAGTAACACTACCAATGAAGATGTTTCGGTTTCGGGCGCAGTAACTGCAACCGACGGAGACAATGACAACGTAATCTATACGCTGGTCACAGCACCGGTTAACGGTACGATCGTACTGAACGCAGACGGTACGTACACTTATACGCCAAATCCAAACTTTAACGGTACCGACAGCTTTACCTTTAAAGCGAATGACGGCAAAGCGGACTCTAACATCGCAACCGTCAATCTGACGATTAACGCAGTTAACGATGCACCTACCGCAAACAATTCGAGCAAAACAACGGATGAGAACCAGCCGGTAAACGGAGTGGTGACCGGACAGGATATCGAAGGCAGCACGCTGGTTTATGAGCTTGATACGGCGCCTGTTAACGGTACGGTCGTCTTAAACGGCGATGGCACCTACACGTATACTCCAAACCCGAACTATTCCGGCTCGGACAGCTTCACCTTCAAAGCTTACGATGGCCAGCTTTACTCCGCGCCTGCTACCGTAAGCATCACGATTAATGAAGTCAATGAAGCTCCCGTTGCCCAGAACGACACTCTGCAAACCGAGGAAGACACACCTCTTAACGACAGCGTTCATGCAACGGACGGCGACGATGATACGCTTCACTATTCGGTAGTCAGCCAGCCTTCCCATGGCGATCTGGATCTGGACTCGGACGGCACGTTCACCTACACGCCGGATCCTAATTACAATGGCCCGGACAGCTTTACGTTTAAAGCTAATGACGGCTCGGTAGACTCGAATACGGCATCCGTGAACATCACGGTAACACCGGTAAACGATGCTCCAACGGCCGACGCTTCCAGCAAGACAACACCTGAGGATACCGCATTAAACGACAGCGTATCCGGCCAGGATGTAGAAAACAGCACGCTGACCTATACGGTTGTTACGGAACCTGCTCATGGCGAGCTTGTACTTAATCCGAACGGCACTTATACCTATACACCGGATAAGGACTACAACGGTCCCGACAGCTTCACGTTTAAAGCCAATGACGGAGAACTCGACTCTGCTCCGGCAACCGTTACGATCACGGTTACACCGGTAAACGATGCTCCTTCCGCGGTTAACAGCGGCGTCACGACAAACGAAGATACACCGATCAACAATTCCGTGTCCGCAAACGACGTGGATAACGACACCATCACTTATACGGTTAAAACCGAACCCGAGCATGGTACGTTGGATTTGAATCCGGACGGTACTTATACGTACACGCCGGATCCAAACTTTAACGGCGAGGACAGCTTCACCTTTGAAGCGAATGACGGCCATGGCGGCAAGTCTACCGGCACCGTTACGATTACTGTCACTCCGGTAAATGACGCGCCGGTTGCGGAAGCCGGAACGGAAACAACTGCCGAAGACACACCGGTTAACGGATCGGTCACGGGAAGCGACGTGGAAGACAGTCCGCTGACTTACACGATTGTGACTCCGCCGCAGCACGGTACGGTTGATTTGAAGCCGGACGGCACTTATACGTATACGCCGGATCCTAACTTTAACGGTGAGGACAGCTTTACGTTTAAAGCAAACGACGGCACTGATGATTCAGCTCCTGCTAAAGTGGACATCACCGTTACTCCGGTAAATGATGCACCGGCTTCGGAGAACAGCACTGTCAGCACGGCAGAAGATACAGCTGTTAACGATAAAGTGAAAGCAAGCGACGTAGACGGCGATACTTTGACCTATACGCTTGTTAACGAACCGGAACACGGGACAATTATTTTCAATCCGGACGGTACCTTTACTTACACGCCGGACCGGGATTACAACGGCCCGGACAGCTTCACCTTTACGGCAAATGACGGAGAGCTGGATTCTACCGAAGCTACTGTCAGCATTACCGTAACTCCTGTAAACGACGCACCGACGGCAAATGCAGGAACCAACGCAACGCTTGAGGATAAGCCGGTAACCGGCACAGTAACCGGCAATGACGTAGACGGCACAACGCCTACCTACGTTCTTGTAACGGAGCCTGAGCACGGCATGGTTACTCTGAATCCGAACGGCACTTATACGTATACGCCGGATCCTAATTACAATGGTCCGGACAGCTTTACCTTTAAAGCAACCGACGGAACGGCCGATTCCGAGCCGGCAACTGTAGAGATTACGGTTACTGCCGTGAATGACGCACCAACGGCATCGGATGATTCCAAAGTCGTTGATTCCGGCTCCAGCGTCACTGACAGCTTCAAGGCTAATGATGTTGATGGCGATACTCTTACCTTCTCGGTTGTAACTCCGCCGGCGCATGGTAAGGTTGTTATCAACAACGATGGTACTTACACGTACACGCCAGACGCTGGTTATGGCAGCACTGACACCTTTACGTTCAAGGCTAATGACGGAGAGCTTGATTCCAATACGGCTACCATCGCTTTAACCGTTCGTCTGCTTGACGGTTGGGTTGGCGACCGTCCTGTTACGGATTCATCCGAATGGACCGTAGCGCCTAACAAACCGCTCAAAATCTCGGCTATTACAGAAGTAACCGCTACGGCAGTTACGGCAACCTTTGACTTCGACGGTCCGGATAGCGGAACGGACAATGATTCGGTTACCCTGACATTGGCTAACGGCGATACTTACCAGACAGACGGATTCAAGAAATGGGAAAACGTGCAATACCGTCTTCCTTCCGAAGTAACTAGCGGCGCTCATAAGGTAACCTTCACCTCTTCTAAGGGTAATGAAGCTTTACCGGCTGAAGCAGCTTCCAAGCTTCAAAACAATAATTTTACCGTGATCCGCACCGTGTCCGTAGACGGAACGGTTAAAGATCGCAACACCCAAGCTCCGATCGAAGGAGCAAAGGTAACCTTGTATGATCCAACTGGAACCAATAAAGTGGCTAATACAACTACGGATGCTTCCGGTTTCTACAAATTCCCGAATGTCCGTACCGAGCATTACCTGATTGTCGTAGAGAAGCAAGGCTACGCAACACGCAATCAAGTGATTAATGCTTTGCCGGGCTTGGCGGCTGAAACAACGATTCATCAAAACTTCGAGCTTGTGAAATACATCTTGAAACTTAGCGCTAACCCTAGCTCCATCGTAGGTGACGGCCATACGGTTTCGAAACTGACGGCCATTCTGACTGACATTGACGGCAAACCGCTCAAGGATGTCAACATCACCTTCTCCGCATCGCTCGGAACCTTCCTTGGCGGTTCCCCAACCGCGGTGACGGATGCAGCAGGCAAAGCAACGATAGAGTACCAATCGTCCAAGATCGAGGGTATTTTATCGCAAAGCGTTCCTGTAACGGCTACGGCTAATGACGTAGAACGCAGCATTTACGCGCAAGAGCAAATTATCATTACCTTTGAGCCTGCTTCCGTAACGGGCGTTGTAGCTACAACGGATAACGGAACGCGTACGATCGTTGCAGGCGCGGTCGTTAAAATCACGAAAGACTTTGACGGCGACGGCATTATCGATTTCGCGGCTGAAGCCATTACCGACGCAGACGGCAAGTACAGCATCGCCGTTCCGCGCGGCGACGAAAGCTACGATATCGAAGTCATCAAGACCGTTCAAGTAGGCGGCCAGACCAAAGAGGTTTCCTTCAAGCAAACCGTTGAAGTTGGCGCGGTAAGCGGAAATCCTGGCGAAGTTTTTGAATCGACGAAGACCATTACCGGTCTCCTTACGCAAAAGCTTCCAACCGGTCAAAATGACATGCTTGAAGCAGATTTCATGAACCAGGTAACCGTGAAGCTGATTGGTCCGGCACCGGATCATAAAGAATATACGGCACCTTTGAAAGATGGCGTATTCAATATTCCCGGCCTTGAGCTGAATACGGAATATCAGATTGCCATCATCTTTAAGGTTCCGGATGCCGAACACGGCGGCTTCAAAGACATTATTATTAACGCATTAGACAACAACGGCACGCTTCCGAAGATCAAGCTGGCAGCCGATGGCGAAATGAACATTCTTAACGAGCTCATTGACCCGTATGGCGACATTACCGACATCAATACCCATGCTGCCATTGACGGAGCAACCGTAAAGCTGTATTACGCAAACACGCCGCGCAATATTACAAACGGCAATACGCCTGGTACGGAAGTGAAATTGCCTGCAATCGCAGGCTTTGCTCCAAGCGACAACGCGAACCCGCAGACAAGTAAAGACGGCGGTAAATACGCGTACATGGTCTATCCGACAACCGATTACTACATCGTAGCAACGGCTCCGGGCTATGTCGTTTATACGAGTCCAACGATCCCTGTCGAGTTTGCGATTGTCCGCCACGATATTCAGATGTCCAAAGCGTCTGTTGCTCCTGCAGGCAAACCGAACGTCGTTGTTAACGTATCCGTAGACAAGGACAGACAAGAAGAAGGAACAGCAGGCAAGATTAAAGTGGAGTACCTGAACAACGGTACAAAACAAGCTACCGGCGCAACCGTAACGTTGACCCTGCCTGAGGGCACAACGGTAACCAATGCCGACGGCGGCAAGGTAGAAGGCAACAAAGTGACTTGGAACGTGGGAGATTTGAACATCGGAGACAAAGGCGTACGCAATGTAGAAGTGAAGTACCCTTCCATTAAGGAAACGGAACTTCTTGCTACGATCTCCGCGGAAGGCAAAGCCAGCCAAGAGCTGCTGAACCCTGAAGCGGCAAAAGCATCCGTGAAAGTATTGCTCTTCAAGACCGGAGACGAGACTGTGAAGCATCAACGCTACATTCTCGGCTTCCCAGACGGCAAATTCAAACCAAGCCAGAAGCTGACCCGCGCAGAGCTTGCGGCTATTATCGCACGCCTCCTGAACGGCGGCTCGACAACGCTGAAAGCCGAATTCAAGGATGTACCTTCTACCCAATGGGCAAGCGGTTATATCCGGATCGTAACGGACAGCGGTATCTTTAAAGGCTTTGCAGACGGTACCTTCCGTCCGAATCAACCTGTGACGCGCGAAGAATTGGCTACCGTTATGGTACGTTACCTGAAGCTGGAGACATCCATGCCAATTACACCGCAATTCGGAGACAGCGAAGGCCGCTGGTCCTCCTCGGCAATCGAGGCATTGTTCCGTAACGGACTGACAACGGGTTATCCCGACGGTACGTTCCAACCGGGCAAAGACATCGTACGTCTTGAAGCCGTAACGTTGATCAACCGCCTTCTGTACAGAGGCCCGCTGACTGACGTAGAACCATCCTTCCCGGATGTTGCGAAGAACAACTGGGCGTTTGGTCAAGTCGAAGAAGCAACAAGAAGCCACGAAGCTACACGCACTTCGGACGGCAACGAGCATTTCGTTAAAGCAATCGACGACAATGTGAAGTAAATCGTTAGGGCCGGCAATCCTTGAAGGACTGCCGGCCTTTTTTTACGGAATTCCTCAAAAGATAGAGACAAATAGGAGAGTGTTTTTTCACAATGAATGCATCGTACTCAGAACTTAGAGCAAGAGCGAGACAGAGCTTGGACGGCAACTGGGCCAAATCCATCTTGGTCCTGGCCATATATGTGATCGGGAGCGGTATAATTGGAAAACTTAACTTTATTCCGTTTATTGGTTACGTGGTTCAACTGCTTATAAGCGGGGCCTTTACACTTGGCTTAGTCGTCTTCTTTGTTGGTGTCGCACGTAAGGAAGGGCCGGATTTTACCGCGCTCTTTAGCGGTTTCCCTCATTTTATTAAAGCCTTTTTCGTTTACATCTTGATGTCCCTCTTCACATTATTGTGGACTCTTTTGTTCATTGTTCCAGGCATTATTGCTTTCTACCGGTATTCGCAAACTTATTATATTCTGCGTGACAACCCGGATATCGGTGCGCTTGAAGCGATCCGCCAAAGCAAGGAACTAATGAAAGGACGCAAGCTGAACTTGTTTGTGCTTCATCTTACGTTTGTCGGCTGGTTTCTCCTTTCACTTCTCACCTTTGGGGTCGGAATGTTATGGCTCTACCCCTACATCCAAGTCACGCAAGCTCATTTCTACGACGAGATTACAGGCAGAACAACGCCTCCTCCTCATCCATTATCCTTCTAACGAAACGTAAAATGCTTATTGGGCCGTAATCCGGCATTACTTGATTCTAACGAAACGTAGACACGTTATTTCCATGAATACGCCCTGCAAAGCAGCTTAAACAGGCAAATAACGATACCAGGTTTCGTTAGATCCTATCAGAGACTAGAATCGACGAAATAAGAATATGACGTTTCGTTAGCTGTCGCGAAAAAGAGGCGGTTACCTAAGCCAATGGCTTTTGGTAACCGCCTCTTGCTATCGCATTACTTCTGAAGCGCCTCAAGGACCGCTTGAACCCCGTAGCTGTTGCCGATTGGCCCGTAGCCCAATGCCAGCTCGCCGTTGATGCTGTACACATGGTTGTTAGCTACGGCCTTCAGCTTCTTCCATACCTCGCTGTTCTCCCACTGATCGGTAGCGGCAGGAAGCGTCTTGTCGCTGTAGTTGAAGTAACCGAGGAACAGATAATCCGGATCCAGGGCGCTAAGTCCTTCCAGACTAATCTTCTCTCCATCCGCCATTGCATCGGAGGTTGGAGCTTTCAGGTCCATGCCTACATAATATTGCTTCGTGTAATTGGTACCCTGCAGCCACACTTCGTTCTCGCGAACCTGTACGAATGCAACGTTACCGTCCAGACTTGCCAGCTTTTCCTTCGCAGCTGCCAGATCCGCGTTATACTTGGATACGTATTGCTCGGCCACGTCTTCTTGTCCCAGAATCTCGCCGAATTTCGTAACAAGCGCCGGCCAATTCGAGAATACGTCCGTTTGCTGCTCGTCAATAACTACCGTAGGCGCAATCTTGGTCAGCTCTGCGGCAATATCCTTATTAACCGCATTGCCTGCAATAATCAAGTCGGGTGCGTAAGCCAACAGCTTCTCCATGTTGACCTGCGTGTTCTCGCCAACGATTTGAATATCCTTCACTTTATCTACGTAAGGCTTGTATTCATCGGAGTGAAGCACGGACTGCTTCTCCGTGAATGGCAGCGCCAGACCAACCGAATCGACATTAAACAGCAGCAGCGAGTCGGCATATCCCCAATGGACAACCGCGATTTTTTTCGGCTGCTCTTTAATGGTCACCTCGCCGTTTGCATCTTTAATCGTACGCGGGAATTTAGCCGCATCAGGCGTGCCTGTTGCTTCCGGTGTACTTGTTGCCTCATTTGTCTGTCCGGCATTATTCGTCTTATTGCCAGCGTTATTGCCATTGCCGCCGTTATTGCCGCCGCAAGCGCTCAGCAGCAGCGCAAGGCCTAACGCCATTAATAGAATTGGAAACCATTTTGCTTTCATTGTTCATTCCCTTTCCCGTTCTTATAAGTAATAACAATTATCATTATCAATTAAATCCTATCATCCCCCATTGATAAAGCAAATAGAGAAATTCCCGATGTTATGATGGACGATTTCGCTTCTGATGAAGGCCGAAAAATCCCGGCGAAGATCCCTTATGCTTCTTGAACAATCGGCTGAAATAATACGCATCTTGATAGCCGACGCTTCTTGCAACGGCTGCCACGGTGAACTGTCCGGTCATAAGCAGCTCGTAAGCCCTGTTGATCCGGTATTGAATCAAATAATCAATCGGCCCGATTCCGGTATAACGCTGGAACAAGGAAGAGAAATATTTCGGCTTCAGCCCAAAACGCTCCGCCAGCTGGAACAGCGTAATCGGCTCGTCAAAATGATCATGAATATACGCGGTCGCTTCTTCAATCAGCAAATGGCTTGCTTTGTTTTGCTGCGCACGCTCGGACTGCAGCACCCGGTTAATCAGCTGGTAAAATAACGCCTTCTTCTCCAGCAGCATCATCGCATCCGGCGATGATGAAGCCTTCAGCAGCTTCTCAAGCAGCTGCAGCAGCTCCGGATTCTGCGGAGTATGAAGCATATGCGCATCCATTAACTGCCGGGCATCCTCCGTGCCTGTACGCACGGGGATATAATGAACAAG